>DASYRR010000204.1:0-26224 GCA_036004125.1 Pyrinomonadaceae bacterium | reverse complement strand
ACCCGCCAATCTTTCACTGCCGCTAAGCCCAAAACTCGGCTTCTTTTTCCAAACAGCTCAACCACTCTCCGGCGGCTTTAGTTCAACCCCGGATTTTGTCGCGGCTCGCAGACTCGCACGACAACAATCCTTAATTCGTTTTCGGCGCGGCCAAGATGTATCAGTCCACATTCCCAAAGCTTCTCAACTCATTTACAACGTGACCTCGACTCCCCATTTGTCGAACTCACAACCGCACTTTGAACAGCAGGCACCTCCCCACGCCGCCTGCCTAAGCGAACTCGGCTTTCTAATTTTGGGCGCTTCGTGCCCACAGCGCGGACATTTGACTGTCTCCAAATTCATGCCCCAGCGACCCCTTCGCCTAACTGTGTCGCGAATCATCAGAAGAAGCATAAACGCTGGCAAGCCGATCACTACAAGGAAAACAATAACGAGAGGATTTAGGTTCATCGAAAACATTACGAAGCGCCGAACGCTTCGCTTCAGCGGCTCGCCCACGCAACCACATTAATAATCAACTCTCAGGCGAGTCCGCTGCAAGCGCTAGTTCGGCGGCGCGGTTCATTTCAAGGGAATCTATTCTTGGATGCTTTCGGAGTTCATACACAATGCAACTTGCACCGCTATCCGTGACGATACGGACAGCGACCGCGTATTCAGCCTGGAACCTCGTGACTGCAGCGGGTTCGCCTCTTATTTGAGCAAAGACATTCACCTCGCCGAAAAACAAAGAGATCGACATCTCATCGTCAAGCCTAGCGAGGCGAAGCTCAGTCATTGATTGGTAGATCACGCGTCCGGTGAAAGTCGCACTAATACCACCGCTGACAAACTCAGCCCTCACGATAGACTGCTCTTTTTCCCACTTTTCGAAGATCTCGTATCCCATCAACATTCCACCACTAGAATGAAAGAAGCCGCCGAACTAGTTATTAGACGACAGATCGTCATCTAAGTCCGCTAAGCGTGCTATATTCTGACAGTTTTCAAATACTCACGAAAGGCATGATACCTCAACCATGTCCTCACCAAAACTACTCGATCGGGTCCGAACGGTCGCTCGCGTCAAGCACTTCAGCCGTAAGACCGAGGATGCGTATGCCAATTGGATTAAACGCTTCATCCTCTTTCACAAGAAACGACACCCCGGCGAAATGGCGGAGAATGAAATCCGCCAATTCCTTGCCCATCTCGCCGTAGACCTCCATGTGTCCGCCTCTACTCAGACTGTTGCGTTAAGCGCATTACTCTTTCTTTGTCGCGATGTGCTTAAGCTTCAGCTGCCATTTATCGAGGACGTCGAACGGGCTAAACCTGGACGCCGGTTGCCAGTGGTCTTCTCTAAAAAAGAAGTGCAAACCGTGCTCAAGCATCTGTCTGGTACGCACTGATGAACGTGAAGTTGCTTCATGAAAGAGATTTGAAGCAGGGCTTCGGACAAGTCTATCTGCCCTATGCTCTCGAACGTAAATACATCAACGCCAGCAAGGAATGGGGCTGGCAGTACGTCTTTCCCTCGCTCAAACGTTCAAAAGATCCGCGCAGTGGAGTTATACGCCGACACCACGCGGCGCCGGAAGGCTTGCAGCGCGCCGTGAAAACTGCGGTCAAGCAAGCCAACATCTCGAAGAACGGCAGCTGCCACACATTTCGTCACAGCTTCGCAACTCATTTGCTCGAGGACGGCTACGATATCCGAACTGTTCAGGAGTTGCTTGGACACAAGGATGTGCGGACCACAATGATTAACTAAGGCGTGTTTAGTTTATGGCGAATTGTTGTCTTGGAATCTTAGCTTCCTGTTGACGCGGGGTTCGCCGCAAAGTTTTCATCTAAGTCTCCTTCAATCGCTCGCACGTCTTCCTCTTTGTTTTGTTTTGCTTGTCGTCGTAGTTTTTGAAATTGACTCTGAAGCTCTCTTAGTTCCGCATCGGAAAGATTCTCCAGATCGACTAATCGATTGCGTGCGCCGTGGACACTGCTGATCAGTTCATCGAGCTTGAGGTGCACAGCTTTGGCATCCCTATTTTGAGTGTTCTGAATGAGAAAGACGGCGAGATATGTGAATACTGTGGTTGCCGTGTTTACCAGTAATTGCCAGGTATTTGAGAAGTGATAAAAGGGGCCTGCCGCCAACCATATTGCAATCAGCAAAACGTTAACGACAAAGAGCCAGGGTGAACCCAGGGCATTTGCAGCCTTCATGGAGAACTTCCGAAAACCTTCATTCCATTTCATACACTCTACCGTCCTATCTTAATGGCCCTATCGCTGTATGCCTGCCGTACGATCGCATGCAAAGTCTTGTCTAGTTCTCAGCCACTCTGGTTCTAAGTAGTTGGCTTGATTGTGTGATGGCAACAGGAGTGCCGTGAGACTTAGTGTGTAGGTGTCTTGAAGGTGTATTGTGAGAAGTTAAGCCGCAGATCAACGCAGATAATACAGATCCGAAAAGCAAGAGAGTTACGGGGACTCAGCATGAGTCTCCAATTACTTCTTTCTGATCTGTGGTCATCCGCGTTTATCTGCGGCTCAATGTCTCCCAAGAACTAGAACGTGAACTTAATCGCGAGTTGTACTTGCCTCGGGTCGCCCACACCCTGACGAAGGAAGCCATCAAAATTGAAAAGTCCAGGCGTCGAGAGCGGGTTGATATTATTGGCGTTGTTGAAGGTATTGAACATCTCGATGCTCGGAATCAACGCATACCGCTCGCCGAATTTGAATGGACGCTGGAGGCGCCAGTCAAATGAGAAGTACTTGTTGTCCTTCCGCACCGTATTTCGATTTGTTGCCGTGCGAGTTCCAGGAGTTATTGGCTGAGCACTCCGACCCTGTATCCGGAAGTTCCCTTCAATTCCCCAGACTAATTCTGCAAAGGTGAAGAAGTTGAACTTGTGGCGAATGTCGCGATCCGACAGCGAATAATCCAGACTCAGATTGTTGATGTCAAACGACCGATCGGTGAACGGATCGCGCTCGTTTGAATCGTCGTCTTTATCTTTCGACAGCACGTAGTTCCATTCGAACTGATATTTCTTAGTGAACCGCTTTCTCATCCCAACTGTGAAGCCATTGTAGTTTGACTTACCAACTGCGCTGGTCACCGCTACTTCGCCGAGGTAATCGCCGAAAATCGGGAACCCAGCAGCATTTAGCTTCCGGTTATAGTTAAGGAAGCGAGTCAGATGAACGCCTTGTGAATGAGTGAAATCAAAAAAGAGTGTCAGGTCCGCCGCGATTTCCTGCTCAAATTGCGCGTTGTACGTATAAATCCGCGGGTTCGCATAATCACGGCTGAACACACGCACACCACTGAAGCAGGGGAATGGATTTGTGAACGGGCCGGCCGCACTGAAGTTATTGATGGTCGAGCAGGAACCCGCGCTGGGCGTCACCAGTCCCGGCCATGTGGGCGCAGGCACTCCGAATGAAATCAACTGCGAGCTTACAAAAATGGTTTGCTGTTGCACGCCATTCGTTGTAATCGAGCCCACCTGGGAGAGCATGTTCTGGCGCCCGTAGAAGATCCCAGCGCTCGCGCGCAGAACCGATTTCCCTTTGCCTGAAATGTCCCAGGCGAAACCCAGGCGCGGCTGAAATTCTTTCTTTGGACTATGCAACGTGCCGTCGGACGGAAATCTCGGATCGGCCAAAAATCTGCCGTAAGCGGTATCAGCCGGAGCTACAACAGGGCTGGGGAAGATCTGCGCTTCCCAACGCAACCCGTAGTTCAGAGTGAAGTTGGGTCGGATTTGCCACCGATCCTGGACGAACGCCGCATAGTCATTGTTCGTGATCTTAGAAGCTCCCGCCGCGTCGGTTGCGGGGCCTGTTCTGCCGGCGCCTTGCAGGAAGAGAAGCAATGGGCCACCGACGCTGCTGCCTCCCGGGCAACTTTGGTTGAAAGGAGCACCTGTAGTGACCCATCCTGTAAACGCGCCGCCAACGTTTGCGAAGCATTCGCCGGCAGTTGGACCAAAGCCGTTTATGGCAGGCGCCGAAGCGTAGCGCAAGAATCCAGCGGTGCTATCGAAGATATAGCGACCTTCGAAGAAGCCGCGGAAAACCTGATCGTTCAGAGTATGCAACCATTCACCGCCGAACTTCACGTTATGGTTACCTGAAATGATCGAGAAGTTGTCTTTCAAGTGTGTTCGCCACAGCAATTCATCAACCGTCGGATTGAGAAAGAACGGATGCCCGAACCGAAAAGTGGTGGCAAAGCCCATCGCTGTGTCAGCCGGAACATTGGAAGTAACTGCTGAGCGCGGACGCAACTCACGCGTGTACGAAAAGTGTCCTTCGTTTAGTAGCGTCGGGGAAATTGTTGAGAATAGGTTGATATTGAGATTGTTAATTTTGGATGGACCTTCGATGCCGTTCGCTGAATTGCCATAAGTGGCGACATCAAACGTTTGGTTCGTGTTCTTGGAGTAGTCGAAATTGTACGAGATCCCCAGCTGATGTGAATTACCAATATTAAAATCTGTCTTCATCAGAAACGCATAGTTTCTGATCGGACGTTCGATTGGGAGCCCTTCTTCCTGGTTTCTTGTGGTCCGGATAAAGTTAATCAGGGCCAGGCGCTGACAATCGGGATTGCCATTGATGAGAGCTTCGTTCGCGCCGATAGTCGGTGCGGCAATTGGACACGGAGTGGTTCCGATTGGCTCACTCAGATTAGCGCGCGTCAGCTTTTCTCGAATTCCTTCGAACGCCCCGAAGAAAAAAGCCCGGTCCTTGCGAATCGGTCCACCAATCGTTCCACCAAATTGCTCACGTCTGAAATCTGTCAACGGCTTTCCGTCAGAAGTGTCTGCAGTTAGCGCTTCCAAACGTTGAAAATGAAACAAGCTTCCATGTAACTCGTTCGTTCCTGACTTAGAAATTACGTTGATGATTCCTCCGGCGGAGCGGCCGAACTCTGCAGTCGCTCCCGTGGCAACCACCTGAAATTCCTTGACGGCATCCAGCGGGATATCGATTGCAGCTCGCTGCCCGCCAAGTTGCTCGCCAAAGAAACCGTTGTTGTAATCGCCACCATCCAAACTGACGTTGTTGAATACGCCTCGCTGGCCTGCGAAAGTTATTTCGTCACCGTCTGGGCCCTGAACGACACTGACCCCTGGTGTGAGCGTTAGCAAATCTTCAAATTTGCGACCGAGAATAGGCGTAGTTCCGACCGCAAGTTCGTTAATTGTAGTACTTGACTCTGTCTTGGTTTTATCTATAGTTTCAGTGGCAGTAACAGTTACCGTTTCCTGCACTTGAGAAACCTTGAGGGAAAGGGCCGTCAGATTCAAAGTCTGGCCAACTGTCACCTGTGCTTTCTCAGCTACTAAGGTCGCGAATCCGGATTTCGCTACCGTGATCGTATAAGTTCCAGGTGGGAGTTGCGGGGCAATAAACCGACCTTCCTCATCACTTGTCATCGTTCTTACAAAGTTCGTATCAACCTTCTTGATTTCGACATTCGCACCGGGAAGAGCTGCTCCGTTTGTGTCGGATACGGTTCCTTGTATCGTTCCAGTCGTGCTTTGACTTTGTGCTTGCACGGTTGAAAAAAGACCAACCAATACGAGCGCACTAATAATCAATGCCCTGCCCAAGGCCAGGGAGCAAGACGATACTCTTTGCATGATTTATCTCCTGTGTTTGAGGGTTTCTAATTTCGATTCGTGAACCGAAGCCGATACGTTGGCAAGTTGTCAGAAAGTGTCGTGATCTTAAGTAAGCCTTTCCTTTGTGTCAATGAAATTGCTGGACCAAAAACAGTTCAGGTTAACTTTAGATTTAGCGACGCTTCAGGTATGCGCAGAGCCTCTTCCATCTTGTTTATGAAACGACCTACGTGCAGGCCGTCCATTAATGAATGGTGTACCTCAACCGACATTGGCAAGAGGATTCGATTATCCATCTCAGTGAATCGTCCAAATGCAATTTTTGGAATGGAATCTTCACGGCCCCAGTTTCTTGCATGGGAGAAACTGGTAAAGGAGATCCAGGGAACAGTTGTGTAATGAATCAAGGCATCGTGATCATCTCTGGGCAAAAACGCCCCATCGCCTGATCGAACTTCGTCAATTGCGCACTTTGTTTCAGCGGCGAATCTTTCAAAGTCCTCGTAGTAATCGAAGTAAACGAACGAGAAAGTTTCATTTGGCAACAATAGAGTGCTTCCTCCATGAATTACCGGGTGAATGAGAATCCCGCCTTCGCGCAAACGATAGTGAAATTCCTCAATCTCGTTGGCCACTCGCAGTGTTAAGTAGTGATATGCCAGAAACGAACTAGTCTTCGTTTGTCTGCACAATGCAACGAGGTTAGTTACGTCGAGCTGAACACAAACATTGAAATACGGTTTGTCGAAGTGAAGGAAAAATTGAAAGGTGTCGCGCCGCTTCCAGTTATCTAAATCAAGATATTCCGTCATGGAAGAATTGTAAGCGATCTGATTAGTCGTTCTCTCAATCTCAGACTTTATCAAAATAATTCCCCCCACGGCAGTGTGGGGATTGTTCAGATCTCCTCTACCACCGAGCATTAACAGACTTAGCGCCCTGCGAAGTGGTGTGTGTGTCAGGTGTGTACTTCGCAGTCAGCGCTGAATCTTAAATGGGTTCCGGTCGTAGAAAGGATCTGAAGTATTCCCCACACTGCCGTGTGGGGGATTCTCGATTTTGCATGGCAACCCGGTGAGAATGACAAGGTGCTGCTAGTTCCTACTCAGTCTTTCTCGTTAAGCGTCGCTTTAGCCTCATCGATTAGCCGATTATTGAGCTCATAAGAAATTGGCTCATTCACATCAATCTTCGGTGGGTACTGATGAGTTCGATAGGTTGGGTACGCCTCGGTGCGTAAGTGCGCGAGCATGTGATGCCCACGTCGGGCAGCGCGTTCGTGACGTAAGGCCGATATGTCGATCGGGGCAACCACAATTCTTTCGCCGGGTCCTGGTGAGGCTTCGGCTAACAATCGTCCATCAAAGTCAACAATCTGACTGCCGCCCGGCCACGAGTAGGGCGGATAGAATTTCAAACTAGCACCCTGATTCGCGGCGACGACAAAGGCGATGTTCTCGATGGCCCGGGCGCGATTGATCACAGTCCACCAGGCCATTGGTTCTGTTGCTCCCCACGGATCCATATAAGCAGAAACGCGAACGAGAACTTCAGCGCCGTTCATGGCGAGTTGCCGGATCGCCTCCGGAAATAACCAGTCGTAACAAATGGCGCAACCGATACGACCAATGGGAGTGTCTGCAACCGGAAACATGGGTTCGTCGTAATCGGCGAGATCGTGAGGACTTGTATGGACTTCGTAAGGAATCCACGTGTTTACCTTCCGATACTTGTAGAGAATTCCTGACGGCCCGATCAAACACGTAGCGTTGAAAACATGGCCCTGCCATTTTGGATCTGTTTCCAGCATTGAGCCGGATTGAATGTAGATATCGAGTTCTCGGGCTTTCTCCTGTAAACGCTCGGTGTGCTCGTTCGGTATTCTGATAGCGAGTTTTTCAATCAACTCGCTTGCGGTTGGGAATATTGGAGCGGAGTGTGCGAATTCCGGAAACACAACCAATCGCACAGGAAGAAATGGAGCCGCGCCCGCGACGGCTGAGTCGATCATAGAAAGCATGCGGTCGGTGTTTGCCCTCATGCTTTTTCGATCGAGCGGGTTGGGCAAGTCAGTCTGACAAGTGGCGACTGAGTATCTAATGTGAGAGATCATATACAAACGTCTTCGGATGATAGTTCTTCCAATCAAACCAATAGTCGTTCAAAACTGCGACCTTCTTCAATTGACGACCGCTCAACTGGCCAGCTACTCCTTTGCCGGTGAAATCCCATTCGCTTCCAGTTTCAGCATCAACAAGACGCAATTCGGGCGAATCCTTTTTCACGAAGAACTCGAGCTTGCGTCCATCAACAACCCGTTCATACGCACGAACCGATTTTCCATCGCTTCCCAACACTACGACGATTGGAACTCCTCCTAACTCATCAATAATCGGACTCTGCTTTCTGACTGCATCGAGGGGATAAGCCTTAGACGCCGTACCAGCCGTTACGCCAACCACCAATGTTCTTGGCGGAAGCGTTGGATCCAGACTTTGCGAGGCAACTGGCAGCTTTGACATTCGCTGATCCCAGTCAGCAGCTACGTAGCTTCGAGCTGCAACACTTGGATCCGGTTTCAACACTCTGCCCTGCGCCTCTTCCTGCTTCCATAAATCGAAAGTGATTTCATCATAAGAAACTGGCTGGAGTTTTTCCCCTTTAAGTGGACCAAGGATCGCTTCGCCGGAAACTTGTTGCCACCAGGAGCCAGTCTCTTCATCTCGCATGATGAAGTTCTGGTTATTGATCCCCGCGAGATGGAAGTGAAGTACCAGCCCATTTACTGTCGTTTCCCACACCAGACCGGTGTGACAGAGCGTTCAATAAGTGGCGACGATGGGTGTGCCTCCGACCACGTCTTGCACGAGATGGTGATACGCCATCAGACGTACCGGGTAAGCAGCCGCCTCGCCATTTATTTTCACTGCCAAAACCATATCGCTATTGCCGACGAAGTCAGCTTGTGATGGTTGGGCAAAGGCGATGTTTTTGTCGGGACGAAATATCCACTCGAAGTGATTCTGACGAGCCATCCAGGTCGAGGCGAAGAGGGAAATCGCCAGCACCACCATTATCGCTTTCCCGAACCAACGAGCTCCTCGCCAAAGCCAAACGCCCAGAAGAACGAAGGTGAGTGACGCAATGATCGTCAAGACCGGAGATATTCTTCGTAGTGCAAACGATACCTCGAGTCCACGCTGGGACTGTGCCTTAAAAGGATAAATGATCCAGATCGGAGTTATTACTACGACTAATCCAATCATAAGAATTACCAACAGGACCAGCCATGCAGATCGGCGATATCCTTTCGAACTTTTAGAGGACGTACCTTTATGATTCATTGCGTTATGATAGCCTATATATTCAGATCACAAACGAGGGTAACCCGAAAATTTTCATGTCGAAGCAGAAACGAGTTGGAGTTCTAACCGGTGGCGGTGATGCACCGGGCCTAAATCCAGCAATTAAGGGATTAGTTTATCGTGGCTCTGAGCTGGGCCTCGCTATCGTTGGATTGTTTGACGGATGGCGGGGACTGCTCAATCCATTGCCAGACGTGCTGACGCTTGATCGCGAAACAGTGCGACGATGGGATCGTGACGGCGGCACTAACCTTGGATCATCGCGAACAAACCCCTTCAAGCAAATCGGAGACGACGGCAGTCCCAGGGATCTATCGGCTGATGTCGTGGAGAACTTCAAGAAGCTTGAACTTGATGCGATTGCCGTTTGCGGCGGCGAGGACACACTCGGCGTCGCGGCGAGACTTCGGGAATTGGGAATCCCGATAGTCGGGATTCCAAAGACTATCGACAAGGATCTTGCGGCAACAGATTACACACTCGGCTTTGACACGGCACTGAGAAACGTGTCGGAGATTATCGAGCGTTCGCGCACGCCGGCAGGCTCGCATGGTTGGGTTCAAATCGTCGAAGTGATGGGCAGACATGCTGGTCATTTGGCTTTATGGTCTGGCATAGCTGGCCAGGCACATTTGATTCTGATTCCCGAGTATCCCTTCCGATACGAGAGGGTCTTTCAGCTTTTGAAGGATCGTTTAGGAGAGCCAGGACTCAGCCGCGGAATAGCGCAGCGACCACGCTATGCAGTGATTGTAGTTGCCGAAGGGGCACGCGCTGAAGATGGGGAGATGGTGACGATTGATGATCGTCATGACCCATTTGGGCACGTTCGTTTGGGAGGTATCGGGGAAGTCATGTCACGGCGCATCCAAAGTGAAACTCCTTATGAGGCACGCGCCGTCATGTTGGGCCACCCACAACGTGGCGGGACACCGAGCCCCGTCGATCGGATTATGGGGATGATGTTTGGAGCCCGCGCGGCGGAGGCAATTGCCAACGGCGACTTTGGGATGATGGTATCGGCTCGAGGAGTGGCGCCGGCTTGTGAATTGTCGCTGGTAGATATCTCTTCAGTTGTGGGAACGATCAATACGGTCGACGTTGAGCGCTATTACGATACGGAGAGGTATCACTTTAAACAAATTGGGATGTGAGGGGATAGATGAGGCTGTAGTTAGCAAGTTGGTAAAGGGCAAGCGCGAAATTCAAAGCACCTCACAAGAATTAACAAGTTGGAAGGGGGCAAGCGGACCAACACGAAACTCGCCCACTACGAACCGAAGCGCGCCCCCGCTGGCTCCCACCACAGACTCTTTGTGTCACTCAATTATCATCATCATCTCTAACCCAATATGAGTGCCAACCCATCTTCTTCATCGCCTTCGACAGCTTCTCGGCATCATCCGGCCACCACCAATCATGATCCACAGCCAATGGCTCATCTCCCTGACAATAGAATGAGCGAAAACTTGACCAGAAGTAATCTCTCGCAGACTTCACTAACCTGGCTTTCACTGGATTGGCGTGAATGTAGTTGATCTTCTGATTGATCATCCAGCCACTCCACAGTGGCTTGGCCTTGAAGCTTTCCTGCCAAACCTGATGTCCATCTTCTGTTACTGGAAAACGAAAGCGACTAACTTTGACGATTTCCTTAGCCGCTTTGCTCTTTAAGTCGCGACAGAATTCGCTGATGCAACCATCTCGAGGATTGGAAATGAAGTGAAAGTGATCGGGCATCAACACGTATGCAATTAATTTAGCGGGCCACTCCTCATTCAGTTTTTTCAGTTGTTCGAGGAAGGCTTTGCAGCAATCAGGTTCGGTAAAGACTGGAAGGCGATTGATGCAGTTACCGGTGACAAAGTGAAGGGCACCTGCAAGGTTGAGGTTTGACCATTTACGAGCCATAGTGAGGAAGCTCCTTTGTGTGAGTTGAGTTGAGTTGAGTTGAGTGCTTTGCAATGGTAACTGAAGCAAGTTAGGGGCTTCAAATCCAACAGCGGGGGTGGTGGGCGCGGTTCGTGATTTCGCGCTTGCCCCCTTCCTTACTTGTTAATTCTGGTGAGGTTCGTGTCGGTCCGCTTGCCCCCTTCCAACTTGTTAATTCCTTGTGAGGTTTTGTCATGTCAGATCCAGATCCTAATGAGGTGAGGGCGACACAGTTGGCGATGGCGAGGCTGCCGGCACCGGAACAAAAACAATCGGCGCAGACGTTGTCACTCCTTTACCTTCCTCAATCACTAACGACTGATTCGGCTTAACATTGCTTGCCGTATCTCTTTGCCCGCTCGGCCAAGTGATTTCAACAGTTAGCGTCAACCCCTCCTCTGGTTTTCCCAAACCAAAAACGAGTGGTAGCTCACTTTGTGACGCGTAACTCGACCCGGTGCGGACCGCTTGTTCCTGCTTCGCGCCCTTTGACGTCTTCACTGTGACAGTGGCGCCGATGCCGTCACGATTCGATCTACTGCCGACCAGCTTGATTCGCAAGAGATCGTTTTGATTCGCGTTGTCGTTTCGGAGCAATCTTGCGGGCCCGTTATTCGTCGCAATTAATAAATCAAGATCGCCATCGTTGTCGAAGTCACCATAAGCCGCGCCCCGACCGACAATGGCCCGCTGCATGGCCCGACCCAGTTTTCCCGTCAGCTCTTCAAACTTCTTCTTACCCTTATTACGAAAGACATGCGGAGGCTGTGCATATTTTACTTGCGGTTGAACGACGGCTATGTCGTCGGAGACATGCCCATTGGCGGCGAAGATGTCGAGTAGTCCGTCGAGGTCGTAGTCAAAGAAGAAGGTCGCAAAGGTTAGTGATTGTGCCGACTGCTTGCCAATTCCAGAGGTAGCGGCTTCATCGGAAAACAGTCCTGAACCGTCGTTGTGATAGAGCGCCATGCTTTCATTCGTGAAGTTACCGATGATCACACTTGGTCTTCCGGAGCCGTCGTAGTCAGCAGCATCGACGCCCATACCGGCACGAGCAGTACCGGCTGAGCTGAAAGCAACGCCGGCAGCGATACCTTCATCTGTGAACGTTCCGTTCTTATTGTTGTGATAGAGCTTGTTCGGCTCGGTGTCGTTGGCCACAAACAGATCGAGCCAGCCATCGGTGTCGTAGTCGAGTAATGCGATCCCGAGAGTTTTACCTGACGGATCATCGACTCCGGACTTTTGAGTTGCGTTCTCGAAAGTTCCATTCCCGCGATTGTGATAAAGGGTTGCACTTTGACCTTTGTACGACTGTGGCGTGCAGTACGACTTATTCTTGTTGTCCAGCGTGCAGTAGATATCTTTTTCGACGCTCCATTCGACGTAGTTGCCGACAAATAGATCAAGCTTGCCGTCCTTGTCATAGTCAAACCAGACAGCACTAGTCGAAAATCCAGGATCTCCTACACCTGCCTTGGCCGTAACATCAGCAAACTTGCGACCGCCGAGATTGCGAAAGAGATGATTCGGACCCACGCACGTGATGTAGATATCGTCGTTCCCGTCGTTGTCGTAGTCGCCGACTGTCACGCCAATTCCATACATCTCAACTCCGAGTCCTGCCTGGCCGGTGACGTTTGTGAACGACCCGTCTTTGTTGTTGTGATAAAGAGCCAGGAAAGACTTCGCGCCTTTTTGCTCCGGCCAGTTCATTGAATTAACCAGTAGGATGTCTTGCCAGCCATCGTGATCGTAATCGAGGAAGGCGCAACCTGAACCGATGGTTTCCGGCAGATACTTTTTCCCAAAGGCGCCGCTGTTATGCTTGAAACGGATGCCGGCTTGTGCGGTGACGTCAGTGAACTCGATTGCGCCCGAGGGGCGTGGTGGAGTTGGGCTGGGAGTTGGTGATGGTGAAGCCGTGGCCACTTCGTTCTGAGGCGCGACGGGCGCAGTTCCCGATTGTTTACACGAGGTGATTGCGATCAGGGATGTAACCAACGCGATGATTAAGATGAGTCGCATTCTAATGAGTTAGTCATTCATTCATCTCTGTGCTTCCTCTGTGTTCTCTGTGGTAAATATAAACGCAGCAATTTCAATCACCACAGAGACACAGAGATCACAGAGGAAGCACGAAGAAGAGTTAGGTTTGCTTGTGCCTCAACTCCCACCAAATCTCAATCAGGTTAGCGGTTGGTCCGACAAAGAACAGTGCATAAAAAGGCGCGTAGACCACTTGCATCAAGCGAAAGATGAATTCGGCAAACGCCACCAGGAAAGCAACAACACACTGGCCCAACTTTGATTTCACTGTGGTCTTTGGATCCGTAATCATGAAGAACACAAACAACTGATACATCGGACCCGTGATTGGGGCGACCTCAGATTGCCATGGATCGCCAGTAATCCAGCTTCGCAGAAACGCGAAAATAAAGAACGAAACCACGTAGGTGGCGCTGATATGAAACCGACGTGCTCGATAAATAATTATTGAACCAAGTACCCAAATCACGATTAGCGGCGCTTTGTAGTTACCCCACTGGATACTGAGTCCAGCCATCGTGTCAGCCGCCAGGAAGAGCAATACTGAAAGTCCAAAGTTTGAAGGATTCCAAATATGTCGACCTTTAACGCGCAGCACATATTTCGACATGATTGAAATTGCGCTGCACAAAGCGTAGGGCCAAGCCGCCGGTGAGCGAACGAGAATTCCTACGCTGATGCCCGTGATATAGGCGCTAGCGAGATTGAGCCACTTACCAAAGAAGATTCGTCCGAGGATTAGTTCTATGATGAGCGCGGTAACTATCGCCAGACCTGTCTTCCAGTAACTCTCGAGAATCCCGTACGACAGGTGACCGACAAGAAGAATGAAGGTGATGAAGAGCGGCGCGACGTAGCGATTGTCCAGACGAAATCTGGGTTGACGCAGTTCTACCGCGGCGACTGTGTTACTCGTCGTTTCGCTCACGCGGACTCCTTCACTTTATTAACCTGGCCTATCAGAGGCCTTGCAATGATTTGAGTTCGTCCCGACGTCCAACGGATCTCGGCCTTTTCTACTTGTGGGTTCTTGCCCAGACCAAAATGCAAACGTCGCTGGTTCTGCGCACAAAAACCGCTGCCACCTGCCACGGTCTGCACTTGCTTTTTGCCATTCCAAAACAGTTTGACTTCAGCTCCGATTGCACTGCGGTTGCTACCACTGCCTTCGAGTTCAAAATCGATCCATTTGTTCTCCGCTGCCGAGGTGTTCTTATAAACCAGCAGCGGGCCCTTTTGATTGGCGACGACAACATCAAGAACGCCACGGTTCCACAAGTCGACTAGCGCTACAGATCGTCCATCGTAATTGTCGCCAGCCCCCACGGCCGTGGCGACGTTGACGAATTTTCCCGAGCCGTCGTTCAGCCAGACTCGCTTTTGCTGGTAGCCCGATAAGCTTCGACCTTCCATCGCAGGCCAATTGGCGGCGTCGGAAATGATTGTGCTGTTGCCGCCCGTGATTTTTGAAAAATCGTACCAGTAGTTCTTATTTCTATCGGCCGAGACGTAACCGTTCACGAGATACAGATCCTGATTGCCGTCGTTATTGAGATCGCCAAACTGGGCCCCAAAACTCCAGCCACCAATTTCCACGTCCATGTCGCGCGCTAGATTTTCATACTGAAGATTGTCACCGGCAGTGCCCTCTTTAGGCAGCCAAAGGTTATTGCCCTGAATCAACACACCCTCTTCGGAAATGTTTGATACATAGATGGAGTACCGGCCATCGTTCAAGACATCTCCTACTGACGCATTCATCCCACTCTTCGGTGAGAAGCCGACGCCTGCTTGCTTCCCGACTTCACGAAATTGCTTCCCGTCGTTGAAGTAGAGTTCAGAGATGCCGTAATCGTTGGCAATAAAAAGATCTGGATGGCCTGATCCACGCAAGTCAGCGACAACAGCAGCGAGTGCCCAGCGTTTAGTATTAATTCCCAGCGCCTGGCTAACTTCTTCAAACGAACCGTTCCCCAGGTTATGAAATAGAAACTTACGACCGCCATTTTGAGCATACTCAAAACTCTCGGGCATCATCCGAGTATTTTTCAGATGCCACAGATCGACATCCTCCGAGTAATAGCCGCCCAGAAACAGATCGAGTTTTCCGTCTACATCGTAATCAAACCAGATCGCGGTGTTGGCATTTACCCACGACGGAAACCCAGCTTTATCAGTCACTCGTGTGAAAGACTTGCCACCATCGTTGTGAAATAATTCCGGTCGTCCCCACTTGTATAGGAACAGATCTTCGTAACCGTCGTTGTCGTAATCTCCCCAAATGGCACCCATAGAAACACCCGTCGAGAGTTGATTCACATCAGCCAACCCGACGTCACTGGCCACATCTTTAAACGATCCGTTCTGCTGGTTCTTAAACAACGCGTTCTTGCTACCTTCACCGCTGTTGGTCGCGTAGATATCAGGCCAACCGTCGCGATCAAAGTCAACGATTGAAACCGCCGCGCCCATCGAAGCAACCTGCGGCATGATGTGATCGAGTTTGTGATCTAGTATAGGCGCTTGATGAGTAAAGTTGATGCCGATTGCCTTGGACACTTCATCGAAGTGAACTCCATATCGAGTGAGTGCCGATTGTGCGTCGGCAGTCGACAAACTTTTTTCGCGGTGTGCATACAGACGGCGCAATACAACAGGCGTCGCAATCAGCCCCACAAAGAGGATGATCAAAATGGGCTTGGCAATGCGATTCGCACCAGTCATTAGTTTCGTGTTCTTAGCGATCTGAGAAAAACCTGTGGCGTGATGTAACGTGTATGATATTTCTGCCAGTCGTCGGGATACTTTTTATAAACCCATTCATCTTCCAGCGTTGTTGGCGGCGTAACGTACTCCCGCTTGTCGTGGTAAGGCAGCGGCAAAACGGTTTTGGAGAACGTCGAATTGTAGTCGCCGTCTTTGATCCAGCCGTCACCCATGATCACGAAATCGCGCACCCAACCGGGCGGTGGCGGCTCCTGCGCGGCGAAACGAAATGACATCTCATCCCCCGCGTTCATAATGACGTAGCGGTCGTCGATGTGAGCCAGTAACTCTCGCACGTCACCGAACCGAGTGTAGTAACCGATCAAATCACGCCAGATCTGTTTCGAACCAGCCAGTCGATCGTAATTGGGAATCTCGGGTGCAGAGTTATCGATTTGATTTATTTCCGAAAAGCCGCGGAAGTGTAAGTCAGCCAAGTCAGGAGTTAACCGCATTGTTTTCAACTGCGGAGCGGAAATGCCCTGCGCCCACTCTAGAGAATCCCAGAAGATCTCCAGTGTGGTTCTTAATCGAAGGCGATGGGGCACGCCAGGGCGGAATAAATTAGTCAAATCTATTAGGCTAATTTTCTTTCGTCCGGCGGGAAAGCCAAGGTTGGGTTTTGTCACGACCCAACCTCCGCGTCCATCCGGCACTTCTAAACTCAAGGGCCTGGCCGGATCATTTTTACCTTGGCTAATTGCTACATTCACTGAGGAGTCGGTTGGATGCATCCACCCTTGAGCTATTAGGTATAGTGGTCCGGTCTCAGGAAGATCTTCACCTAAATCCAACTCAACATAATGATCGCGCGTCACACCTTGATATCGGCCTCGCCCAAAAGTATCGAGATACTCTTCGTCAAGACTACTAACCACAACGGTGACATCTTTACCGGAGTCGTCCCAGGCGCGCGCAATCTTGTGAGGTGTAGCGACTGTCGTTATCGCGAGTTTTGCCGGCGGGATAACGAAACGTTCATCGACGAAGACGTCAGTACCTGGAGGATGATCGACAACCATCAGATCAAGCTCGTCATAGTAATAGGTCTCCCAAAGCTCAGCGGTGATGCGCAAGTCGTAATAGCCGTTTCTAGGCGCCAGCTGATCGCCGCGTATCTTGTACCATTCCTCGGTAGCCTCGACTCTTGCAGTGCCAAGCGTGTTAATTCGCAAACCGATCGCTGAACTCCATGGAACGGCATCCTTAACGAACTTCATTTCCTTGCCATTGTAGGCAAACAAGAACGGGCACGAGCCCTTTAAGCGCTGCTCAGCGAGGATGGTTTGATCGGCTTTCGTTTCAAACTCTGCTCGTACAGCTCCGTTTGGCCACACAATGCGTACAACATCGGCGCTGTTTTGCTCACCCAAACCAAAGTGAACAATAGGACCGGTTATCAGTTGCTTCTGCACCAGCAAACCAGCTCGGATTTCCATTTCTCCGCCAACACCGAAACTATTGATGCGCTGGTCACCAACGGCCTTGGCTGCACGAGGTCGAATTACTTGCCAGTGATAATTTTTTGCGCCGTGATTGATCGCCTGAACGGGGAGATCATCCTGGGTTAGGCCCAGCAGATCGAGTCGACCGTCTCCGTTGATGTCTGTTGCGGCAAAAACAAGATCAGGTCCAACCCAATGCGCATCACTGTTTCCCGGTGGGGGGGTGTGGTTTTGCAAGCGGCTGAATTTGTTCTCACTATCACTCAACCAAACAAATCCACCCGGAGCATTCTTACCCAACTGACTGTTGCTAAAGGTCAGTAGCAAATCGTTGGAGCCGTTGTTATCCAGATCGAGCGCATGCAGATAAAAGTCTCTGTGGCCATACAGCGCCACGTCATCAAAGAACGCAACCTGAGCCATGGTCCAGCCTTGTCCCTCATCCTTGTCGGAGATTCGAACGATCCTGCCGTCAACTTGAACCGCTATAAGATCGAAGATGCCATCCTGATCAAGGTCCGTCACGGTGATTGCTCTGACAGCTGGTAAGCCTGGGGGCAGGTCGCGTTCCTTGAATTGACCGCTTCGTTCGTTGGCGAAAACGCGGATCTTGTTGCCCACCTTGCTCGGGCCTTGATTATCGATAACGGCGGCGTCAGGATCGCCGTCACCATCAATATCGGCCCACACAAAGTCGCCAAGTCCTGACACTCCCGGAAATGGATGAAGCTCCGCGAAACTGCTGTCGCCATTATTGCGAAGAATTGTTGGCTCGCTCTGTTCAGCGCCGAGTACGATGTCGAGGTCGCCGTCGGCATCGATGTCTGCCGCCCACGACGCGGTATAACTCGCACTCAGAACAGCTGGCGGTAGTTTTGATTGCGATGTGACATCGATGAACTTGCCTGCCCCTTGCTGCGTCAGCAAACGGATACCACCTGCTCCGGCGAGAACTAAGTCAGTCTTGAAATCATAGTTGAAGTCGAGTGGTGTAATGCTTTCAGGGCCCGGTGGCATGGATGATGTTCCACCCGGAAAGGGATAGCTTGATGTCCCAATTCGCAGTTCGTGCTCATTAGCGAAGGCCACTGTAGGTAAGCCCTCGCCGTCCAGCGAGATTGCTCCGATCCAACTCCACTTAGCAGTAGACGGGTTAGGCACTGGCTCCGAAGCGAAAGTGAGCGCGCTGTCAGGGGCGGCGGGAACAAACGTCGGCGATTCCATTTGGAGGAAAGTTGTAAAGGGTTCTGCCTCCTCACCTGGTGGTGGCTTTATCGAGGCAAGATCCCGCCGATACTCCGGTACCCTGACCAGCACGTTGCGCAGAAATGCAATGCGAATCGCCGCAGCTGCCGGATCTGAACCTTTGGCCGCAGACTGAACGGTGGTCAGTTGTTGCTGAACTTCGGTGGGCCACGCCGCAGATCGTTCTGACAGTTTACTTACCGTCGCTTGAAGAGTTTGAGAATCACCACGTTTTGCCGCGATGCGCGCAATTTCGATCTGCGCGGCCAGATTGTTCGGCTGCGCGTCCAACAGCTTTTGAATGAGTCCCTGAACCTCGACGAGACTGTTGTCACTACTTAAACGTTCAGTCTCCTCAGCGAGCTTGTAGATCGCAAGCAGGTTCTTAGGGTTGAATTCGACCGCTTTCCGCAGAGACGAAGTCGCTTGATCGGAATGTCCGCGGCTACTTTCCATCAAGCCGATAAGGTATTGGACCTGATCATTCTCCGGAACGAGAGAACGTGCACGCTCGAGTCGTTCAGCGGCCAGGTCGAAATTCCTTTGCCGCAGCGCGAGCACTCCCCAGTTTCCCCAACCGGTTGGTTCTGCCGGGACAAGCCGCGTAAGCTCGGCGAGTTTCGCGTCCGCGCGAATGTCATCGCCAACCTGTAAGGCTGCCAAGCCGACATAGAAGGTCCTAACGGCTTCGTTGTACTCTTTGGATGACTTCTTCGGTAGATTGTTGCGCCGGCAAGCTGAGGTCGAGAGAAGGGGCAGCAGGACAAGCACAATAACAGCTAGATGTTTTGGTCTAATACTCGACTGCATCCAGGAGTTCCGATTAGTCAGGAGAACCAGCCAGAAGGCACGAAATGACAACGATGTCGCGTAGTACAAGTTTGTGCCCGACAAGATAGCACACGAGATTAGCGAGACAGCTACAACTTGGGGTTGAGTAGCATCTCAAACTAAAGGTTGATTGCATAGTTCATCAGAGAGGGCATGATGCTGACCGAAGCTACATAATTTCGGAAGTAATCGTCCGTTCTTCTCTGCGCTTCCTCTGCGTTTTGGTGTCCGATATGCTTTAGCTTGTCGTCGTTATTATTTCCAGGCAGTTCAGGGAATTCAGCAACGACAAGCTAAAGCATATCGGACACCAAAACGCAGAGGAGGCGCAGAGAAGAACTACCTAACGTGGAGAACCCCAACATGTCAACCGACGAAATTCTCGCAAACCAGCGAACAATCATCGCCAACCAGGAAAAGATTCAGTCGAATCAGGAAAAGCTCGATCGGATGCTGGCGAATCAGGAGAAGATCATCAACAATCAAGGCTCTATACTTGATAATCAGGCTAAGCTGGATAGTGTCGTGGACAATCAGAAACGCATCCTGAGAAATCAAGAAGAGATACTCTCGCGATTAACAAAATAAGGTCGGTGAAAACAGACTGGCTCAAACACAGAACTCCTTTGACTGAGGTCTCTAACCAATCGTGATGGGACAGTCTTCCAAAGAGCGCCTCCTCCCGTTTCTTGTCTTGCTCATTGCGCTCTTGATCTGGACGGCCATTTCACTGCTCAAACTCTTCCCCGAATCTGTCTTTCCCTCACCGGTTGCCGTCGCCAGAGGTTTCCTTGAAGAGGTGCGCAGTGGTCGGCTCGTCGACGATGTTGTGGCATCCCTTTTTCGGGTAAGCACCGGTTTTGGATTGGCGGTCTTTACAGGTATACCAGCGGGACTTTGGTTAGGAAGTCACGCTCGTGCGCGGCATGCTTTCTTACCGCTGGTTAACTTCTTTCGTAGTCTTTCACCGCTTGCCTGGATTCCATTTGCGATCCTTTGGTTCGGAATTGGAGATCTGCCAACAGTCTTTCTGATTTTCATGGCTTCGTTCTTTCCTCTGGTACTAGCCACGATCGCTGCAGTGGCAAATATTCCTTCAGTCTATTTTCGTGTCGGTCGTGACTATGGTTTTACGAGCGGTGAGATGCTCACGAACGTTACGTTACCGGCGATTGCGCCACAGGTTATTACTTCTCTGCGAGTGACTGCCGGACTTGCGTGGTTAGTAGTGGTAGCAGCAGAGATGATTGCGGGTCGTGCCGGTTTGGGGTTTGCAATCTGGGACGCCCGTAATGGCTTGCGAATGGACCTGCTTGTTTCGGGGATGATCGTAATAGGGGTAATCGGAATCGTAATTGATCGCATCCTGCTTCAGTTGACGAAGATACCCAGCGTGAGGTGGGGCTATGAAAGATAAGCCCATGTATACGGAAGATGTCTCGTTGAATTTTGGCTCAGTTGTGGTTTTCGAACGCCTTTCGCTTTCAATTGAAAGGGGAGAATTTGTCGCCGTTGTCGGTCCGTCAGGCTGTGGAAAGACGACGCTGCTCAATCTTTTTTCACAATTTGTTCAACCATCGTCCGGAAGAGTTGTATGTGCCGAACGAGTCCGGATGGTCTATCAGCATGACAGTCTTCTTCCCTGGCAAACCGTCAACGAAAACATTGCGTTGGGTCTACGACATCTGAAGGACGCGGCTGAACGAACTCGACAATTGAACGACATGCTGCGTCTGATCAAGCTTGAAGGCTTTGCTGATCACTATCCTCATCAACTCTCAGGAGGAATGCGTCAGCGGGTTGAGTTAGCGCGAGCGTTAATTGGAGATTCGGATGTGCTTTTGCTGGATGAACCCTTCTCTTCGCTAGACTATCTTACACGCATACGAATGCGAAACGAGTTGGCGAGGATGCTGGATCAGTTGCCCCGGACGGTAGTCTTAGTGACTCACGACATCGAGGAAGCCGCTCAGCTTGCAGATAGAATCGTTGTTCTTTCAGACAGGCCGGCTAAGATTTGCTCGGAGTTTCACGTCGACCTTGCGCGCCCTCGTGAACTAACGCACCCGGCAGTTGTTACGACCGTACATGAGATCCTCACCCAGCTCGGTTTGGAGCATGCGAGCAAACAATCTGCAGTGCTTGCTTGAGAGTTTTGGAGGTGAATATGTTTCGTTCTCCTGTTGCTCGTTGGGTTTTTGGTTTAATGCTGGTAGTCGCGATACTGGCGCTTGTAAGATTTAAGCCCTGGCGATTCGTCGCGCGTCAAAGCGCGCAACAACAGTCTCAAGCAAGAGCGGAACTCAAGGTTGGGTTCCTGCCGGTAACCTGCCACCTGACCTGCCCGGTCACGGATTACGCAACCAGAACCAGCACCATGACCCGATTCGAGTCGCAAAGGTTTACAGACTTTCCTACGGTTGTGGAGTCGATTAAGAGCGGCCGGCTTGAAGCCACTTTTATGATCGCACCGTTGGCGATGAAACTTCGCGAGCAGGGAGTACCCGTTAAGATCTGTTATCTCGGGCATCGCGACGGATCAACCGTCATCGTGCGGAAGGATCTGGCGGCACAGAGTCTTCGCGATTTACGAGGCAAGACTTTCGCGATTCCCAGCAAGTACAGCAATCAGTATCTTGTCATTAACAAACTGATGGAGAATCAGGGTGTGAAACCGGATGAGATCAAATTTGTCGAACTGCCACCGCCCGACATGCCGGGAGCACTCGCGGCGAAGGCGATCGACGCATACTTTATTGGCGAACCACATGCTGCGAAAGCGGAATTGGACGGAACTGGTCGAGTCTTGTATCACGCCAAGGACATTTGGCCACACTTCATCTCGTGTGTTCTGGTCGTCACTGAGAAACTGATTAAAGAACGTCCGGAAGTCGTACGAGATCTGGTTCGCGGAATTGCCGAAAGTGGGGAGTGGGCGGAGACTCATCGTCTCGAAGCAGCTAAACTAGTCTCACCCTATTTTCGACAAGACGAGAAGGTTGTGCGATATGTTCTGACACAACCGCCAGATCGGGTGAGTTATAGAATGTTGACGCCTACAGACGAGGAGTTGCAAAAGATCCATGATATGGCGATCAAGGCAGGCGTGCTGCAAAAACCGATCAGCATGAGGGATCTAATCAACCGCGAGTTTATTCCGGCGGATATAAAACCGGCCAAGATCGAATTGGGGCAACAATGACTTGTGTGAGTGCCAGGTTCACTGTTTTCTTGTGCAGCGTCTGCGCTATCTGCTTGGATGAGGTCAGTACCATCACGCGGTAGCGTCGGGTCCGTGTCACTTGTGCGTCTTCGATGGCTTGCGGACCCGACGCTACCGCGTGACGGTACTGACCTCATCCAAGCGAAGAGAGTAAGAAGGACTTCTAAGATAGATGGGACATCGGTTAATCCTAACTTTTCTGGTTCTATCGATCGTTACTGCGTTTGTGGAATTTAGTACGTCCCGATCCTTTGCTGATCTGCAAATACAAACGTCCCCAGCCTCAACCGAAGATGCTTACCGCTCCAACAACCTGGGTGTCGCATTACTCGAACAGTTCAAATACAAAGAAGGCGCCGATGCTTTCAAACGTGCCTTGCAACTCAATCCGAAGTTAGTACTGGCACGGATCAATTTAGCTATCGCGCTATACAACCTTCCGGATCTTCCAGCCAGTCAGCGTGAGGCACAGGCAGCCATTGCTCTCGCGCCCAACGCCCCCCAGCCTTACTACATCCTTGGATTGATTGCGAAAACGCAAGCGCGCAATGACGATGCCATCGGCCCATTCCAACAAGTGCTAAAGCTCGACCCGAATGACGTTGGTGCGAACGTGAATCTCGGCCAGATCTATTCGCAACAGAAAAAATATCCAGAGGCGATTGCCGCGTTTCGCGTGGCGCTGGTTGCCGAACCGTACAACTCAACGGCTCTTTATAACCTCGGTACCGCTTTGATTCGTGCTGGCCAACGCGAAGAGGGACAACGTGTCATACAACGCTTCCAGGAGTTTAGAACGCGCGGTAGTGGATCGTCCTTAGGTAACAACTACCTTGAGCAAGGTCGCTATGCAGATGCTGTTGCGTCTACGGGCGCGGAACCAGACCTGGTAGATAAGCGAACTCCCAATGTGACTTTCGTGGATGCGACAACTAGTTCTATGCCGAAGACGGAGACGTGGCCATTTACCGATCCATTACTTGAACAAAGCAGTGGTGCAGTTTTGCTCTTTGACTATGATCTTGACGGTGATCTCGATCTACTCGAGGGGTCGAGTACGGCCCAGCGTCTCTATCGCAACGATCGCGGAAAGTTTACCGACGTTACAGCTCAATCTGGAGACCTCGCAAAGACAGCTGCGGGCGTTGGAACCGGGGCCGTGGCCGGAGACTACGACAACGACGGCAAACCTGATTTGTTTATCTTGCGATACCGCGCCAGTGCGCTTTATCACAACGATGGTAATGGTCAATTCACCGATGTGAGCGCCAAGGCGAAACTTCCGAACTATCCCTACCTGTCAAAATCAGTAGCTTTTGTTGACTACGACCACGACGGCGATCTGGATCTTTTCATTGCCGGCGAATCTGACGCGGAAGAGACAGTGAAGTCTGCGGCCGAAGGCCGAAAGAGGGAGGCTACCACTCCTTCAAATATGTTCTATTCGATTAGCGTAATGATGCCGCCGGCCCCAAATCTTCTATTACGCAACAATGGCGACAGTACATTTACTGATCAAAGCGCAGCCGCAAAGCTCGCCATTCCCAACGACGCTTACGCGGTGATTCCGACTGACTTCGACAATCGACGTGACATTGACTTGTTGATTGCTTCCAAAAACGACGTTTCCATTTGGCGCAACATGCGCGATGGCTCGTTTACCGACGTGGCTTCTGACGTTGGTTTGAAGACCGACGGACAAAAGCTATTTACTAGTGTTGCTGTTGGAGACGTAAACAAGGATGGTTTCACCGATTTTTATTTTGCCCGAGGTTCCTGGGCAGGTGATTTTGCCTTGAGTGATGGCCGAGGTCACTTTCAGTGGAAACGTGGACCCGGTGAACTAGTCGTCCAACCGAACAGTGCACAAACGAAGGCCAATAACGCCTCGCAACTTATAGATTACGACAACGATGGAATGCTTGATCTTGTTACTGCGGTCACCGGGAGTGCGGATCCGGGCGTCTTTGTGGGTCTTCGCATTTGGCGAAACACCGGTGACGGTTGGACTGAAGTAAGTGAAAAAGCACAGAGCATTACAACTCAAGTTGGCGCTATTAATCACCCGTTATCTGGCCGGCGCGTAATGACTTCTGGTGACATAGACGGCGATGGAGATACCGACATTATTTTCGGTATACCCGGAGGCGGATTACGCGTCGCGAAAAATGAAGGCGGTAACCGCAATCGGTCGGTTCGGGTGCAAGTGACCGGACTCGTAAGCAATCGAACTGGAGTTGGTGCAAAGGTTGACCTTCGTGCCGGAAGCCTGCAGCAAAAGACCGAGACCTATGCTGCTTCACCAACGCCTGCCTCTGCCGATTTGATCTTCGGATTAGGGTCTCGTGTGAGTGCCGACGCAGTGCGGATAATTTGGCCGTCGGGAATCGTTCAGGCCGAGACCACATTCACTAATAGCCCCAGCACCCCGAACCTTTCAACGCTGCTGGCCACGGAACTCGACAGGAAACCCTCATCTTGTCCTTTCCTCTACACCTGGAACGGCGAACAATTTGAATTCATCACTGACTTCATGGGTGGTGGCGAAATGGGATATCTGGAAGAACCCGGTCGTCACAACAAGCCAGATCCCGTTGAGTACGTGCGCATCCGTAGCGATCAATTAAAAGAACGCGACGGACGTTACGAGTTACGCGTGACGAATGAATTAGAGGAAGCACTTTACCTGGATCAGTTCTACTTGATTGCGGTAGATCACGAGATCGATGTTGATGTTTTTCCTAACGAAGGAATGACTGATCCACCGAAGCCGTACAGACTTTTCAACACAAGGCAGGCGCATCCTCCACTGAGTGCTGTTGATGATCGCGGAACGAACGTACTGGATCGCATTAAACAGCTAGATCGTCGCTATCCGGACGATTTCAAACTGGTTCGCATTAGAGGATATGCCGAGCCTCATACGCTCACGATGAATCTTGGGAACGTGTCGGCGGCTAGAACACTGCTGCTACTGACAGGGTGGACCGACTATGCGTGGTCGAGTGACAACCTCGCAGCAGCACAAGCGAAAAAAAGCATGATGCTGCCCGCTCTGCAGGTTAAAGACCAGAACGGAAAGTGGCAGACAGTTATTGAAGACATCGGAATTCCAGTAGGTCGACCGCAAACTGTGACTGTAGATCTTACGGACAAGTTTCTGAGCGCTAGTCGCGAAGTTCGCATTGTGACGAACATGCGAATCTACTGGGATCGGATTCTTGTGGACAATTCTGATGGTCGTGCCTCAATGACCCTCACCCGACTGGATCCACTACAAGCTCGTTTGCGTTGGCGTGGATTCTCGAAAGAGATCTCTCTTGATGGTCGCGAGCCTTTTGGTTACGACTACCAGAAGGTTTCATTTACTTCGCCATGGAAAGTGATGACCGGACGATACACTCGTGAGGGAGAAGTGCGAGAGCTCGTAACGAAGTCGGACGATATGTTTGTCATCGCGAAGCCCGGGGATGAAATCAGTTTGGCATTTGATGCTCACCAGTTGGCGCCGCTACGCTCCGGTTGGACTCGAACATTTATTCTTTACTCAGATGGCTACAGCAAAGAGATGGATATTAATTCGGCAAGTCCGGATCAGGTCGGGCCGCTACCGTTTCATGGAATGTCGAAATACCCGTACTCGACGGCGGAGGCTTATCCAATGACGCCAGCACGACGTGCCTACATTGAACGCTATAACACACGACTGGTAACCAATAATGTCGCTTCGATCGATTGCGA
>DASYRR010000203.1:0-5796 GCA_036004125.1 Pyrinomonadaceae bacterium | reverse complement strand
TTACTGGTCCCCGCACTGCTCCAAGGAGGCGCCCGAAGGATAAGGTAGTCAATGACACTACCGGTCAATCTCTCCGAGAACGATATCGAGCGTACCGATGATTGCAACCACATCCGCCACGAGATGGCCGACGCACATTTGTTTCAGCGCCTGTAAATTCACGAATGACGGTGGTCTTACTCTTACTCGATAAGGTTGTGCACTTCCATCGGAAACAAGGTAACACCCAATTTCGCCCTTTGGTCCTTCAATCGAATGGTAATAGTCGCCGATCGGCGGTTTCACGATCTTAGGCAGTTTCGCATTCACGGGGCCGTCTGGAAGTTTCTCCAGACCCTGGTCGATGATCCTACGCGACTGCCGCATCTCTTCTAGTCTAACCAGATATCGATCGTAGGTATCGCCGTTCTCGCCGAGCGGCACATCGAAATCCATGTCGGCGTAGGCTGCATACGGTCTTGATTTGCGCACGTCCCAAGCAACACCTGAACCTCGCAACGCCGGACCTGATAAACCAATTGCGATTGCGTCTGGTCCTGAAATGACACCGATACCGACGGTACGACTCAGCCAGATTCGGTTCTCCGAAAGAACTGTTTCGTATTCATCGATTCGTCTGGGAAAGTTATTAACGAATTGACGAACATCGCTATCGAAGCCTTCATAGGCGTCGTTTGGCATCCCCCCCACGCGCCAGGCGTGGCAAGTCAGTCGGGCGCCAAATTGGCGTTCAAAGATCTTCAGAATCTCCTCGCGTTCACGGAGTGCCCATAGCAGAACGGTGACAGCGCCAATGTCGAGCGCATGCGTCGCCAACCAAAGCAGGTGTGACGCAATTCGATTTAACTCAGTAAGAATCGTGCGCAGGTAATGTGCACGAGGCGGGACTTCGAGCCCCAACATATGCTCAACCGTTTCGACCCAGACGAGACCATTCGATACCGCCGCGATGTAATCGAGACGATCCCAGTATGGAGCAATCATCGTGTACATACGGTTCTCGGCGATCTTTTCCATGCCTCGATGTAGATAGCCGATGTCGCAATCGAGATCGATAACGGTTTCGCCGTCGAGTCGTAAGACCACGCGCAACACGCCATGCGTCGACGGATGCTGCGGCCCCATGTTCAGCACCATCTCTGGGCTGTCGAGCAGGGTTTCTTGAGTTGTTGCTATTTCTACCTGGTGCATCGCTGAAAGCTGTTTTTTGTACTTTGTTTTTTGTGCTTTGTCTGCGTGCTGTTGAAGAGTCGCACTTCGCTGATGATCATGCTGCGGGCACCTCTGTCGGATGTGGTTTGTAACATCCAGTCACACGCCACGGCTCGATCACTAACCCAATCTCTTCGGCTTCTCCGCTTTCTCGCTTGTCGACAAGTTTAAGAACGATCGCGCTCGCGGCACTGGCTTTGTTCCAGACATTTCGCGGCGCCAAAGTTTCACCCAGCACAAAGCCAGCCACCTTCGCCGCATCCGGCGAATCGAAGACCTTGGCTTCGTAATGGGCTGCGATTTCTTTAGGAGTCATTGGACTTTGGACTTTGGACTTTGAGTGTCATTCCTTCCCAAGACCAAAGACCAAAAACCAAAGACCGCCTTCATTTATCCTTCGTCATCACCTCTTTGCCCCCACGAAAGATGTCACGCATCATTCGCTCCTGGGGCACTGAGAGGATTTCCAAACCATAGACGCGACGCTGTTGGATCTGCTCAACTTGCACGTCGCTCATCTCAGGAAGATGCTTCGCAGTCCACGCATTCTCAACAAACTCCAAAGGAAAATCCTTACGCAACGGATATCCTTCCCAGTCAGGCGGAAGCAGCAGGCGACGCAAGTCGGGGTGATTCTTAAACTGCACGCCAAACAGATCGAACACTTCGCGCTCAAGCCAGTTTGCCGCGGGCCAAACACTGGTCACACTCTCCACGCCTTCCTCACTCGTTTTCACCTTCAAGCGAACACGTTCGTTTTCTGAGATTGAGTAAAGGTTGTAGACAACGTCAAAAGGCGTCTGTTTATTGTCCGGGTAATGAACGCAGGTCAGGTCTGACAAATAATCGAAGGGTGTCTTTTTGTCGTTTTTAAGAAAGTTACAAATCGCGACGATTTGATCGCCCGCAACGTTGACCGAAAGCTGTCCAAGAAACTCGGATGCGTCACCAATAGCTTCGCCAAACTTCGCTTTCAGTTGTTTAACTAGCGGATGTGAGCTGGCGTCGGTTGGCTTCGGTCCCTCGTCCTTCTTCTTTACCGGTGGCTTAGGAGTTCCTTCGGCAGGCGCAGCGGGCTGTGTTGCTAAACCTTCCTTAACGGCGGCGACTCGCGATTTCGCCTGCTCAACCATCGCCGCTTTTTCCGCGTCGGCGCCCGCGAGTTCACCTGCGGGGGGAATTGCAGATGGTGGTGGCGTGCCGGACGTATCAACAGACGCGTCCGGCTTCGCGGGCTCTTCAGAACCAGGCTGCTTCGTGTCTTCTGGCATTGATACCCTGACTACACCTACACTTCTCTCCTGTTCGCGTTTACATCGCCGGCGGATAACAAACTGCCGCGCAAATATGCACGCTGAAGGGGGTGCTTGGTGTTACTAAAAAGTACAGAAGGACGGCGAAAATCGATTTAAACATGCGATTTAGATCGTGTCAACCGACTAATTTTGAGGACTAAGTAGATCACAAACCGAGTCGTCACAGCGCCGCAAAGACATCTGTTGCAAAGGCTTTACAGGGAGGTGGTGTCCTATTTTGAACTCTCCTGCGTAAGAGAAGAACTTAAATCAAAGGACTACCTAAACGGACGTAGTGCGCCGTTATTATGTTGCTGGGGAATCGGGCGATTCGGTTTGTCTTAACCTGTCACAATGCTTGCAGAGAACGCCGTTCATGGGTTTCTCCGAGAGAATCACTTTCAAGGTCGTCACCTTTAAACCGCAAAGAGTGTAGGCGTGACCGCGCTCCAGAACAATATGATAGACGCGGCTCCCAGGGCCGCTAACATATAGAGTCATTTCATTGATGTGGGGAAAGTGAGAATTTCGAAACCGAGTTAGGATGCTTCGGAATTTGGAAACGGTTGTTCAGTAAAAACACACTAACGGAGAAGTATCTGAACCTGAGGTAGTGGCGTGAAAGTGTGGCGCTATCGCATTCAGATGCTCTCGGTTAACTCAGTTATTCCCTGTATAGTGACAAAGTAAACTGAATTCCTGACCTCGTTCACCCCAGCATAAACCAGAAACAGAGTCTTGCAATTAGTGCATTCAACCTTCATCATCGAAGGCCAGCCACCATCCGGCGATTTGCCGACAACACCAATTCCGTAAAAGGATTTGGCTTCTGCCGCGAGTATTCCGCCGACGTCCTTTTCCCACGCAAGGCCGCAATTGATGAGCGTTGCGTATTCGATGCTGAGGGCTTCAGCGCATTGTGCGCAAACAAATGTGAACTGGTTTTCAGTTGACTCGTGACTCTTGAAGTCTGGCTTTCGCGTGTAACTGGGAGTCAGTAACGATTTGCCGAATGCTATAGTCACGGTTCAGAACTGCATAACGTACGAGTTGACGGGCGCTGCGTAGCACTTACCGGCTGCTTATATCACTAGTCCAGAGGCTTGGATAGGGCGGAGTGCTCCGTTGTGTTGGTATTCATGACCACAAAATTACCGCCATTACCAAAAACTGAGGTCAGCTTGACGATTGTAGCGACCCACCCCTATCATAACCCGTTTGAAATTGCGGCTTGGAGCCGTCTATAGAGAGTGACGAAGAAGTAATGAAACCTGGAATTCATCCTGAATACACTGAAATAACGGTTACCTGTGCATGCGGCGAGAACTTCCAAACACGCTCCACGAAAAAGGGCGACCTGCACGTGGAAATTTGCTCGGCCTGCCATCCGTTCTTTACTGGAAAACAGAAACTGGTGGATACCGCTGGACGCGTCGATCGCTTTAACAAACGCTACGGAAAGAAGCCTGCCTCTGAAGGCGCAGCGACTGCTCAGTAAGTCGTTTTTTAAGGGGATTTTTGCGAAACAGACATTAGCCAAACATTTTTTTAGACGCCGGCATCCAATTGGTCGGTCGCTATTTGTCTTATCTGAGGCGACCAACAATAAATGCCGGCGTTGCTGTCTGTAGAAGTCTGCTATTCTTGGATCCGTCGGTTAGCTGCAGGCTCAGCGCCTGTTCTATATCTGATATATGAGCACACCTGAAAGAGACATAATTGTTGGCGGTCAGGCGGTCATTGAGGGCGTCATGATGCGCACACCGAACGCCTATGCGATAGCCGTGCGCAAGGCCGACGGCACCATCGTCAATACTGCGGCTCGTCTACCAAAATGGAGCGACAAGCTTCCCATTCTTAAGTTGCCGGTGCTGCGCGGCGGAGCGGTGCTCGTCCAATCCATGGGTCTGGGGATCAAAGCCCTGAACTACTCGGCCAGTGAGGCTTTTGTAGAAGCTGAGGAAGGCAAAGAAGTTGAGATCGCTTTGACGCCCGCAGTTATTGAGGGTGAAGGAGATTTCGCAGGTCTAACCGGAGCTGTTCCGGGACTCTTTCCAGTTCCTACTCAGCCGAAACCGAAGGACGAACTAAACAAAGGTGCAACCACAGCCGCGATTGGTTCCATCATCTTCGCGTTGATATTTAACGTATTGCTGTTCGTGGCTGCCCCACTCCTCTTAACCAATGCACTCTTCATCGGGGCCGGATGGGCAGTGCCAGCAGCGACGTCTACGGTCACGACTGCCCCTAACGCCTCGGATATACCTGCGGCCACGGAAGAGCCTTTGTACGCGGCAACTTGGAAAAAGGTACGCACCTATCTTCATCCCGTTCGTCCGTCAGTTGCATTCAACCTGATTGACGGAATGATCCGCATGTCGTTCTTCCTGATCATGATTCTTACTTTCTCGCTGCTGAAGGATATTCGGCGCGTCTTCGAGTATCACGGAGCTGAGCACAAGACCGTATTCACCTGGGAAGCTGGATTACCGTTGACCGTAGAAAACGCGCGACCACAGCCGCGGCAACATCCACGCTGTGGAACTAGTTTTCTAATGGTCGTGATGCTCGTGGCGATCGTTCTCTTCTCAATAGTGAAGTTCGACGCGTTGTTATTCAACTTCCTGGTACGAATTGCACTCATTCCGGTGGTGGCGGGTCTCTCTTACGAGATCATTCGATTGTCCGCGAAAAAAGAAGGCGGTTGGTTCTTCAAGTTCATCACCAAGCCCGGTGTCTGGCTGCAGAATCTCACAACGAAAGAACCAGATGACCAGCAGCTCGAGGTCGCAATTGAAGCTTTGAAGGAATCGTTGAAATTAGAACCACAGTCAGGAGAGCCAGTGCTAGCACCGCTGTCGTGAGGTTTCATGCTAGATAAACTCGAACAAATAGAAACTCGTTACGAACAGCTGACTGAGGATCTGTCATCCCCCGAGCTGCTCGCGAATCCGACTGAGTACGGAAAGGCAGCGAAACAGCACCGCGCCCTCGGTGAAGTCGTACAAAAGTATCAGTCATTGAAATCTCTGAAAGCTGAGTTGGCCGGTGCACGAGAATTGTTTGATACTTCTGACGACGACGAAATGCGCGAGATGGCGCGCCTCGAACTTGAGAGTCTGCAGGTCAAACTCGAGCAAACTGAGAATGAACTCAAAGTTCTCTTGATCCCCTCCGATCCCAACGACGAGAAAAACGTGATCCTCGAAATCAGAGCTGGGACTGGTGGAGACGAAGCAACTCTATTTGCGGCCGAGATGCTGCGAATGTACGCTCGCTATGCAGAGAA
>DASYRR010000202.1:0-27468 GCA_036004125.1 Pyrinomonadaceae bacterium | reverse complement strand
TGATCGGCGGGAGCGATGTGGTGGAGATACCGTCGGGCCAATTCCGCACGGTTCGCCTCGACTACGGCGACCTGACGACTCCCGGAAGTTCAGGTCGCCAGCAAGTGCGTATGCAAATGTTTTTGTTCACCACCTCATCCTTACCCCGTTTAATTCCCATCTCGCTCGAGATCGTGCAGCCGGAAGGGAATACCGCAGTGGGAATCGGCCGGTGGGAAACCTCGCTTTCGACGCTTCTCAACAAGCCGGAGTAGTGGGCTGGCTTTGTAAACAGGAGTTCCCACAATCGCTGTGACGAAACCGCAGAGGTTTTCCCCGGGGAATTTCAAAACTTCGATTTTGACCGCGACCGTTATCGCAACGCGATGCGATTAGAGCGCGCTGATCTTAGTACGAATCAATGAAACGAAAGTAAGAAATCGGAAATCAGCAAAGGAATTCAGATCATGGGAATCAATTTTAAACGTCGCTTCCTTCCGTTGGCGTTAGCCGCCTTAATCCTGTTTACCCTGTGCCCCGTTCACGCCCGGGCTAAGGCGAACGACGGGCCCACCGAAACGATCACGTTCGTCTATGGCAGCCTGGGGATTGCTCGCGGTCAGACGGCGCGATACAGCTGGGCATTTCTCCTCAGGAGGCCGACATCGGCCAACCTGAACGAAACCGAACCAGAGTTCGAAACCATTGCGCGTCCAGACCAGGTTGCTTGGGGCTGACGGAGGCGTAATCGCGCAGGCTGAGACGACGGCGGTCGGCCCCGGACAAATTCAATCGCTGGATTTCAACCGCGGCCTGATCAACGTGCCCGGTGAACTCGGCACCGGGCGTCTGCAGGCGCAGCTGCAAGTTGAAGTGACCGTGAGAAGAGGGACTTGGATCACAGATACTTCGTTTGAGCGAGAATTTATCAAGTCCTTTGTCGACGTGTTGGAAATCGTTGACGACACGAGCGGGCGGACAACAGTTGCTATCGGCGGCGGCAAGAATGCGTTGTCACTCGACGACTCTCCGGGAAATGAGTCCCTGAACCCAAAAAGCTTCCAGGTCATTTCAGCCGGACAAGATCGTTTGTTCGGGATGGCTCCCGGTGAGACTGTGCGCTTTACAACATTCATCCCGAACAATCCGGCGATTATGGATCCGACGCGACAGGTCAGCTTTGTTCAAGTGATGCTGCTGGACGCGAGCGGTACGCAGATCGCGCAAAACGATGAGATCGCCGTCCCTCCCGGCGAATCCCGCTCGATTGATTTCGCCCTTCCGCTGGCGCGGCGTGTACAAATCCGCGCGCAAGTTCACTACAGGTTCTTCATTGATCGCACGCAGTTGAACGCCACTACTTCGATCGAGTTGTTAGACACGACAACTGGCCGTACCAGTGTCGTTTTTCCAGGCTTTACGGGGAGAGTCAACGTAGCGTCCGGTGACATTAATGATTAATCAAGGACCGAATTCGTCGCTTCCGAGTCATTCAAGGAAAGGAGATTTGAAAAATGATCGGTACTCAATTGAAACACTTTGCCAAAAGATTTTGTGAAAAGCTTGTGCGCCCATCGACAGCACTAGCGCACGACAGTAAGTTCAAGTTTCGCAGTTTCCAAGCTTATCTGGCGGTGGCTGCGATTTTAGCACTCGCATTCTCTCTCGCGGCGGGTGTTGGTCCTAACCCGACTCCACCAACATTCAGCGCATCGTCCGTAGCCAGTTTGCTAATCATCTCAACGAGAGCTCGTGTCGAAGAGATCTCATAGCGTTTTGCCAATACTGACGCGAGCGCGACTACTTCATCGACAGGCAATTGATCAACGACTTGAATGTTTTCCATCCTCCGCGTACAGACCGACTATTTCGCCTAAACCTCCGGTGCTTTATAGTGAAGCACCTTCACTCGTTCCAGAGTCACCAAGCCATCGGAAATCATGTCGTCAAGCAAAGGTAAGAAGGCCTCAACCTTCTCACGACTGTCCACTATTTCGACGATCATAGGAAGATCCTCCGACAGACGAAGAATCTTGGCAGTGTGTAGAACGCTATGTTTGCCAAAGCCCATTAGTCCTCGTAGGACGGTCGCTCCAGCTAGTCCATTCTCTCTGGCTTTCAAAACGATTGATTCATAAAGAGGATGATGATCGTAACGATCGCTCTCCCCTACAAAAATGCGTAACAGGTATCCTTCCTCTGGAATTGTCATTTTCTTCCTCACAGAACTTTCACCAAACCGTAGCCCGCCCAGACCATAAGGAGCCCAAGCACATTGGAAACAGCTACATTCAAAGTAGCCAGCCCGAATTCACCATCTCGCATTAACGTAAACGTCTGCAGGCCGTACGAGGAGAACGTGGTGAAGCCACCCAATAATCCGATTAGCACGAAGCATCGTTCTATTCCTGGCTCTGTTTTTCGTCGCTCTAACGTCTGGGGCGGCATTTGCTATCTGGCTGGACACTAACCCTTCCGGCATATCGCCGACCTTTTATGCCGAAAAGATGCTACACGCGATTCGGGTATTTATGGTTCCGTTGAATACAGTAGCGATCTTAGGTGTTCTTCTCACTATCGCCTCAACCTTCCTCGCGGGTGATCGTTTTACTTGGATTTGCTTGCCGCCCGGACCTACCTCCATCTCATTCTGAAAATGCAGAAATGGAATAGAACATAAGACGCTCACTCAAAGGTTATCCAAGACGATAGTTCGAGAATATCCCTTCTTCAGAAATCGGATCACTGAGAGCATCTCAATGTTTTACTTCCGCTATGCCGACTTTGTTCACGCCACTGCAAGCCAGGTAAAGCTTGTCCTCAGGCGTGGCTACCATGTTACGCACCACACCTCCGCCCGAAGGGATGGGCCAGGACTGAAACGATTTCGTTTTTGGATCGAAGGCAACCAAAGCGTTTGGATTTACGCCGGACTCGCTATACCAAACAACACCGTCTCGAGTTGAAGCAATGCCATATGGACGTGAATTCGGACCACCGGGGGAAGGCCATTCTTCAACCTTCCCGGTCTTTGGATTAAATCTCCCTAAAAAGCCGCGCGCGAAGTCACCGTAGTAGATCAAACCGTCGGGATTGTTTGTGATTCTCCGTGGCCGTGCGCCTGCGTCCGGCAAGAGAATTTCAGTGATGTTGAGCGTCTTGGGATTGATCTTCCCGATCTTATTGCTGCCGAATTCGCAAAAGTAGGCCGCGCTGTCTGGTCCAATGATGATGCCATAAGGAAGAGCATGAGAAGTCGGCACTTCTTTGAGTTCAATCTTGCCTGTCTTCGGCTCGAGCCTGCCGACAAAGTTGCTGTCCTGAGTAGTGAAAAAGATCAATCCGTCTTGACTAAAGGCAAGGCTGTGCGGGTCACGCGCACGTGAATCAGGCATTGGATATTCCGTTACATCGGCGGTGCGCGGATCGAGCTTGCCGATATAGGCTTTGGAGTTTGCCGTGAACCAAATGTTGCCGTCCTTGTCAGCAGCGAGCCCGTGCGGCCCAGAGCCAGGCGTCTTCAACGGATACTCTTTGATTTCTCCAGTCTTTGGATCGAGCCGGCCCAGCTTGTTTGCGAGCTGTCCCGTGTACCACAGCGCGTTGTCGGGAGCGACTGCGGGATCATGCGGACGCGAGTTTGGCGTCGGCACGTCGTATTCTCGAATGGTGACTCCCACATCGGTAGGCACTGGTCGCGCAGCACAAAAGACAAACAATGGAAGGAGAAAAAGAAAGATAAACTTCTTAACCATGACAAAGTGCCTCCGTCACTGAATATCGATCCACTATCAGAGAAGCTTCAAATCGCATCAGGGTTGGCTGCCGAAACTAAAACTGCAAATCTCTATCGTGCTTGACTACGCCTTTGACCGGTTTTATCGTTCTTCGTTGTCGAAATCCGATACTGTAATTTGAGGCCAGGGCGTGATGAGTGACAAGGAACTCTATTCCGGAATGATCCGGCTGCACATTCTCTATCACGCCTCAAAGGGCCCCATCTTCGGACTCTGGATCATCGAGGAATTAGGTCGGCACGGCTATAAGCTCAGTCCGGGAACGCTTTATCCAATTCTTCACGCGTTGGAGCGTAAGGGTTATCTGCGCTCGATGGAGAAAAGAGACGGGCGACAGGTCAGACGTCTGTATCGGACGACGCCCGCCGGGAGGAAAGCTCTTGCGGCGGCAAAGACTAAAGTTCGAGAACTTGTCGGCGAGCTATTCGAGGATTGAGAGGGGATCCGATGCTGAAGATCCACTACTAGTTAAAAAGGAGTTGAATTATGAAGTCATCAAACGCGCGGCGCGACTTTCTGCGCACATCAGCAATCGTAGGAACAGGATTGGTGTTGACAAGTTGTGGTGGAGGAAATATGGCGAACACACAGGGTCAGAAAGAACAGGATTCATCAAAGGCGGATGAAAATAAAATGGGTGGTGAAGTTACCGCCACTGAAGATTTGATGCGTGAACACGGAGTTCTTAGACGCTGCTTGCTGGTTTACACCGTGGCGGCTATTAAGCTGCGAGCCAATGCTTCCTCGATTGCCCCGGATGCACTACAGAAGGCGGCGAAGTTATTCCGAGCCTTTGGGGAGGAGTATCACGAGAAGAAACTCGAGGAGGCTTACATCTTTCCAGCAGTCAAGAAAGTTAGCGGCGAGGCGGCTAGTTACCCAGACATCCTAATCGCGCAGCACAATCGTGGACGCGAGATCACGGATTTCATCATTAACGTAACTCAAGGGGCGAAGTTAGGGACAGGTAATGCTGAAGCATTGTCGAAATCGATGGAAGCTTTTGTGCTGATGTATCGCAATCATGCCGCGCGTGAAGACACGATTATCTTCCCCGCATGGAAGCAAACCATGACGGCCAAGCAACTCGATGAGATGAACGATAAGTTTGAAGACATCGAGCATGAGCAGTTTGGTGAAGACGGCTTTGAAGATGCCGTCAAGCAGATCAGCGCGGTCGAGAGCAGTCTCGGGCTTGCAGATATCTCTCAGTTCACCGCGCCCGCTCCACCAAAGGTGTAAGAGAAATGGGTCCTTTTGTCGGCATAATCGAGACCGTTTGCGGCTCACTTATCATTCTAGGTTTGTTGACCAGGTTAGCGGCAATTCCGCTGATCATCGATATGTGTGTGGCGCTCATCTCAACGAAAGTTCCGATTCTCTTGGGTCATGGCTTTTGGCGATTTAGCCTGAGCAAACTTCCGACGTATGGCTTTTGGAGCATGGCGCACGAAGCGCGCACAGATTTTTCAATGTTACTTGGCTCAATCTTCTTGCTAGTCGTAGGTGACGGCGCATGGTCATTTGATGAGTGGCTAGAATCCAACAGGCTACACGTTGATGATAAAACACGCTGACGAGCAAACGTTGCCTTCGCCTGTCGACGAGCGGCGCAAGCCTTCGTGGGGTGAATTGACGCTTTTGTTTCTGAAGCTCGGAACTACCGCATTCGGTGGTCCGGCTGCGCACATTGCCATGATGGAAGACGAAGTGGTGCGCCGTCGTCGTTGGATAACGCATGAGGAATTCCTCGACCTGTTAGGCGCGACAAATCTAATTCCCGGTCCAAACTCCACAGAGATGGCAATTCACATCGGCCATCGACAGGCTGGATGGATCGGGTTATTGGTCGCTGGAGTGAGCTTTATCCTTCCAGCTGTACTAATTGTCACGGCGTTCGCCTGGGCTTATGTTCGCTACGGCTCACTTCCGCAAGCCACCGGTATTCTCTATGGCGTGAAGCCCGTCATCATTGCGATCGTGCTGCAAGCACTATGGTCACTCGGACGTGCCGCCCTTAAGACGAGACATTTGGTGGTTATCGGCATAGTGGGAATAGCCCTTGCGTTTCTTGGTATCAACGAACTTCTCATTCTCTTCGGAGCCGGCGCCGTTGTCGCGGTGTACAGGTTAATAGCGGGGCAGATCAAAAGCGGGCACAATGTACTATCGCTTTTCTCTGCAACCCCGCTCGCGATCATCTTTCAGAGTAGCGCGACCACCGCAACGACAGTGGCAGCGTTCGGTCTATTGCCACTGTTTCTCTTTTTTCTGAAAGTTGGCGCGGTTCTGTTCGGAAGTGGTTACGTGCTGCTCGCCTTCATACGCGCTGACCTGGTTCAAAGATGGCACTGGTTAACTGAATCTCAATTACTTGATGCGATTGCGGTGGGTCAGGTAACGCCTGGTCCAGTTTTCACAACTGCGACTTTCATCGGCTATGTGCTTGGCGGAATGAAAGGTGCGACTGTTGCAACGGTTGGAATATTTCTTCCCGCTTTTGTTTTTGTGGCCGCAAGTGGCCCTCTGGTTCCGCGCCTTCGGCGGTCACCCACCGCGGGCGCATTTCTTGATGGCGTTAACGCTGCGGCGCTGGCCCTGATGGTGGTCGTTACCTATCAGCTCGGTCGCGCGGCACTCGTTGATATCACCACGATCGCAATGGCGCTCTTAAGCGCCGTCGTACTGTTTCGTTTTCGCATAAACTCGGTGTGGTTAGTTCTGAGCGGGGCCACGGTTGGCTGGCTTCTCTATGGACGACTATGATCTGCTTGTCATCGCTAAAAATCCACAAGTTACCTTGATAAACCTCTGTGGAGATGTCCCGAAGTATTCGGTTGTCATTTTATCGCTGCCGTCCGGCACAGAAGAAAGATGTGTTACCTATTGGCAGTCGAAATCAACTGTTAGCAAGGAGTGACTATGATGAAGAACCTAAAAAGAAAGTTCAACGTGGGCGTCGTTGCCGCAAGCTCTGCGATTCTGTTAGGACTAGTCGCATTTAGTGCGAGTCACGTTTCGATCACGACAGCTCGCGCTGATGACGAAGCCGCTGTGCGTGATGCGTTGATGAAGAACGCACTCGCCTTCGAGAAGAACGACGTGGCAATGGCCTCGCAGGTCTGGGCCAATGACGATTCCCTTAGTGTTTTTGAGAACGGGCGAGCCAATCTTGGATGGACCGATTTTCGCGACCATCATCTTGCCCCGGAAATGAGCGGCATGAAGAACACAAAGTACAACTTTGCTGATATGAAGGTTCATCTCGCGGGCAAGACGGCCTGGACCACTTTCAAATATTCCATCTCAGCCGATGTTGTTGACAACGGACAAACTCGTCACGTAGATCGTGGTGGTTTGGGTACGGCCGTACTCGAGGAGCGAAGTGGGCAGTGGCGTATAGTGCATTGGCACTCAAGCGCGCCACGTAGGCCTGCGACTGCTCCATCGCCGACGCCTTAAGGATAAACGAAGAGATTTATGAAGAGACTCAGGCGGCGTCAATAGATCTTGTTGCTATTGTTTGTCCTGGTGCTCATCGTCACCGGGCTTTTCATAACCTCAAGGTCGGCGGTTCGATCCCGCCCCGCGCTACCAATAGAATCAACAACTTTACCTTTGCTATCTCTTTAGCACTTGGGAGTTCAAACTCCAGGTCCCTTGTTATCATCCCTCTTGAACGACGTCATCTACGAATTCAGGTGGCACCGCTGACCGAAACCGCAAGAGCGTCCGGGTTTCGTTCTGCGATTCAATTTCCAGGGCGGCGTTGGCCCCTGCCGCTGTTTGTTCCAGCCATACGTGTTCCGGTTCTGTGACTGTGTGTGTAACGTGATCTTCGATTCTCTTACCAAGATTGATCGATATCACATCGGGACTTTCATTGTTCGACGCCATGCTAATGCCCTCAAGGGGCAATTCGTGGGCCTCCTCCTGGGCACCAATGTCCGGGGCGAAAACTTCAAGAGTCGCCAACCAACCTTCATGTTGGCGACTAAACCCGGCAAAGAAGTTGTTCCATTCCGCGCGTGGAATCTCTTGCGTTGACATCGTTCATTCCTCCTTAAACTCCAGTCGGAAATGTTTCCGGTGGCTCACCCGTTTCCCAGAGCGCATGCCGTTCCAGCGGCTCTAACGCCTGCGTTTCGTCAAAGTGGATGACGGCATCGAATTGATCGGCCAAGCGGGCTTCAAAATAGTGACTTTGGCGCTCGGTCCGGGGGAGATAGATAACTCCAATCGCCCGTTCCAGACTCGGGTCTCGAACTGCAATGGAAGCTGGTCCAGCATCACGCAGCGGCAGCAGAAAATTTGGCTTGTCTACATCGTGAAAGGAAGCTTCATAGCTATTTTCGAGTGCCGGGCGAACGCGCTTGCGCTCCGCTGGTCCATCCCAGTCTGAAGCTGCCGTTACGGTTCCGGTATAAGTTGTGAATCCTATCAGCACCGAGTCCGGTCCATAACGTTCACGTACTAATTGGCCTACATTGAGTTCACCATAGTCAGCCATGTAGGTTGCGCGGGCATCGCCGAGATGTGAGTTATGCTCCCATACTGCGACCTTCGCCGGATGACCTTGGGTGTCGAGATAAGTCACCAACGCATCTAATGTTTCCGCCATATGTCGATCCCGCAGGTTCCAGGACTCAACGCGACCGCGAAACATCGTCCGGTAATATCTTTCGGCGTTGAGCACGAGACGCGCGTTTTGCTCGGCAAAGAAGAATTCGTCCCGCGCAACTTGTCCATCCCGGCTGGCATACTCCGCAGCCCTTCGTCTTAGCTCTACCAGTTGTTCAATCACTTCGCGTTCGCATGATTCGGTAATCCCGAAACTCGCCGCATAGCCATAAGCCTGAGTGTCTTCCGAGAAGTGTTCGAAACATGAATACCGATAGCGGGCGCGTTTCGCCGCGGCCGGATCAATTTTGTCCAGATAGCCGAGTACCGACTCGATTGATGCGTATAGGCTGTAGAGATCAAGTCCATAGAAGCCTACTTTCGTTGCATTTACCGGCAGTGAAGAATTGTAGTCGCGCAGCCACTCGACAAAATCGAGCACTACTGTGTTGCGCCACATCCAGGTGGGAAAACGTTTGAAGCCGCCGAGCGCTTCGTTGGCGTCTCGGTCATCGCTCAGAGCGCGTACATAACGGTTGATGCGGAAGGCATCGGGCCAGTCCGCTTCCACTGCCACCGCCGTGAAGCCTTTCTCTTTGATCAAACGTTTAGTGATCTCCGCCCGCTCACGATAGAACTCGTGTGTGCCGTGCGTTGCTTCGCCGAGCAAGCAGAAGCGCGACTCGTGAACTAGCTCGAGTAATGGATCGTAATCGCGCGGGTCGCCCTGAAGTGCTTGCGACTCTGCCTTGACGGCATTTGTAACCAGACTGCGTTTAGCTATGGTCATATTTCTAACTCTAGCGTTTTAAACACAACTGGCGTGCCAAGTTGGGTAATTGTTGCCGCCTTGTTTCTTGAGTCTTTAAGTCTAGAAGCGGTTGCTTCTGTATCAAATTTCACTTGAACTGCCTGTCATAAATCAAGACAGATTGCGTAGACCGAAATGGAAGAGAGGGCGGATTGTCGACAACCAAATCAAGCTATCGACTGTAGTCACGCTTCCGCACGAGTGGCAAGCAATCCGAGACCGTTGGGAGTTCTATCACGCCATCCGAACTTTTATGTCGATTGCCGCATTGGGTTTAGTGACTGCCAGCAGCCTCTTGAAACAAAGGACTCGTGCCGAGAGAATAAAGAGTAATGTTTGAGCCCTATCCTTTCAGGCCGAAATCATGAACTGAGAAATCAGGTAACTTTAGCCGACAGCGATTAATTTGCTGATGCGATCTCATCTGTTATTACGATCAGATTGCGTCCACACATGCCAGGGCGTAAGTCAGCGCCCTCTGCAATAGCCTTTCTTTGAGACTCTGCGGACGATCCAACATCATTCGCTCAAGATAGGGCCGAGCGCTGTCAGGAATTGCGAGCGTCTTTTGGATTTCCTCAAGTCGAGGCAGTCGTAATTTCTTTGGCTGGAAGCTCTGCTTCAAGGCAAGCAGAGCTTTGCGTAACACCACCTCCTGTTCGGTGAGGTCTGTGCCGAAGGGGAACGCTTTGAATAGTTCTCGCTCCCGATATTTCCTGAGTAGAGCCTCCGATTGTTCGGGCCGGTTATTGCGGGCGTGATCGGGGATGCGATAGTCCTGGCTGATCTTCCCAGCACGCTTCGCTTCCGCAGCAAGCGCTCCTTGAAAACGAGAATCCGCGATCTCAAGCAGCGCGGTGATCACTTCTTCATCGGTCCGTCCCCGCAGATCGGCAATTCCATATTCGGTGACCACGATGTCACGGAGGTGACGAGGGATGGTAACGTGGTCGTAGCTCCACCGGATGTTAGAGCGCACTTTCCCATCTTCCTCTTTGGTGCTGCGAATCATCAGAATCGAGCGGCCGTCTTCCAACTCATGAGCCATTGCCACGAAGTTATATTGCCCGCCAACGCCACTTAGGACCCGCCCGTTATCCAACCCGTCGGAGGCGACAGCGCCGGTGAGCGTTGCGATCAAGCCTGTGTTTACAAATCGCGCCGACTTACGCTGCAGCCGCTTGAGTTCCTCATAGCCATAAAGTTCGTTGACGTACGAAATCCCGGTCATGCAAATCTGTTCGCGATCACAGCGATCCATCTGGCGAAGTGTCTCGTAAAATTTTTGGGGGCCCAGGAAGAAACAAGCGTGAGCGAAGTGGCCACCGTTAAGACGAGTACCGAGACAGTGACGAGTAATTTCAGCGCGTCCATTATCGTTTGTCAAACTGGCCGGAATGCGATTGCCGTCGTTCAGGAAAATAACGCCGGTTTCGTAGCGCAACTCCGGTTTCAGAATTCCAAACTGTTGGAGGAAAGTAAAATCCTGTTCGGTCAGGTAAGTAGAGATGATTCCAGCCTCGATCAGTGCATCAAGCGTCACGAGCGTAACGTCCTCACCGATCCGACCCTCGTTCAATAGTCGCTGAAGGCCGACATGACCATAGACTCTTCGCCTTAAAATTCCGCTGCGATAGAGTTCGAGGAAACCATCCACCAGCATCTCTGATGAAGCATAGAGTCCCTCTTCGAATGGATCAGTACTACCCAGCCGCTCAATGACCTTGCCGAAGTGTTCGAGGATGCCGGCTTCATTTAAGATCTCGCGATAGAGATCATTCTGCTGGTGCCTGAGCTTCAGCAGGTTAGTGACTGCATCCTCAAGTGCGCCGATCCCGATCTGAAGTGTGCCGCCATCTCTTATCAGCGCAGTAACATGCAGTGCTATTAGGTACTCGACTGTGTCCACGGGGCGATTGGGCGGGCCGAAGAGAGGGAAAGTATACTTCGGCGAGTCGACGATGGCGTCGAAGTAAGAGGCTGCGACGGACGCATCGCCGAACATAAAAGGTAGATTGGGGTTCACCTGCCCCAGGAGTTCAATCCTGGCTCCCCCGGATTTTGCTTCGCGCACACGGGGTACCAGATCGAGAGTGATGTCGGAGTTGCAGCTGAGGCTGTAACGGGGTGCGCCGTTCTCCTCCATTTTGCCGACCAGTTGGGCCAGCACGTTAATCCCGGCGCTCACCAGATCGCGCACTACATGAGTGTAGTTACTGCACATATAACTCTGCTGCGCAAGTGGACTGTCGAGGAAACTGCCAGGCTGAAAATAGAATTCACTTACGCGGATATTCTTTGGCAGTTTTCCCTGCCTGACGAAATCTAGGTATTCCAATTCGGGATAGTCTCCGAAGAGGCGTTTTGACAGCGGCTCCACTAAACGCCGCTCGAGTTCACCCTTCCATTGTGGTACGCCAAGCGACAGGGCAGTAAAGATATGAAGGTTAATGCCCGAATCGGCTCGCGCACGGCGGAAGAACTCATTCACCAAATGATTTGCCTTACCGAGTCCAAGCGGTGTACCAAGCATGATCCGACGCCCGATCCTGCTGAGCGTTTCCTCAACACAAGTTTCTACATCCCTGTAATAACGTGGGCGCTCGTTCATCTTTCTACTTGCTTTTCTATTTGTTGATACAACTCCAACACGCGCTCGCGAAGCCAGGCAGCTGCAGAATCAAACTCCAGGTCTTTCGGAGTCTGAGTTACTCCACCAAAACGAACCACATACTGGCGACGCGGCCAAAGTCGTTCGCTCATCAAGACTGCGACCGGCAGTATCCAGGCGCCTGATCTTCTTTCTAGGTAGATAACACCCGATGCGAATTCCCCAACTGGTGGTTCTCGCTCTCTCCAGATCTCGCCCTCGGGAAACATCGCTACTACGTCGCCCTGGGCCAGCGCCACAAGCAGGCCTCGGATCTTTTCTGGGTGGAATCCGATGCTGTCATTCTCCGGTGGCAGCTCGATCACTCCTCCTAAACGGTACATTAGTTTTATTAGGGGCTTGAACAAGTTCAACCACTTCAAACGGCCGACAAATGTCTGCGTTGCAAGTATTCGAATTGGGACTAAGGTACGAAAGTGCCTGTATTCCAACCCAATCATTATCAGCCAGGGATCCAGGATTGTTTTGTGAGAGGAAGCGAGGATCAGACAGTGTTCGCGGTCCTGTTCAAACAATCCAGCTGGGCGATGCGCTCGAACGTTGTAGCGCAGTCGGAGGATCTGCGCTACGACCCATAAAAGATACTGGCTCGCCACGACGATACGGCGATAGCTTGTACTCTCCGGCATTCTGAACTCATGGAGCGCTGAATGCGGCAACTCCGATAGTTGACTTTAGAATGCTTGTGATCGTGTCAGCGTAAAGTAAAGCACCCTTCTTATTGGGATGACCCAGCGCGGCAGAACGACAATACAAGCGTTGAGCCTTTCGCTCCTTTTTCTGTTCAGACGCCTCGTTAGGTTGTTCCGCGTAGAGTTCATTACAGCTGGCAGTCCTGTTTTTTCGCATTTCATCATTACTGGGTAACAGAATCTTGCCGAAGGATAGAATCACCAACATCATTCTAAATGGTGAACGATTGAAACCCCATAAACGCGTTTCCGGGGCGGCGAAGGAATGCTCAGATGGAAATACTCTTATGATCCGCCGCAACAGGCTCTCCATTGGTGCGCCGCACTTGGCCCTTGTCATATCGTCTACTTCTTCGGTTTTGGCAGCGTTCAATAGATTCTGCACTCCGACATCATTTCCACATCCACTCACCAGCACAAGGTCGATTAGCGAGCCATCGGAATAGAATTTCAGAGCACTCTCTATTTCATCATGCACGGTTGGAAGGCCAAGGTTGACTTCACGATTCGTTGAGGTGAGGTTATCAGTGAGCGAGCTGCGCTCGATGACTGCGCCTGAATGGGCTTCGATTCTTTCGATGACTGGCCGTCCCGTATTTTTCTCAAGCCAGAGTTTGACGTGGTACCAAGGTTTATTTTCGGTCTTTAACCCTTGGCCCCATAATATTGAGTCGCCTAGAACCAGCATATTGAAGGGACGAGTCGCTCGCTGATCTGATTCGCTTTGAGGGTTTTGACCGAGGGCCCCGGAAACAACTGAGAGCACGACGCATGCGGTCAAGAGATTGAACTTAAACATCGTCAGAAGCTTCATGCGCCGTTCAAAGAATTCCTGACATAAAGATATTTTGAGCTTGGTTGGTCGGACCTATTCGCCGATCATCTTTCTTCAACTCATTATGTTCCATCATGGCCACTTTGTTCTTCCTGCACCACGTAAAAACAGTCATTAAATCTACAAGTCAGCCCGGAGTCATCGATTTTCGCCGAGTCAAAAGACGAAAGGCTGCGAGAATAACGATCGCAACTGAAGATCCGAGACCAAGCCAAAACCAACCGGTCACTCTTGCCTGGATAAGACCTGAGACATCTTCAAACTTCAGTCGCTCACGATTCATTAGATACGCGCTAACGAGGCCCGAAACCAAACTAACCAACGCTGTTAATTCATGACGTTCCTTCCATGCTTTAGCGAATCCAAAAAACAATAGCGCCAACATCAACAACGGTATGAGCCAAAGTCCATGGCTCCCATCGCGCGCCAGATCAACACCACTTGCTGTGTCTTTGCTGGCGCCGCAACTTACTTGGATCCAAGGTAGAAAAAAGCAAACTAAGACAATCAATCCCGCCGTCGTTGTGGCTCGTCTGTGATCCATAAGCTGGTGAGCTCTTCAAAGTCTTTAGAAGCTTGCGGAAACAGTCAGGTTATTCGTGATGACTGGTCTGACGCAGTGGCTTCGCATGAAATCGAAACATCTACTTTCATTTTCGTATCAGTAGCGCACACTAGGGCGTGGCTTACCAGATATGCAAGCCAGCCGATAATTCATCTGACAAACGCTCTCAGCTATTTATTTGCCTGTTAAGGCGTTTCGCTGTTGGGTTAAGCAAGCTGCATACCTGCTGATCTCTCTGTTTCCTCTTTTCCTTCTGGTCCGTATCAGAAAACAGACATCCGCGATTGCCACCACAGTTGGCATCTTGTTTGCGATTGAAAAGAACGCGGTGCTTCGAGTCTGGCAAGATAACGGAGGGTCCCAAATCTTACTGATTCGCAACTCTGTGATCCGACGCATGGGTGCCTGGCCTTGTGAAGATAAATTTTTCACTCTGTGGAAGGACTGACTATGGATGAACCAAGAACCACAACAGATCATGAGCTAATTAAGCGTTGGGTGGAAGAGCGACGTGGCCATCCTGCTAGAGTTAAAGGCACGGATGTGAACGGTGGTTCCGGCGTTTTGCTGGTCGATTATCCTGGCTATTCAGGAACGCAAACACTTGAAGCCATTAGCTGGGATGAATTCTTCAAGGGCTTTGAAGAAAACGAATTGGCTTTTCTTTACGAAGATGAAAAGAAGGCAGGTAGCCAAAGCCGTTTCTCAAAACTGATTAACCGTGATTCCGCAGAAAAAGCGAAAAGCCGGCCCTTGGCCATAAGGAAATGTATTCAATTCGAAGGAGAAATCCGAATGGCGACAAGTCGCCGCAAACGTTGGTCCAAGCACGTAACACAAAAGAGCAACGCCTTAGATCTGGAAGAAGGCGTCTTTTCCAAGGATGATCCACGCAGTATTGCGCGTTCGTTGAAACGCTCGGCTGATCGCAGTCGCCGTCGCAAGAGCGAACCTTTTCGGTCCGCGATGTCGATGCTTAGCTTTTACATGAATCGCGCAGGAAAGAAGCTTTCTAAGTCTAGACTGAAGCGGCTTGAAGCAGCTAAGGAAGAACTTCGGGATCTCTACGGCAGACCGCACAAAGCTGTCTAAAGCCTTTTCGGTGACACTCAAGAGACTCAGTTGCGCTTAATCATAGGGGCGGAATAAACAACTCAAAGGGGGTTAGGCATGGCGAAATATGGCAAGAAAGCATCGAAGAAGGTCGAGAAAGCGATGCATGAACGGAAAAAAGGAACGTTGAAGAGTGGTCGATCCGGCAAGAAAGTAACCAGTAAGAAACAAGCAATCGCGATTGGACTATCACAGGCCCGAGAGGAAGGCGCGAAGGTCCCCCGCAAGAAATCTTCATCGAAAAAGAAGTAGCATTGATCTATCCTCAGGTCCATTTCCAGTCTGCGATCTCTGACATGTCCTCTCCGTGCTCTCTGATGTAGGCGTGATGTTGCGACAGTTTCTCTTCATAACGCGATGAAATCGCGTCAGCATGTACCGCAACTTCAGGCTTGAATTTGCTCACAGCACGTACAGCCTGTATCACTACATGGTAACGACTGGCTAGATTCTGGACGAAAAGGTCGAAGGGCGTTGTGGTTGTACCTTCCTCGATGTAACCGTTTATTTGGAAACGCCTTAGTCCAGGCCGATCAAAGAGCAGTTCTTTAACCGCAACAGGGTAGCCATGAAAGTTAAAAACCACCGGTTTGTCTGCCGTAAACAAATCATCGAACGCCTCTGGAGTCAGTCCGTGCGGATGGAAACTGTCTGTTTGTAAGATCAAAAGATCTGTAACGTTGACTACACGCACGCGCAGGTTTGGCAGTTCCTTTCGCAGCAAGTGTGCGGCCGCCATAACTTCGTTCGTTGGATATACTCCGGCGGCAGCCAGAACTACATCCGGCTCTTGGTCGTCGAACGTGCTCGCCCAGGACCATATACTTGCACCATTGCGGCAATGCTCGTCCGCCTCACTCATAGATAGCCACTGGGGCATCTGTTGTTTTGAGGCGATCACAAGGTTAATCTTATCGGTGCTGGTCAAACAGTGGTTAATCGTCGAGAGAAGACAGTTACTGTCTGGCGGAAGATAGATCCTGACGTGTTCCGCCTTCTTCGTAAGCAGATTATTGATAAAGCCCGGCCCCTGATGCGAATAACCGTTATGATCCTGACGCCACCCTTCGGAACTCAACAGATAAGTCAATGAGGAGATTGGCGCGCGCCAATTGATCTCCGCGCAGACTTTCAGGAACTTAGCGTACTGATTCATCATACTGTCAACAATCGGCGCGAATGCTTCATAGCAAGGAAACAGGCCGTGGCGGCCAGTCAAGAGGTATCCTTGCAGCCAACCCTGGCAGGTATGCTCGCTCAGAATCTCCAGAACTCGTCCGGCAGGCCCGATGTAGTCATCCTGAGGATTGGTGGGCCATGCAAATTGTCGGTTAGTCGCTTCGAAAACTGCACTGAGCCGGTTTGAAGCCATCTCATCCGGACAGAAAATACGAAAGCTCGCGGGTTCGTTTTCATTTCCAGCGTCTAGCTTAATAACATCGCGCAGATATTCGCCGAGTCTCTTGGTGTCACTTCCACTAATAGCGCCATGCTCACTTACCTGAACCGCGTATTTGCGAAAGTCCGGTAAGCGCAGTTCTTTTCGTATTCGCCCACTATATGCGTGAACGTTCATGCCCATTCGTGAATTTCCGGTGGGGCAAGTTGCCAGTAGTTCTGCATTCGGCCGTCCATCGGAATCGAACAGTTCACGCGGTCGATAAGACAACAGCCACTGCTCAAGAAGCTGCAATCGAGTGTTATCTCCCTGCGGCTCTTCCACCGGGACCTGATGGGAGCGATATGAGCCTTCAAGTCGTTTACCATTTAAGCTCTCGGGGCAGGTCCACCCCTTCGGTGAGCGCAGTATCAGCAAGGGATAGCGCGGTCGGATCAATAGTTCGCCTTGGCGAGCACGGTTTTGAAACGACTTGATTGTGGCATACGCCCGGTCGAGCGCCGCTGCCATCCTGTGATGCACGCCCTCGCGTTCTGTAAAGGAGCTGCCGCTTGCCTCGACGATCTCCACCTGATAACCATAACCTCGAAATAGATCGATCAGCTCCGCGTCGATCATCGAGCCGAAAATCGTTGCAGAAGAGATTTTGTAACCATTGAGGTGCAAGACGGGCAGCACGGCGCCATCGCGCGCGGGATTGAGGAATTTTGTGCCATGCCATGCAGTCGCTGTCGGGCCAGTTTCCGCCTCGCCATCCCCAACTATGCAAGCGACTAGAAGATCTGGGTTATCAAGCGCCCCGCCGAAGGCGGTCGCGAGTGCGTAGCCGAGTTCACCACCTTCGTGGATGCAACCGGGCGTGGCCGGACTCAGATGGCTGGGAAATCCTCCCGGCGTGGAGAATTGGCGGATTAATTGGACGGCACCATCTCGATCGCGGGTTAGATCAGGATAGAACTCGGTGAGCGTGCCTTCGAGGTAGAGATTTGCAAGGTTGGCGGGTGCTCCATGACCGGGACCAGTGATAAGCAGCACGTTCGCGCCACTGTGACGGATCAGCCTATTAAGGTGGGTGTAGATGAAGTTAATGCCTGGGACCGTTCCCCAGTGCCCGAGCAATCGTGGCTTAATGTGTTCTGCTCGGAGTGGCTCTTCCAAGAGACAATTGTCTCGCAGGTAAACCTGCGCCGCACCAAGGAAGTTAGCGGCGCGCCAATACATGTCGAGTGCCTTTATTTCGTCAGTTGGAAAAGTCTCTGTCTCATTCATCTTGGGATCGACTGCTAAGCAGTTGCCGACTTTGATATCTCCTCAACTACTTCAGCAGTTGTTTCCGGCTCTCTTCCGCGAGTTGCGATGTCGGCCTGAGCAATGATCCCTATGATCTGATTATTGTCGTCCACCACAGGAATACGCCGGACCTGGTGGTCTTCCATGGCGTCTATTGCCTTCTGCAGATCATCGTCCGCATGACAAGTCACCGGATCGCTGGTCATCACCTCTTCAACAGTAACGGCGGAAATCTGACGCGCCAACGCCACTACTTTTACTGCCAGATCGCGGTCTGTAACGATACCCAGCAGTCTTTTGGTTTTTTGATCTGCCACCACAGGAATCGAACCAACGTCGTCATCCTTCATCAGCTGAGCGGCCTGGTCCACTGTATCACCCGGTAAACAGCAAACAGGATCTTCCGTCATGATTTCGTTACACTTCATGTTCGTGTCTCCCTTCGAATTGTCCTCGCGCTTCCTCACCGTCTTAAGTACTTAAATGCTTGCTGCGCACATTTCCTCGACTGTCAGCAATTTGGTTTTCTTAAATCAAACGTCATTCTAGTAATGAGTTGCGACCTAACTTAGTGTTGGGGAAATAGTCGTAAACAATAAAGAGGAAACTGACAGCGCTTTTAACAGAGAAATATGCGTTTTATGACACGAGACTGCGAATTTGGACTGCTCTAATTCTTGATTGAGTACAAGCAAGCAACTCGCAATTTTTCTGCAAGGAGGTGAGATTTTATGGCAACACATGAGAAGCAGGAGAATGAGCAAACGCGACAAACGAAACAACAACAAAACACAGCGGCATCACAACTAAGGCAAACACAATCCGGTAGTAGAGTCGATCAACCGTCGCAACAATCCGGAATAGCCAAGAGAGGCGAATTCGGGGCGGCGGCCACAAGGCCGAGTCCTTTCACGTTCATGCGCCGATTCAGTGAAGAGATGGATCGCCTGTTTGAGGATTTTGGCTTTGGAGGTAACTGGCTGAGCCCGAGCTACCGACGCGAGTTCTTCTCGCGGAGTGACGAGTTTCGCCAATCGCTATGGTCGCCACAGATCGAAACATTCGAACGTGAGGGCCAGCTTGTCCTACGCGCAGACTTGCCAGGTTTGAAAAAAGATGACGTCAATGTAGAAATCACTGACAATGACATCACTATTTCTGGTGAACGTCGCAACGAAGACGAAGAGAGGCGCGAAGGCTTCTATCGATCGGAGCGGTCATACGGCGGTTTCTTCCGCAGTATCCCGCTGCCGGAGGGCGTCAACGCCGATGATGCCAAGGCGACATTCCAAAACGGTGTCCTTGAGATCACGATGCAGGCTCCCCAGCTCCAGTCGCGCGGACGCCGGTTAGAGATAAAAGAGCGCGCTGCAAGCGATGAGCAGACGCGCGGAAAAGCGGCTGGTCGGTGATCCACGCTGCAAAATCATTTACTGCGGCAATCTCGCGTCTCATACGCGCTGATTGCCGCTTTTGACAAACGTCATGTCTTTTTTGGCGACACGCGCTATCAAGGTGGGAAGATCTTCATGTGTGAAGATCGGTAAATATTCCAACTCGAGGTCGACCGGGAGGCGCGCCCGAAACTCATCAAAGTGCCGTCGCGCAGTGAGACCATCGGTATCGATTGACGAGAGATATAACAAGTCGCTCTTCGCGAGCGCCCGTCGTGCAGATGGTTTCACTTTGCCGCCTTCTGAGCGCGTACACATTATCGCTAAGTCGGCATTGACATACTCGAGAAAGCTGTTGCCTTCAATCACAACGCCTTCCGCTTCGACGCACGCCAGCCCTTTCTTAATCCCATCTTCTACTTGACCATCTTTCACAATTACCCAATGGACATTTGATGCGCCTGCATCCCAGAACCGTGCCGTATCTTTGCCAGCTTTGTAGTTCGCTTCGCGTCCGGATCGAATTACTGGCTCGTCGCGAATCAGGTCGCTTACACAGCACCCTTTGGGATCTCTTCCACAAGATCGATAATGGCCACGTGTGAGCTTAATCGCTTCCCAACCTGGCAGTTGGCTCAGCAGTTCACATACTAAAGTCGTCTTGCCAACATTGGATGAAAAGCCGCTCACGGCTACAACACTAAGTCGATAAATTCCCATTTTGATGCCTAGTCCCCTTAAGGCGCCATGCCTCATCTTTCCACTGTTTCCAACTAGAAAGTAAAGATCGCGGCAAACTCAGATCGAATGTTATGAGTTGTGAAGCTCGGGACGCCGCGAAACAGCGGAAGTAATCCAGTGCGTAAATCCGCGCGCGTGCGGTAGTACCCTTGCTCATAGGCAAATGTCACCCATTGATTCCATTTGTATTGGAGGTTGCCCGAGAAGAGATCGCTGCGGTCACCGCGCGCGCCGAAACGCCGCGCATCACGCGCCATCACCTGATCGTCTCCGTAATATAGATAAGCAGTCCATCCGGCATTGCGTCCTTTTGGATCTGCATTGAAGATTCGCGATAGCGGAAATCCCGCTTGAACGAAACCGCCTTGCGCGCGCACCGGGCGTTGAGGCGCAACTGCTGGCGCTCCATTTAATAAGCCGAAGACGACCGTTGAGGCGCCGTCGATTGAAGTTGCGGTCGCGATTCCCGTCAATCCCGCCGTGTCATTGAAGTTCGAGAGCAGTTGCCCGGCAAGGAAGAAACGTAGATCAGAACCGGCGTAGTACTTCCCGACCAGAGTAACGACGTGAGTTGGCAATTGAAACTCTGCTGAGTATCCGTCACTGCTGCTGCCAACTTCTGCGCCGCTGGGAAACGCAGCTTTGAATGCAACTGGGACGCTCGCGGCGGTGACGATCGCTCGGCGTCTCGCATGTTCAAAACTAACAATGAACTGCGCCGGTGCTACGTTCTCAGCCCTGTCGAGTTGCCATTGGAATACTGCGCGACCCTGAATGCCGGGCTGCTGTGAATCGGTCCCTTGTCGTTCGCCAAAAGCAAGTTGGTTGGCCACGTCAGTTGGCAAGTTTCCGAAGGCGGGCAGCACGATGGCGATCTCAGGACTAAATCTAAAGTCGCGCGAACCGCCGAACTTATGATTGAAGCCGAATCGCGCTTGCGGCAGGCGTGTGTAGGCCGCGCCATAGCCGATGCCGCCGAAATTCGTGTTCTCGATCATGTTTGGCATCGTCGACGAAACAAAGGGCGACCAATCCTGTCCGAATAGGGCGAAGGCGCTGTTGTTATCACTGAAGCGTCGATCGATTCGCACCCAGGCCAAACGCAGTGAAGGCTGGCTCGATCGAATCGAAGAGATATTGCGATTGTTTACGCGCGTGAAGTCCCCTTCGAAATCGAACTCAATCTTTCCAGTAATAGTTGTCTTTGGCGCCGGATCGAGCCATTCGAAATTTGCGCCCAGACGAAGTCCGCGAGCTCGCAGATGAAATTCAGGCGAATCGTTTGGTCCTGTGTCAGCCGCCAACAACGGAAGCGGAAAATCATTTCCCTGTGGAGAAGATGAGTCATGAATGATACTCGTCTTGAAGATGCCGTACAGCTTTAGTCTTGCTCCCGTGCCGAGTTTGATATCTGGGATCAATCCTTCTCGTTTCGGCACATCAATTCCCAGCAAGCGGGTAGGAGCAACTGCGGCAATCACTTTCGAAGGTGTCGGCTGAGGTGCGGGAGCCGCCGGATTTGGTGGCGACGTCGTCTTGTAAGCAGCAGTGATTGTCTGGGCAGTGGTTGTCGAAATATTCGTTCGCACAGCTTCAAACTCTGCCGTCGAAATAACACCCTTGTCTCGCAATAGCACAGCGAGGCGATCTCTTTGTTCAGCCATTGAGCCGTTCGCGGTGATCGAACGCGCCTCAGCTTCGGTTAATACACCTTTCGCGTGCAGCATCCGCACCAATGGATCGGTTGAATTGTCGGTTTGTGCGAAAACGACGGAAGACGCAACCATAGCGAGAATCACAATCAAAGCAGCACGTAGACACGCAGTCATGATCAGACCCTTTCTCCACTGAAAAAGATCGAAGCACATCGTTGTGTTATCGGGGAGTAGCTCGGGGGTTACAAATTTTCGCCCTTGTCTTGTTCGCGCTCCCAGGATTCTATGGCTCGGGCTCGTTCAACCTGACGCCGTTTCTCGCGTTCGTAGACTTGTTGAGGATCACGTCCCGTGACTGCGCGATACCAGGCCGGATGATGCGTCCACGCCCATTTCTCGGTCACCGTGCCATTCGTCATCGAATGAAACGTGCCCGGCTGATGCGACGTGCCTTCATAGATGTGGATGATGAATCCGGCCAGCATCAAAAGCGCTGCTAGGTCATGGATGACGTAACTTACAGCAACGATCCAACGTGGGACGAGATGATCGAACCATATCAATAGGCCGGTGATGAGAAACAGGATGCTGCTGAGCGCAATCGCCCAGAAATAAATCTTTTGGCCGCCATTGAAAAAGCCAACGTCCTCAGCCTCAATTCGGTTAGTGTGGGTAGTGTATTGCCTGATGCGCTTGACCCAGCGGCGATCGGCGTTAGTCCACTTCATCGGTACAAACCAGTTTAGAAACTGGAAAAAGAAGAACAGATTGAAAAAGAGGCCGAACCAGGGATGAAGGAGGCGAGTTCGCGGGCCACCTCCGAATAGCGGTGCCAGCCAGCGAAAGAGCCAGGGCGAATAAATCGCAAAGCCGGAGATTAGAGATAAGACAAAGAAGATCGCCACTGCCAAATGCAACACGCGAGTGTAAACAGGATGGCGCAGCAGCTCGCCCCTGTGCACGATCGTTTCCCCAAAGCGATCGGCTTCGCGACGCGCTCGCTCATCAAAACGGTCAACTGATGCGCTCATGGCTGCTCCTTCCGTTTTGCTTCGACAGGATCGGGACGTTCTGTCAATACCGGCGGATCTTCAGGTTGCGGCACTCTTGGACCAACCGAAACGCGATGAAAGAAGATCGCGATGATGCCCAGCAGACCCATCCATAGGCCGATTGGCTTGGCCAGCCACTTCCAATATGTATAGCTGGGAGGAATGATTGGATTCGCAGGAAGCCCATATCGCTGCGGATTCTTCATGTCGTGTAACACGTAAATCACGTGTGTGCCTTTGATCGAAGGCGGATCATAAACGCCGGCATCGGCAAAGCCTGATACCTCGCGCAATTGCTTGGCGCGCAAGCCCGCGATTTGCACCATATCTGACTTAGTTCCGAAATGCAGACACCCGGTAGGGCAGGCCTTAATGCAGGCAGGTTCTAGTCCCTGCCCGACGCGGTCGGAACAAAGCGTGCACTTGTAGACCTTCTTCGTCTTCTCGTTGAATTTAGGAATGTCGAAGGGACAGCCTGAGATGCAATAGCCGCAGCCGATGCAGTTGTCCTGCTGAAAATCGACAATGCCGTTTTCGTATTTGATAATCGCACCATCAGCGGGACACGCACGGAGACAACCGGGATCTTCACAGTGCATGCACTGATCCTTCCGCATTAGCCACATTAAGTTGCCGTCGCGCTGATCTTCGACGAACTTGATCAGATTCCAGTAGTTCCACTCGGTCGAAGGCATCGTCTGATAAGTGTCATCGAAGGTCGTCTCGCGAAACGGATGATCGTTCCACTCGACGCAGGCGACTTCACAGGCTTTGCAGCCGATGCAGGTCGTCACATCGATGTACTTGCAGACTTCTTCTTCGCGGCGCGTGCCTAGTCCCGGAACCGGCCCAGGATGGGCTGAGATTTCCTGAATCTGAAATGTTGTAGGATTACTCATCTGATGCCCTCCTTTCTAAGCCTTCTCGATCTTGACCAGGAAGCCTTTGAATTCTGGCGTGTAAGCATTTGGATCGATTGCTGCTGGCGACAATTGATTTGCAGTCATCAGCGAAGTCTTGCCCGCATCTTCCGCAATGCCACGATAGCCCCAATGAATCGGCACGCCGATTTGATAAGTTTTCTTGCCGTCGATCATCATCGGTTTGATGCGCTTCGTGACCATTGCTTTCGCGACATAGGCGCCACGAGCGCTGGTCACTTTGACCTTTTCACCGCCGGTGATTCCCATTTCGTCAGCTAGTTCCGCCGGCACTTCAACAAAAGGCTCAGGCACGAGCTGCACATTCATCGGGTTGTTTTTGGTCCAATAGTGATAGTGCTCGGTCAGACGATAGGTTGTGCAGACCACGTTGAAACCCTGGTCGGGTGTGCCAAGTTTGTCCAAATCCGATTTAAATTTCTTCGCCACCGGATTGTTGGATTGATTTGGGTGCAAAGGATTTGCGATCGGACTCTCGACCGGCTCGTAGTGTTCCGGGAAAGGTCCATCAGCGAAGGCAGCCAGCGGTGCGAAGATCCGACCGACACCTTCGGGATTCATGATGAATGGCCCCATGTGATCTGAAGGTTTTGAGTCGACTTTGAAATCAGGCACGTCATTACCAACCCACCTTTGTTGGGCTTCGTTCCACCAAACCTGCCGGCGCTCCATATCCCAGGGCTTGCCCGACGGATCACACGAAGCGCGGTTGTACATCACGCGCCGGTTGGCTGGCCATGACCAACCCCAGTTCTGATAGATGCCCAAGCCCGATGGATCATCTGTGCCGCGTCGCTGCATTTGCGCGCCGGCTTCAGTCCATGAGCCTGAATAGAGCCAGTTGCCGCAGGCCGTAGTCCCGTCATCTTTTAACCAGGCGAATCCGGGGAGTTGCTGGCCGGCTTTGATGGTTTGGCCGGGAAACAGCTTTTCATCAGTCAGATCAGCAAGTGCTTTGCCATTGATCTCTTTCGCGACTTCAGCGAGCGAAGGATTCTCGGGTGTTGTATAAGACCACGTGAGGTTCAGAATGGAGTCGGGAAACTTTCCACCTTCCTTTTGATAAAGCTCGCGCACTTTCAAAAAGATCCGCGCGAGAATTTCTTGATCGACTCTCGCATCACCCGGTGGTGGAACGGCGACATACTTCCATTGCAGCCAGCGCGCCGAGTTAACAAACGTCCCGTCCTTTTCCGCAAAGCCTGCGCCGGGTAGACGGTAAACAGTTGTGTTGATCTGCTTCATCTGATCTTGTGTAGTACCAGGAGCATTCCAGAATTCCGCTGTCTCTTCGGGATAAAGCTCGCAGACCACGAGAAAGTCAGCCTTCTTCAGCGCCTCGATGTTCTTGCGCGAGTTCGGCCCTATGGCAACGCCGTTCATGCCGAAGGCAAACAGACCTTTGACCTTCCCTGCATACATCTCGTCCCACATCTCGGTCCAGGAGAATTTGCGATCGATTTTGGGGAGGTAGTGGTAATTGAAATCGTTCTCTTTCTTTGCTGTGTCCCCATAAAGCGCTTTCATGAACGAGATCATGAACTTCGGCGTGTTGGACCAGTAGTTGTACGAGTCCCACTCGTTCGGTTTGGAAGTCGTTGGCGTCGTGCGTTTGAGGAAAGTAGCAAGGTCTGTATCGGTCGGTTGCGGTATTTTCAAATAGCCGGGAAAGATATCGAAGACGCCGCCCATATCGGTTGCGCCTTGAATGTTTGAGTGCCCGCGCAAAGCATTTACACCACCACCAGCACGCCCGACGTTTCCCAGAATCAATTGCAGGATAGCGGCGGTGCGAATGATCTGAGTACCAAAGGTGTGCTGCGTCCAACCAACCGCATAGATGATTGTGCCCGCCTTCTTCATATTCCCGTCCTTGCGAATTGACGTGAATAGATCGGCGGCTTTTAGAAACTCGTCCTTTGGAATTCCGGTAATCCGTTCAACCATCTCCGGCGTGTAGCGCGAGTACTGTTGCTTCAGCAATTGAAATACCGACCGGGAATGTTGCAGGGAAAGATCGTACGCGACGTTGGGCGGCAGCATTGGTGGCGGTTTCTGTCCACCTTGGCCTGACATGCCGGGCCCGCCGGCCGCTTGATGTCCGCCAGTTTCGCCACTCTTTTCTGACCCTTTTCCACCGCTTGATTGTGCGGGCGCACCCTTGGACGACGAGTTTGGCAGAGAGGACATGGTGGCTACAGCACTCGCTCCTTCGATCTTCCCTCCCTCTTCATAGTTCCAGCTCGATTTATCGTACGTCGTGCCGGCCACATCGAAGCCCGAGAACAATCCATCGTCCGGAAGTTTGAATCCGTCCTTAACTATGAACGCCGCGTTGGTGTAATTGATGAGGTAATCCTTCGCGATGCGATCGTTTTGGATCGCATAATTGATCAAGCCACCTAAGAAGGCGATATCCGTTCCGGCGCGAATTTGTAAGAAGAGATCGGCTTGAGTCGCCGTGCGGGTGAAGCGCGGATCGACGACGATCATCTTGGCATTGCGATGCAGCTTCGCTTCAACCGGCCACTTGAAGCCACACGGGTGGTTCTCGGCTGGGTTCCCGCCCATAATCAGCATCATGTCGGTGTTCTTGATGTCGATCCAGCCGTTGGTCATTGCGCCGCGTCCGAAGGTGGGCCCCAAACTGGAGACCGTCGGACCGTGTCAAACCCGGGCCTGCGTTTCGAAATAGCAGACCCCCAGGCTGCGCATGGTTTTGACCGCGAGAAAATTAAATTCATTAGTGTCAGTGCATCCACCAATCCATCCCACGGTTTCAAGACGATTAACCGTGTAACCGTCTTTGTCCTTATCTATGAACGTGGCATCGCGCGTTCTCTTGGTCCAACGCGCAATCTCGTCGATCGCATCGTTCCACGAGATGTCTTCCCAATCCGCTCCGCCCGGCCGCCGCACTTGCGGTCTTATCAGACGGCGATCGTTGACTATGTCCTGTTCGAGTGAAGCACCCTTTGGACAAAGCGTCCCGCGATTGATTGGATGATCAGGATCGCCCTCGACATGAACAACCTGCGGTATTGCGTTCTTGGCCTTGTCGCCCAGCGTATGGATGATCACGCCACAGCTAACCGAGCAGTACGGACAGGTGCTCCGAGTCTCCGTTGTGCGCGCGATCTTGAGTCCTTGTGTCTGCGCATACACTGGAGCGAGGCTGAATCCAAAGACACTAACGCCTGCACCTCCAATCAAGCTTGTCTTGATGAAGGTTCGCCTTGAAACTTCCATAACAAGCCACTCCTTTGACAACCAGAGATGTAAACCGGGGGATCGTGCTAACTACTTAAGGGGGATATGGCGACTAAATTGGGGTAGCTTAAGGGGTTCGTCGGCAACTTGTATTTCCTGAGGAAGCTCGCGAAAAGGGGTTACCTCCGCGCTTCAGTTTTTTTCAGGAAGCCGACAATAAGCTATTCTAAGATATAGAGAAAGTGTGTACGCTTCGTTTCGAGAGGGTGCCTTTTCTATGGCGCTACTATTATGAAGGACGTGCTGCCGGAAGGAACCTGCCTCATACACCAACTAGATTCAGTTCGATCTTGCTATAACCGTGTTCACGCGCCCAAAGATCCAGAGGTGCAGCGTCGATTTCATCAACGATTGGTGCCGCAAGACCTAGGCGAGTGAGATCTACTCCTTTGATGTAGTGCTTGCACGTGTCGCAGGCTTCAATCCTCACATGGTCGAACTCTGGCGAATTAAAATATCCAAGCCTTGCCGGCCGCTCTTCCCCGCAATTCGCACACACAACTCGCCGAAATTCCCATGACGAGAGGCACGTCGCGCAAATCAGATCGCGGTTGCCACTTTCCGCGTTAGCCTCTTTGCTTTGAAGAAAGCTGACCTGAGGCTTTCCACCACAGAAGGGACAGAATCTTTCGCCGCCGACAAG
>DASYRR010000201.1:0-43851 GCA_036004125.1 Pyrinomonadaceae bacterium | reverse complement strand
GCCGGACCATACATCGTAGGCCGTCCTAAATCATGTTTGAAACGAGCACGTTGCTGAGCCTTGCTGCGGAAGCGAGTATTCACGAAGAGCCCGGTGCGGGAAAACTGCACGCCGGGATCTGTGCGGGGGCTGTCGAGCAATTGGCAGTCCTACCGCGATCTAGCGGGGTAAGGAACGTCGATCTTTTGGTGATTAAAGAAATCATCAGCAACGTTATTGGTTGGCTCCGCTGCGCCATGTCCTCTGGGTCTCTGTGGTTATTAATTCGCAGCTAAAACGCACGACAAGAGACACACAAAGGCACATAAAAGAAATCATTCAAAGGGGCACAGCTGTCAATGAATCTACGGACAGACAGGAGGTATGCTTGGGTTGTGCTCGGCGAACATACCCTCATCGTTGGGCAGCCAGAGCGCGGCTCTCAGCGACCAGATGGGCAAACCTTCTGCCATAAACTCCCATTCGTCGTTGTCACCAGTAAATCCGTCCGGTTGCGTGGCCGTGCAAGCGATCGGCACCACATACTCCACACCTACGAGTCGCAGGCCGTTCCCCTCCGGGATGTAATGAAGTGCTTCCGGATGCTCGATATCGAAGGTGCAGTCAACCAGGGACCAATTCACGTACTCCAGACCCTCGCCCGGCACGCAAGCTAAAAACTCATAACCATCAGCATCGGCGCGCGCAAAGTCGTGGTACTTGGCGGTCGCGTTGCGAGCCAAAGCGAGCTCGCGATTGGTGTCAGGTGAAAGATTGTCAACCGCCGCACTTGCTGCAGAGGTGCTGCTCGTCGTCATCGCCGCGCTGCCAATGATCAGACAGCAGATTCCTATCAAGAGTAGAAAGGGTGGAAAGCTTTTCACGTGTTACCTCCAGGTTTTGATTACGTCAGAAGAAGGGGGCAAATATTTACTAAGCGCAATTACGCAGGCATCACTGTGCTCTCATCGAAATACGTTCCGCCGACTCCGAATCGCGATGGCGGCGAGTAAACGGTATGAGCATCGGTACTGAGCGGCGATAGGTCTCGTAGGTATCGCCATGTTCGCGCGACAAATCGCGCTCCTCGAATTGAATCGCCAGTAGGATGTAGGTCGTCGTCGCTACCGAGAAAAGCAGGTGCGCGAGGGTTATTGTCGGTGTGCTCCAAAAGGCGAACAGCCAGCCGACGTAAAGTGGGTGCCGCACGAGGCGGTATGGCCCAGGCGTGCCGAACTGTAGAGTTTTGTAAGGCTGGCCTCGCAAGTACAGCCAGACTTGGCGCAGGCCGAACAGATCGAAATGATTGATCAGAAATGTGGAGACCAGCACCAGCGCCCAGCCGAAGCCAAACATCACACGCAGAACTATCCTTCCGAATGGGTCTTCGATGGACCATACGACACCACCCAACGGCTGCCACTGCCAGAACAACAAGATAAGAGCGAGACTCGAAAACAGGACGTAAGTGGACCGTTCCAGCGGCTTCGGCACAATGCGGGTCCACCAATCCTTGAACCATTTGCGTGCCATGACGCTGTGTTGCATTGCAAATAGAGTCAACAGACCTACGTCGATAAGGAAGGCAACCTGAAGTGGTCCACTCAGGGCGCCGTCGAGTGTCCTCGGCACACCAAAGTTGCCGATGAAACCGATGGCGCACAGAAACGTTCCCAGAAATATCAGGTAGCTGAGACTTCCGTAGGTGAAGAATGCGATCCGCTTGAACATTGCCTTGCCTCCATGTCTGACGTCGTAGTCTCGTAACGGACGGTTAGTTTCTTATTAAGCAGACGTCCCCAACGCGCGATGGCCTCGAATGTCGAGTCAACCTCCTCTACTAAACTTTCTGAGCACAACGACACCCGGATTGCCGCGCGGCCCTGGACGCGGATCGTTACTACCTGGGCGAAGTCGTTGTGTTGGACCGCCTGTACAATCTCTTCATTGAGGACGTCGAGCAGCACTTGAACTTCAGGTTCCTCCTGACGCTCAATCAAGGCATTCGGTACATAGCGGAAGCTGTACGAGCTGAGTGTCGACTCGTGAAGCGTCTCGAAGTCGGGGTGTTCACGGACCAGGTTGTCTAGCTGAACGACTAAACCATCCTTTCTCATGCGCGGCATGATGAGGTCTGGCCCAAGAGTTGGCTATGGGCGTTTCGTCCCGGTTTGCACATCCTTCGCGCCACAGGACTGGGACATTAGTCCCGTTGCCTCACGGACAGACGAATAACAAGCAAGCCCGACGCGATTGATGCGGCTGGAGGCCACTGATAGAATCTGCCCCCCCAACCTTTGTCGCCAAGCTCGCAGCGAAACTATAGGACGAGGAATTGATAAGTCCCGAAAGAACGATGAGGAAGTTCCTCGACTACGGCGGCTATCTCGATCCGTTGCGTAGTCTCCCCAGATTTCAGGAGCTGTTGCGAGCGCAATCAGCGCCGCGCGCTTAGAGATTAGGGTTGTCCCCACGCAATAGGCGTTTCTTCGTCACGGTTTGGAAATCATGCGGAGGAGTCGCCTTGGGACTTACGTCCCGCTACTCCAGGGCTGGCTGTATGGCTAAACACATCGGCATAGTTTCTGTGAACTATGAGGGCACCGCGCTCTGCTATCGTTCAATCTGCATCGAGGCCGCCTCCCTCATGGGCGAGTACCAACACCCGCAGATCACGATTCATTCGTTCCCTCTTGCCGATTACATGCGCTTGCTCTCGACGCTTGATTGGGAAGGATTCGCCGGGCTGCTGCTTGAGTCTGCCGAAAGGGTCGCACGCGCCGGCGCTGACTTCGCAATCTGTCCCGCCAACACGGCGCACGAAGCCTTTCAGTTTATGAGACCACGCTCGCCTCTCCCGTGGCTTCACATCGTTGAGGTTGTAGGTGATGCTGCCGCAGCCCGACGGCTATCGAAGCTGGGCATCCTCGGAACCAGATTTCTTATGGAAGGAAACCTTTATCGAGACGTTTTATCTGAGCGCGGTATCGAGTCAGTGACGCCTGATAACGAGCAGCGAGAGAAGATCAATAGCTTTATCTTTGATGAGCTGGTTAAAGGCACGTTGGAAAGTTCTACGAGGAAATATTTTCGGGACGTCGTGACCGATTTGGCGGACCGAGGTTGTGATGCAGTAGTCATGGGATGCACGGAAATCCCGCTTATCCTTGGACCTGAAGATGTTGAAGTGCCTCTTCTGGATTCCACCAGACTTCTGGCGAAGGCGGCTTTGCAAGAGGCGTTGCGCGAGACATATCAAGGCCGGTAATGAAGAAGCCAACCCAGCGAATTCGCTACGTGCGTACGACGGACGGCATCCAACTCGCTTGGGCCGAGGCGGGCACGGGGCCTGTGATGATCAAGGCCGCGAACTGGCTGACCCACCTGGAGTATGAATGGGAGAGCCCGGTCTGGCGCCATTGGATTCGCTTCTTCAGCGACAACTTCCGCTACATTCGTTACGACGAGCGCGGCTGCGGGATGACCGACAGAAACGTAGGCGACCTCTCGCTCGATCGTTGGGTTGCGGACGTGGAGGACATAGTTGCGGCGGCTGATCTGCGTGAGCCGTTCTCCCTCCTCGGCATTTCTCAAGGAGGCGCGATCTGCGCAGCCTACGCCGTGAAACATCCGGAGCGTGTTTCGAAACTAGTGCTCTACGGTGGCTACGCCCGTGGCCCGTTTCAGCGCGGTGACCCCGACCGGGCGAGCTTTTATCAGGCAATGATTGATCTCGTTCGTTTGGAATGGGGAAGTGATAACCCCACCTTCCGCCAAGTCTTCACCTCGCGGTTCATCCCCGAGGGAACTGAAGAACAGATCGGCTGGTACAACGATCTCTGCCGGAAGACCTTGACGCCGGAGATCGCGGCCCGACTTCTTGAGTCGCGCGCGATGATCGACGTCACGGGGCTACTCGGGCAGGTGCGGGCCCCGACGCTTGTGCTGCATGCGTGCGGCGACGCAGTCGTCCCGATTGCAGAAGGGCACATTCTCGCTGCTGGAATTCCGGACGCCCAGTTCGTTGAGCTCGACTCAAGGAATCACGTCCTTCTCGAGAGCGAGCCGGCGTGGGAACGCTTTTGCGATGAAGTGCTGGAGTTCATGGGACGCAAGGGCCCGAGCCGCGGCGTGGACCCTGCGTTCGCCGCGCTCTCCCCGAGGGAACGACAGGTGCTGACGCTGATGCGCGAGGGCTTGAGTAACGCACAGATTGCCGACCGGTTGTCAATCAGCGAAAAGACGGTCCGCAATCATGTCTCTAATCTTTTCGACAAGCTCGGCGTTTGGACGCGCGCTCAGGCCATCGTCTTTGCCATCGATCGTGGCTTCGAGAGTTGATGGTTAGCGAAAATGTTTGAGCTAAGGTCCCTGATCGGTGAGAGCGGGGAAGCGGTTGCTTGGGGCTAAACCGCGATGGCCAACAACTCCTCTACTTCCTGAAATATCATTTACCGTTGAAACGGTTTCTGGATTCCTGGAGCTTCACTTCACCGGGATGAAGCCATGGTGAGAATTAGAGCCGATCAAAATCGTGACATATTTTTGATGTGATTGACCCGCGGTCGCAATGTTCGGCCAAATTTATTTGTCTAATGACGAGAGAGAGATAATATGACGCTACGTACTGTGTGTCAGTGAAAAATGAAACGAGGGTTGTGACGCAAAAAGGGTCTCGTTTTGATCGACCCTAAGTAGCATGACTCGCAGCTTTCGTTGGAGTCTGGTTCATGGAAACTGAATCATATGATGCAGTAGTGATTGGGTCGGGTCAGGGAGGCAACCCACTTTCGTTAGCACTCGCCAAGGCGGGATGGAAAACGGCTATTGTCGAGCGCAACCACATTGGAGGGACTTGCGTGAATGTGGGTTGCACGCCGACGAAAACCATGGTGGCAAGCGCACGTGTGGCGTATCTCACCAAGAGAAGCGCGGATTACGGGGTCGATAGTGGGCCAATGACCGTGAACATGTCCGCAGTCCGGCGGCGCAAGCAGAAAATAGTTGAGAGCTTTCGCGACGGGAGCCTGCGAAACATCGAGGAGACCGAGGGACTTGAGTTAATGAGAGGCGAGGCGCGGTTTATCGGTCCAAAGTTTCTGGAGGTGGACTTGAGTGGAGGCGGACGGCGTCGCCTTAGCGCAGAAAGAATCTTCATCAACACAGGTGCCCGTCCCGCAAAGCCACCGGTTCCTGGCTTAGAAACGATTCCAACTTTGGATTCGAGCTCCATTATGGAACTCGAAACGCTCCCCGACCATCTATTAGTGCTTGGTGGCGGCTATATCGGCCTGGAATTCGGCCAGATGTTTCGTCGCTTCGGCAGTCGGGTAACAATTGTGCAGCGCGGTGCTCATCTGCTGAGTCGTGAAGATCCTGATGTGGCCGACGAGGTGGCAAAGATCTTGAGGGAAGATGAAATTGAGGTGCTGCTGAACTCCGAGGCAGTGCGAGCCGAAGGAGACAATACGAGTGTCAGTCTGACGGTCAAAAGCGATAGGGAGGTGCAGTTAGAAGCGTCTCATCTGTTGGTCGCTGTCGGACGTCGACCGAATACGGACCAGCTCAACCTGCAGGCGACCGGTGTGGAGACCGATGAGCACGGCTTCATCAAAGTAAATGATCGACTTGAGACGAACGTACCAGGAATCTATGCTTTGGGAGACGTCAAGGGCGGTCCAGCCTTTACACATATCTCTTATGACGACTTTCGCATTATTCGCCAGAACCTGCTTGAAAACGGCAATGCGAAGACGACAGGACGGTTGGTCCCATACACGGTCTTTATTGATCCACAACTCGGACGCGTCGGGATCACTGAAACAGAAGCGAGAAGTCAAGGGCTGCATACTCGCGTGGTGAAGTTGCCCATGAGTCGAGTCGCAAGAGCAATCGAGTTGAGTGAGACTCGCGGTTTCATAAAGGCCGTAGTTGATGTCGAAACGAAACAGATACTGGGCTGTGCTGTCCTTGGGATCGAAGGCGGTGAGTTGACGGCTATGTTTGAGATTGCGATGATGGCCCAACTACCGTACACAACACTTAAGGAAGCTATATTTGCTCACCCTACGCTGGCGGAATCTTTCAACAATCTATTCATGTCAATGGCTGAGTGAAGAGTAAGCTAGAGCTTCGCTCTTCTTGCTGATCCTGCGCGAGAGGAGATAGTCTGGTTAGATTTGATCGACGAATTAATCGACTAAGCTCAGCGGACGATTGTTTATTGAAGAGGGTGAAGATTAATCATGACTGTAGAACAAAGGGGTAACATCCAGTCGCCAACTATCCAGCGCCTTGTTTTCTTCGCACTCCCGACCCTACTAATTATCGGAGCGCTGATCGCTTACAAAAGTTCTGCAGCGTTGGCGGTGATCGGGAAAGTTTCCGCGACGGGAGCGTTCACTCCGCGAGCTAACGTGATTCCACTGGTTGGTGCTTCGGAAGCAAGCGTCCTTACCAGAACGCTCAATTACTTTTTAGTCATCTGGCCGGCGTTGTTCTTCGGAATTCTGATTAGCGGTGCGGTGACGACATTTGTGTCTCCACGTTGGCTGGTGCGCGCGTTGGGGAAGGGGTCGCTGAGGGCGCAGATAATTGCTGGGGCCACCGGAGCGCCGTTGATGCTCTGTTCTTGCTGTGTGGCTCCCATCTTCAGAGGCGTGTACGCAAGCTCGGCCCGGCTTGGCCCGTCACTCGGGTTAATGCTCGCCGCACCCGCGCTCAATCCGGCCGCATTAATTCTCACTTTCATGCTCTTCGACTACCGCGTTGCAGGAACTCGCACAGCCGCTAGCGTTGCGGCGGTTATATTTACTGGAATGATTGCTGACAAGGTATTTGGCAGAACGAGAATCCCCTGTGAGGTTGATTATATTTCCCAAGATCTATCAGCCCGATCACATCTATGGCGCTTCTTGCGTTCATGCGGTCAGGTAGCTCTGCGGTTGATTCCGGTCATCCTAATTGGTGTCCTGGCCTCGATGGTTATTGCGCAATCGCTACCTGCGGGTGTTGTTTCGTCGTCCAACGGGAAGTTGTTGGCAGTCATAATTGTCGCCACGTTTGCCATTCCACTGGCTCTGCCGACGTTCTTCGAGATCCCACTAGCTCTTGTACTTTTGAACTCAGGCGCTCCAGTTGGCGCCGCTTTGGCTCTGCTCATCGCCGGACCCGCCGTCAATCTTCCTTCACTTCTTACGATCATGCGGTCAACAAGCTGGAAGGTTGCTGCCGTGGTCGCAGCCTCAATTTGGGCTATCGCGGTAGCGAGCGGGATTCTCGTAAACATGATCTACTGATTTACGATTATCGCAAACAGGGTCTAAGAATTATCGGCATCACATATCCACCCGGGAAGATTTCTGACGTACGAAGTTTCATCCGCAGCGTGGGGGTAAATTACGAGATTGCTGTCGGAACAAAGGCGACTAAGGCTCTTTTCAGTCACAGCGATACGCCGCCGATGACAGTAGTAATTGATCGAGAGGGTAATGTTCGCTACGTTATCGAGGGCATTTTGTACCCAGACGAATTTGAACAGAAGGTCAAACCATTACTGTCTACGAGAGCGGTAATCCGACTGCCGGCATTACCAGCGTCAGGTATACAGACGAAGAGTTGATGACTAGCTTCCCGGGGTTTCGATTGATCGGCACCGCGTTGTTCGAGATGGGGACCAGGGGCTTCTTCTTCGTGAAGAACGCGGAGTAATCGGCATGGAAGAAAGCGATGCACCTGTAAGCTTCGGAAGGGTCTTAAAGAACAGACAATTCTGCGCACTATGGCTGGCGCAACTGGTGAGCAGTTTTGGTGATTGGCTGGCGCTTTTAGCCTTGTTTAGCTACATCGCTTTCCGCTTGCAGGGCACACCTTCTCAGAGCACCTCAATGTCTTTAATGACTGCTGCGCAACTGGGCTCTTTCTTAGTTGCCGGCACGGTAGCCAATTGGTTGGGGATAAGGAATCTCTACTACCTGGTTGGATTGACCCTAATTCTCATTTCTATGTTCGCCTACGGATATAAAAGGGTGATTCGCATCAATGAAGCTAGCTGAACTGCCGATGCTCCGAATGCATCCGTTGAGCTTGAGATTCCATTGCGGTGCCCCGTCCGCAACTCGGAATGCAGCCATCTCACCACGACAGTTTCCGGCTACGACAGGGTCTTTCCGTATGACACTGTTTACGCGCGTGTGTTCATTTCGCTCGACTAAATTCATGGATCAGAGTAGACCACGCTTGCTCCTCTCGCGCTGGATCAACAAGGTGGATAAGGCTCTTACCGCACGCCTTTAATTCGGCGAGATATTCAGACGAACGCTCCGCACGCGCCAATAGACGTGCGAGCTGACTTGTATTACCAACATCAAAATAGCCTGGGTATGCTGCACCAAGAATGCCGATGTTTCCATCAATACGCGATGCCAGAATCGGCACGGACGCCGCTATCGCTTCCGACAACACGTTCGCGCCTCCTTCCATCCGAGATGAAAGCACACAAAGAGAACTCTTCTTGAGTACTTGGAAGACGAGTAACTGCGATAGCTGACCGAGCCATTTGTAGCGACTATTAACTCTCATTTCTTTGCGCGCTCTGTTGGCCATTGCATCAGTCATCGCACCACCGATGTGCAAGACTCGAACTCTTGACGAATCAGGAAGCATCCGCACCGCCATGGCGGTGCGAAACGGATCTTTCACAGCACGCAGGTGTCCGATGACAGACACATCAAAACTGGCGCTGGATCGTTCTTTAGCGTGGGTGTTACTCGTCAGTGGTTGGCGATTTTTAACTGACTGATAGATTACGCGCGCCTTCATCTGCCAACTTGGCCTCAGTTCCTTGGTTGCTTTCGGTTGTAGCACGACAATCCTGGTCGCCAGGTCGAGTGCCTCTCTTGCCGCGCGACTGGTCCTAATGTCGCGGTATACATCGGTTCCGGTAAGAGCGACAATCACCGGGCCTTCGGAATTCTGGCGACGAAAGTTAACGACCGCTGGACGGCTCTTTCTGGCGTGTAAGGCTACTAACAAGTCATACGGCTCTCCTTCGTAGGTCTGAACAATTGAAACCCTATTGCCAAGTCGTCTGAGAATCATGGCCCAGCGAAGCGCTGTAATCCGGTTTCCGTGGAGCGACTGCGGCGGCGCCGGAGTGACTATGCCAATTCTCATTTTTAATTTTGCAGCCCACACGTGCGGAAACCCGCCCATACGTCGCGGCGGTCAGGTGTGTAGAAATTTCGATAGCTGTTATGAATGAGGCGAGAACGAGTTACCCAACACCCGCCGCGAAGAACCTTGTGATTCCCAAACCAGGGCTCAGAATATTCTTTATATGGACCAGCGACAAAGCCGGGATAGGACTGGAAGTCGCTTGTGGTCCATTCCCATACGTTGCCGATCATTTGCCGACATCCGAAGCCACTATCGCCTAACGGTAGAGCATCAACCGGAACGCATCCGAGCTCACGCCAATCAAGATTGGCCCGCTCTACAGTGAACGGATCGTCACCCCATGGAAATGCGCGCTTGTACTCCGCCAAACTCCGTCCATTTGCCGATGGTTCCACACTTGCCGCCATTTCCCACTCCGCTTCTGTTGGCAGTCTTCGCTTAGCCCAAAGGCAGTAAGCATTCGCCTCGTGCCAATTGACATGGATTACAGGTAGACGTTCATCGAGCGCGACCCACTCATCGAAGTTGCGCCGCAACCAGGAACCATTTGCTTCTTGCTGCCAATAGACCGGATGTTCTGCATTGACACTAGTTCGCCACTGCCAACCTTCCGCACTCCAAAGATTGCTCCTTCGATAGCCGCCGTCTTCAACAAACTGTTGGAATTCCCCATTGCTAACGGCCTTCTTTGAGATTGCAAAAGGAGCAAGCTCAACTACGTGTGCTAATCGCTCATTATCGAAAGTGAAGCCCATTTCGCAAGCAGTTCCGAGAATAAACTTACCACCCGGAATTTCCGCGTCAGATGTCAAGTCATTGTTAGTTTGAGGAAGAGGCGCATCTTGTTTCGCAAAGCGAAGCGTATTCACTGCCGCCATCGCAGGCTCGGGATAGCTCAGAGTCTGACGGGTGTAGGTGATGGCTTCATCATGCATCTGCTCGTGCAGCAGGACGAGGTTCAGGAAGTAGTCTTGATTATAGCCTGCTGAATCCGTCTGGCCAGCATTGTCACCAGCCTGATTGATTACACGCTCAAGAACTCGCTGCATGTAAGCTAAAGTTTCGTCGCGCTGAAGCAATGGTAGATCCCAACGAGTGTCGTGGGCCACACGCGCCGAGTCGTAGAGCTCGTCGCCGTGTTTAAGAATTGGCGGCTGACCACCTAAGTGCCGTAAGACCCAGAACTCCTGAAACCACGCTACATGACCAATCTCCCATTGGAGTGGATTCACGATCTGTAAACGTGGACCAATCAACTGCTCGTCGCTAAGGTCATTGACAAGCTCTAGCGTCCGCGCACGAGTCTCCTTCAAAGCTTCAATCAATTGAGCGTTTGCGGTTCCGGTGAAGACCATCACGGTTTGCGCCCCGTCACGATGATGATTTGCGCAGGAATGCTAATCTGGTCATTGGAAAAGTACTGGCGGACTGCTTCCTTAGCCTCTCGCGCGATCAGATCCGCCTGGACCAGCGACAGCGTAGCCAACTTCTCTCGTAGCGTCCCCGAAGTCTCTGAACGCAGCTCCCAAAAATGCTCCAACGAAATCGGGGCCGCAATTTGAAACTTGAGCACGCGCTCGCTGACGTCGACAGCTCCCGCCTCCGCAAGAATTCGCGGGAGACTGCCGTGCTCGGCGAAACGAAAAGCACCGGGTGCATTCGGGTCGGCGGGCGTGGCAGCGCCCAAATTCCGCGCAAGAACATCAGTAATCAGGTAAGAAAACGGATTGAGTTCGGCTTTGTCCCACACCGCGAGGGATAACACGGCCTCACGCTTTGTTACCCTCAACATCTCGCGTAGACCAGCCAAAGGTTCAGGGAAGAACATCACTCCCAGACGACAAACAACTGCATCAAACGAATTGTCTGCAAATGGGAGCGAGTCAGCCGCACATTGCCTGAATTCAATATTGGTGACTCCATGTCGTTGGGCCTCGCTCTGAGCTGCGCGTACCATTTGTGCTGTAACGTCGGTATAGGTAACCGATCCCGTTGGCCCAACAGTTTCCGCGATCGTGAGCGACGGTTCGCCCGCACCACCCGCCACATCCAGCACAGCATCGCCTTCAAAGATGCCGGAGTCCGCGATTAGGGCTTGCGTGATTGGACCGAACAGCGTGCGGATTGTGTCGGCATGCTTTTGCCAGTAAAGGGCCGACTCGCGCCACTCGCGCAAGACTTCGTCATTCTGACTATCATTCCGCCCTACCTCTGAGTCACTTTTTACGTTTGAAATGGCCTTCATTGTGAATCGTAACGTCCTTTCCCGTTTGAGCAATCTCCAAGACCTAAATGAACACGTCGGACCGAGTATCACTTCTTTTTTTGCATCTTGGCTTCGCGTGCCTTCGCTTCCGCTAATGACGGTACGTCAAGCACCCTTCGCAATTCGTCGGTGACGGCTTCATCGACCTTGTAAAGATAGAATTCGCAATTCGGGCCATCACAACGAAATTGTGTGGCGAAGCGTTGCGGACGATTGAGGTTCATCAAGAAGCGGTCTTCACTGGCAGCCGCCAACCACCTGCCCCGCTTATCTCCTTTACTGATAGCAACGACGCACAGCTCATGCGCCAACAGAAAGTCATCTGCAACGTCGCTATGTTGTAGGATCATCGCCGCATGATAATAATCCCCGCCGGTCTTTAGCTGATTCTGAGCATAAAGTTCCTTCACGCGCTTGAGTCGAGCGGCGTCACGGGGGCCGACGATTTTCCAATCAATGGACTTGGCATCATCTGGAGTACGGTCCGCCTGATCTTCGGCCATCAGACGCGCCAGTTCCGGGTTGTCTTTAGTTTCAGGTGTCGACGGGGTCTGCGCAGAAATCAAAGGTGTAATTGCGTATGGACGGATAAGTAATGCTGTCAGAGCCAGCAAGTTGAGAATAAGAAGCGCGTTAATGGTTCTACACTTCATCGTTCACCTCTTTCCTTACGATCTTCATCCGCGCCGGGAAACTCATCTGGTCGTTTAGACAAACGTCGCGGACTGCTGCTGACCCTCCCCGCAGAATCTCTGTACTTTGTGCATGCATATTAGTGTTCTTGGAATCATTAGTGAAAATGTGGATGTCAGTCCTGTCACTGATGGTGATGATAGGGCATGTTAGTATCCTTTTCATCATCGTAGCAAAGCATTTGAACTACACGCGCGAAAGAAAAGAAGACGCCGCCCGAACGAATCGTTGCTTTTCCCGGTCCCAACGGCATGACGCTTCAGGGCTATCTTTTCGTGCCCGATGTCGGCGCGAATCAGGACCTCGGCACGGTCACCAAGAAATCTCCGGCGATGATTTTCAACCACGGCAGTGAAGAATGTCCTTCCGCCTTTAAGCGGTTAGCCAGAATGTATGTGAACCATGGTTTCGTCTTCTTCGTTCCACATCGCCATGGTCAGGGACTATCACAAGACGCTGGGCCTTACTTCAGCGACCTGGCAAAAACGTTGCACAACAGCGAGGCCGTCGTTGGACTACACGAGATTTACAACAAGGATGTGATTGCCGCTCTCAGCTGTTGAAGTCTCAAAATTTCATCGATCCGGAGCGCATCGCAATGAGCGGAGGTTCGTATGGTGGCATTCAGGACCTACTCACGGCTGAGAAGGATCCAGGGATCCGAGCCTACGTACCATTTACGCCGGGCACTGAATCGTGGGGCAACACGCGGCTTCGTGATCGCCTAATAAAAGCAGTCCAAAACGAGAAGGCGCCGATGTTCGTCATTCAGGCTGAAGGCGACTACAGCCTTGGGCCTGTCACTACTTTGATGCCGATCCTCGCTGCAAAAGGCAATCAGGAAAAGTGGAAAGTAAAGCTCTATCCAAAATTCGGTTGCGACAACAAGGATGCCCATTCTCGGTTCGCCGGAGGATGCGACGGTATCGCGATCTGGGAAGCGGACGTGCTCGCGTTTCTGGAGAAATGGGTCAAGTAATACGGCTGCTTTGAGGAGGCGATCGCCATGAAAAACAGATTTCTACTCTTCGTAAAACCATTTTCGGGAGTTGCGCTCAGGGTCGTCGCGACTGCGTCGGTCGCCTTGTTCTTATCTTCAGTTGTTCGATTGGATCACGCAATTGCACAAAATATCTGCGCCACGATCGACACTCAACTGAAAGCCCTTGAGACCGCGAAAGCGCGATTGCAAAAGAATCTACAGAATGCTGCAGGTGAGGAAAAGCAATCGCTGATCCAGGAAAATCAGAGAGGCCGAGGCCGAGATTCGTCAGAAACAAGCCGACCTTATGAGCCACAGGTGTAAGGGAGTAGTAATGACGTGGAACGTTGCCGGTAGACAGCGTGAAGCACTGGTATTTCCACCAATCGTTGAAAGCACCAAGAATCATCCGCTGGTGTTCGCGTTCCATGGGCATGGCGGCACGATGCAGAATGCCGCACAGCAGATGCACCTTCACGATCTCTGGGCCGACGCAATAGTCGTCTACCCCCAAGGCCTCAAAACCGAAACAAAGAATGATCCAGATGCTAACCGCGCGGGCTGGCAGAAGGAAACGGATTCCACAAATCGCGACTTGAAATTCTTCGACGCAATGCTGACAAGCATGCGTCAGAAGTACTCCGTTGACGATACGCAAATCTACACGACTGGCTTTTCGAACGGCACCGGTTTCAGTTACCTGCTCTGGGCCGAGCGCGGCCACATTTTCGCTGCGATAGGTGCGGTGGCTGGCGTCCTCGCCGATTCAGAACAAGACATCCGAGACAACTTACTGACAACGCCTCAGGGTTTTTAGATCGTCAGATGATTGTAACCGCCGACGATCGGTACATAGTCTTCCAATCCAACCGGTCGGGTAGTATGCAAATTTGGCGCGCTAATCGCGATGGCACTGACCTGAGACAACTAACCACGGTCGGGAACAATACCCAGTCAAGCTTGTCGCCGGACAGTAAGTGGAACTTCACCTGGCGATCATTCCCTTTTCGGGTGGTGGAACTAAGATGAGCTTCACCCTTCCAAGCCGACCTGGTCCAAACCTGGCCAGACGAATGTGCTGGACACCTGATGGTAAAGCAATCGTTTACAGAGACACGATGCAGGGGCTTTGGCTGCAGCGGTTGGACCAGCAAAAGCCGGAGCCAATGAAAGGGTTTGAAGACGTTTCAAGTCGCTCACTCGTGTGGTCGATAAACGGCAAGAGGCTGGCTTACACGCGCAAGGCCAATATGCAGGAAATTATCCTGCTGCAAAGCGCGAAGTAAACCTGACCTCTAGAGGCTCAGGTCCGTTTCTCCCGCAAGCGATTGGATTGAGTTGGTGTTGTCTTGAACCATGCGGAGAAAACTGATTGGAGTTTGGGGAAGGAGTGGTCTTGGGTGACGGCATTCTGGTCCGGAGCTCAGCATTTCCATCACGCAAGCGTTGACATTCTGACAATGCTTTCCGGAGCTTTTAAGATCTCCTCGCTAGCCATGACCTTAGACTTCCATTGGAACGTACGGTTGGGACGCTAGTCATTCTGAAGGGTATTGAAGCTATGGCCCAATCGGCAAGATTGTTACGCCACTGGTTACTCCGCGCAGCCTGACAGTCAATGATAGGTTGCCTGTTGGTAGTCCGTCAGGAAGTCTTACGATTATGTAAGAGCCGTTGAGCCCGGTTATTCCTGTAATTGGCCCAACGTTTTCAACGGGCAAATTAACGCCATTCGCTTGTACGGATAAGGTTGACGTTTGCGGAATTGGCGGCGAGGTAATTGCCAGACTGGACGTGAACAGAATTATGCGCGCGTGACCATCGAGGCTGAAATTGTGCGAATCAAGGATCTGAAAGGGCCCGCGGAGAAAAGTTACTGAATTAATAGCGGCGGCATTGGCAGTACCTTCTTCGGTGAATATAACGGGCGCGGTCGGAATTGTGCGCCAGACGCCGTCACTCCCAGTCGTTAGCCGGGTCTGACTACTACCGTCTGCATTCATCAGATAGAGGGCCGGATTCATCGGATCATCCCGCAGCGAGGTAAAGAGAATTTTGGTGCCATCCGGTGACCACGCCGGTGCTGTATCCCACGCCGGATTATTTGTAAGCCGCGTTTGTCCTGTGCCGTTGGAATTCATGACATAGATCTCGGACTGTCCGTCGCGGTTGCTCTGGAAGACGATCTTTGAACCGTCAGGCGAGTACCGGGGTCGCGAATCACTTGTCAAATCAGTTAGGCGCAGACCGGTTTGCGAGAGTCTGTTATAAGTCCAAATCGAGTTGGCAAGGTCAAAGACGAGTGTCCAGCCGTCGGGAGACCAATCTGGGTTGGCTGCTCCTGCGAAGATCGCGATTGGAAAGCGACCCGTGCCATCCGCGTTCATGATGTTAATGAAGGTCTGGGAGCCGGGAGTAAAACTAGTAAAGGCGATTTGGCTCCCGTCACGCGACCAGGTCGGGCCGAAGTCCTCAGCCAGAGTGTTAGACAGCACTGCGAATCCCGTTCCATCGGCGTTCCGCACGCAGATCCGCTGCGGGGATCCGATGCTGCCATCAGGTTGTCGGAGACATGTATACGCGATCCGTGAGCCGTCTGGAGACCAGGCTGGTCGTGTGTCATCGCCGAGCGCGTTCGTGAGATCCACTACGCTTGTGCCATCGGTGTTCACCAGGAAAATCTCGGTGCCCCCGCTTGGGGAGAAACTGGGCTGTTTGACGAATGCGATCGGTTGCGCCGCGGCCCCTGGAACGGGAGTCGGCGTCGGGGTCGGCGTTGCGGTGATGTAAATTGCCGTCGCAGTGTGATTGGCGTTCATAGTTACTGTTGCCAATTGACTCGCAACATAATCGACACCATCGACTTGCCATTTCCAAAAAGTGCTGGTGCCAACTGTAGTCGGCGCCGTCAAATTCACACCCGCAAAGAGAGGGTACGTACGTGTGAATGGTGTGGTCCCGTTTCCCGCTCCATTATTGTCATTTGGAAGGACGGTTATGTTCACTCCGCTGCTTGGATTGGAAGATGCAACGGTTAGCACAGGTGGAGTCGCATAAATAGCAGTCATCGTGTGATTGCCATTCATTACCAAGCTTGTTGTGAGAAGCCCACTCCAATCCTGTCCGTCTCGCTGCCAAAATCGAAAGTTGGCTCCGTTTGCTGTTGCCGGCGCTGTAAGAGTCACGGTGGTGCCCGGGTTGTAAGTACGAGTGAACTGAGTGGTGCCGTTGCCTGATCCTGAAACGTCATTCGGGCTGATAGTAATGCTGACTCCGCTCGCAGGATCCACTGAGGCGATGGTCAGCACGCCACGTGGAATTGGATTGCGCCGCGCGAAAACTACTGTCGGCGCATTGGTTAGATCTTTCAAATTACTTTCGGACGTATGCGAAGAAGAAACATAAGGTTCCGGCCAACCCCCACCGAGACCAACCACGGGAAACATCTTCTGATTGCCATCGCCATATCTGACCGTGATCGTTCCGTCATACCGAAGCTCAATCTCGAAGCTTACCGGATTCTCGCCACGCATTGCGGTTGGCGAGATCGGCGTATCGAACGTCACGGCCTGCCATCTAAAAATTATGCGATCCGCATCCTGGACCGTATAAACATCGTCCCCCGCACGCCGGTCAGTTCGGAGATCGTCCCATAGGCCAGCGATCATGGTGTTTCCGTTCAACAACCGCACAGAATTCGATATTTCGCTCGAAGGCGGAAAACCAAAATACAACGCGCCATTGGTGGACACCGTAACTGAGGAGTAGTCGATGCCATAAAACCTAAAGGTAAATGGCAAATTGATTGTCTTGAACTCGTCATCACCAATCAGTCCCAACGCTGTTCCACCGGTCGAAACTGGAGCAGCCGAGGTATCGGCAATCGTATATGGATCGCCGGCGTCGACAGTCACTGCAACCGGCACTGACGAGATAGGACCTTTGTTTCCGACATCGTCAACCGCACGAACGCCAATGAAACCTGAAGGGTGTCGCCACGGAACCTTGACGCCGATATTCTGAGTAAACCCCGGATCGTTGGGGACTGGACCAGACAAAGGTTTCGCCAGATCAAAATTTGCGTCATTTAGGCTTGTATCGGAGAAACGAACTTCGTAAGCGGACACCTTCCCAACATTTCCGTCATCCCCGGGCGCTACCCAGCTGAGCGTGTAGTTTGGAAACGTGTTAACGAGTTGCGCACTCAGATTAGTGACTGCAGCAGGCGGAATTACGTCCGGGCTGCTGACACTTTGCAAAGCTTTGCCTGCATCAATGGCACGTCCCGTTGAAATCGGATACACATATTGATACTGCCACGGAGCGACATATCCGCTGTACATCATCACGGAGCGAAGCTTCTGCATCGTGATGTTCGGGAATTGCGCACAAACCAACGCGGCGCTGCCTGAAACGTGTGGCGTGGCCATCGAGGTTCCGCTGAAGAACCCGTAAGTGTTCTTCGGCGTGGTGCTAATGATATGTTCCCCGGGCGCCGTCACGTTTACCGTCGCCTCACCGGAGTTTGAGAAGAATGCCTTGTAACCTCCACCGGCCGACGCTGCTACCGAAATCAAGTTTGGAGCGATATAGTTCGCCGGATAAACCGGATAGAGATCGTTCGAAGAGCCTTCATTGCCGGCTGCCACGACGAACAGGATTCCGGCATCGCTCAACGCACGGATAGCGTCCAGTTCGGCTTGAGAAAACTCGAAACCGCCATAACTATTATTAAGAACTCGAATGTTCGCGCCCTTCGTACCGCCTGAGGACTCCCAGAGTTGTCGCATCGCCATGGCATAAGCAAGAGCCTTCAACAAATCCGCAGATGTTCCCGCGCCGTCATCGGTCAGAAATTTGAGAGGCATCAAACTTACCTGCCAATTCACTCCGACAACACCCTTTGCGTTATTACCAGTCGCGCCGATCGTGCCGGCTACATGAGTACCATGATCGTCTACATCACCGGCGTAGCTTGGAGAAGGCGGATAAGTGGGTTCGGTGTAATCAAAGACCGTCGCGTCGTTATGCGCAAAGTCCCATCCATTGATGTCGTCGACGAATCCATTCCCGTCGTCATCAACGCCGTTGCCCGGAACCTCAGCCTGATTGACCCAAATGTTGTCATGCAGATCTTCGTGGTTAATGTCTACTCCTGAGTCGACAATTCCGACCACAACATTTCGGCTTCCCGTCGTGATGTTCCATGCTTGTTCCGCGCGAATGTCGTTGCCGGGGGTTCCCGGATTTCCGCCAGATGTCGAGGATTGACCGGTATTGTTGAGTCCCCACATTTCCGGGTATCGCGGATCGTTCGGGACGAGTAAGGCTTTGCGAATGAAATTAGGCTCCGCATAGATGACATCCGGCCGCGCACGGAGTGCGTCGATGGCATTGCTGGTATCTGCGGGATTGACTATCGCAACCCTGAGCCCTTCCACAATCTCGAACGCCGGACTGACCGCTCTTATCGACATCGGGATTTGGCGGCCGGTTTTCTCGACTAGCACCTGAGTGCCTAACCGCTTGCCCTTCGAGTCAGAACGAAAACGCACCAGAATCTCGCCTGGTACAGCGTTGGGAAGTCCCTTTTTAGTTCGTTCAAGCGGAGCTTCGATTCGTTGATGGTAAGGGTCTTGATACTGGCGCTCAGCTCTCTGTGCAATTGGGAGAACTGCGATGAGTGAGAGGAGTATCGTTAGCAGTAATAACCGACGATACTGCGAAGCATGGGCGAGTGATGAATAACGTTTCAAAAACATTTCTTGAGGAATTAAAGCGGCAAGGAGCCTCATTTCCGTCGCCAGGTGCTGTGTGCCCGGCAATAGACAGGGAACTGCATGAAAACCCATAATACTGGCTAATATGCTTATTTACCACAGAGGAATTAGGCAAACCCGAGAATGCGTGGCTCAGTCGTTGAAGGAACGCGAGCTCCTGGTGAAGCAGAGGGGGATTCGAACCCCTGTCCTCCGCATTGCGAATGGGTTTGATGGTCCAATGCGTGCTTTTACATGCAGTGCCATCCAGCGACATTAACTAACAATTCTTCAACAGGTTGCAGCCATTACAGGACCAATTTCACTAACATCCTTCGCCATAGATATTCATCGATTTACATTGAGTCGAGTGATTTCCGCAGAGGGGTCACTCACTTTCGACTGCCCTCACATTGTTCAAAAGAGTCTCCGCTAAGATGCGATAGCAATCAATCTTTGAGAGCGGTTCCCAGTCGAACCGAGCGGGATTTTGAATGAGCGTTACTTGTGGCTGTGACGCGCAGTTGAACGCGACGTACAGCCAGTAATCATCGCCCAACCGTTGCGCTGTTTTGTATTCATTAGCCGTAAGCGCTATCTCACCCACAGCGGCCCTGCCTTTTACTTCAATAAACCGCGTCTCGATTCTTTCTCGCGAGGTGTCGGAGACCATCCGTCGCGAGATCAGATCAAAACCGCGAGTGTCACTCTCGACGCTTTCAACCTTGCAGCCTCTTGCCTCTTCGAAGGCGATTGCGGCCTGCACCGCAATCCGTTCGATAGCAGCAAATCGCAAATCAGCTTGAGCCTCATCTTCTCCTGGTCTGGTGATTGTGTAACCAACAGCCTTATAGGCTTTCAAGCGCTTTTCGTACATGCGATTCAACACAGGCACCGAAGCATCAACATAGTCATAAACTCGAACGACCTGTTTGTTTTCATGTAACCGATGGAGCCGCCCAACATATTGCTGCAATGTGCCGCGCCACGAAATCGGCATTGCAAGGAACAGAGTGTCCAAGCGAGCATCATCGAAGCCCTCACCAATGTAACGCCCAGTCGCGATGATTACGCGCTGCTGGTCCTCAGGAACTGCACTTACCTCTGAAGCAAGAGCTTCCCGTTGCTTCTTACCCATTCCGCCCTTCATCACGAAAACGTTCGGCACGAGTCGCTGTAGTTTCTCAAGTAGCAGCTGCAGATGGTCCGTGCGCTCAGTAAGTACCAACGGAAAGCGCTTGTCTTCGATGGCGCCGACAATATCAGCAACGATTAGATTGCTTCTTTCATCGTCATGAATCAGGGCTGTGTATATATCTTGAATGCCGATCCCATTCCGTTCGGGCGGCACGGTGAAGCTCGTCAGCCTGGGTACTACCTCGTATATAAAAGCTGAAGCCGCGGCATGCTTCTTACTACTCACATTGAAGCGAATGGGACCGCATTGCATAAGGATGATTGGATGGTGGCCGTCTTTGCGGATCGGAGTTGCTGTCAGTCCCACAACGTGCTTTGCCTTTACCTTTCTAAGCACGCGCTCGAACGAGAAAGCGGAGACGTGATGACATTCGTCCACGATCACCTGCCCGTATTCGGCCACAATGTTCTTCACTTCGCCCTTTCGAATCAGACTTTGGATCACCGCGACGTCCAGACGTCCAGTTTGCTTGGTTTTCCCGCTCCCTATCTGGCCGATATCTTTCGTGCTAAGCCCGAGGAACATCGCCAATCGTTCTCGCCATTGATCCATCAAGTGACGCCGATGAACCAGCACGAGCGTGTTCACTTTGCGCATCGCAATCAGTTGTGCAGCAACCGCCGTCTTGCCAAAAGCGGTCGGCGCGCAAAGGACTCCGACATCGCATGAAGCCAAAGCTTTTGCTGCCTCTGTCTGACGAGAACGACGTTCGCCCTGAAATTCGACCTGAAGAGGAACCCCACTACAGCGATGATCAATTACGTTGACCGATATGCTTTGGGTGCGGAACAAATCAAGTACTTCGTCCATCAAACCGCGAGGCAGAGCAACGTAACGAGGCAAGTCCTCAGCACAAGCAATAACTCGCGGTTTACCAAAAGTCGAAAGCCGCATCGCTTGAGTCTTGTAGAACTCCGGATTCTGAAACGCCGCGAGCCGAATCAAGCGATCGAGAAATACATCAGGCAGTCCCTTCTTTTCGATGTAGATTTCATTTCCAAGATTGATTGAAACGCTTTGCGGCAACGGTTCGGTTATGTCTCGAGCCGGGAGCCGTCCAGAGGGTGGAATGATCCAAGGATCACTGTCATCATCATAGTCGGATGCGCTGTATTTAATGTTAATGACGTCGCCGACTGGATACACCCTGCGGAGAATCGCGTGAATCTCGTCCTGGGCCAATCGTTTGATTGAGGAAAGGAACGCCCACTGATCGTGATATGGGCGAAGCGCGTCATCAACGAAGACGCTGTTGCCGTTTTCTCGAGGCCCGTGTTGTAAGGGTAGTGCAATGAGGTTTCCAAACCCGCCCTTGGGCATAGTGTCCTGACTTGGAAACAAACGATCGTAGGAATCGAGTCCCATCGCGTAATGACGCTCCATCGTGCGAGTTAAGACAGCACTCGCGAGCTTTCGAGCAAGCGCAGCCTGAATGGGACTTGAGAAGAATATCCAGACGTGGCTGCCGTTACCCGACCGTGAACGCTCCAGCGCCGCAGGCACGCCAGTTTGGTTACACATCTTCAAGAAGGCGAGAGCATCAGCTTGCCAATTCTTCTTGTCGAAGTCTACGGCTACAAACCAACACGTATCATCTTGTAGGAGAGGGTAGACTCCGATTGTGTGCTTTCCTAGCAAATGATCTCTAATCACTTCCTCACTCAAAGGAAACAGCTTGCTATAGTGAAACGATCTTTTCTGATCATTGTGAGGCGACGCTGCGCGGTCCCATTCGCGGAGGCCTGCCGGAGAATAGCCGGCCTTCCCATTTCTTCCTTCCCACCGAACCGGATACACGTCGTCCCTTCCGCGAAACAGGCTTCTGAATAAGGAAACTTTTACTTCCGGCCACGAGTCATTTGTCACCGTTGCCGATGATGGCGCCTTAGTATTGTTATTCGCCGAGGCGCTCTTTGGTTTTGGAGAGAGGGTGTCTGTTGATTGATGAACTCTAAGGCGGAGCTGCGCATTTTCGTCGCGGAGACGCTCGTTTTCCACTAACGCCTTTTGTAGTTCAGCCTTGAGAATCTCGTCGCTGTCCATAAATCAACTCTCATGGAAAGGAGCCCAAGATAGTCGATCACGACTTTGTACGCTACCGCGCTTTAGTTATCTTCGGGCTAGCGCAGCCATCAGCTACAATCGACTCCATTGTGGTTGTCCTGGAAGAAACGATCAGAGTTCTGCTTACCATCACAGCGCTAGGAACGATTCGGGTCAGAGGTCCGCGTGTCAGTTTTAATTCGCGAACATTCATTATTTCCAACTCATTACAACGTAATACCCGAACAGCAAATAGGTCTCAAGGAGCGATGGCATAAAATGGCGGCTTCAAGAAAGAGAACTCCGTTTCCTCCGAGCCGTAAGAACCTAAGAGAGATTGGCGAAGCGGCGAGATTATGGTACACGGGAAAGATCACTCGGATCCCGGAGCAAATTCTCGAACAACGACTACCACAACTGCCGGCCAGTATTAGTCCTGACGCACTTCAACTGCGGACCCGCACGCGCAACAGTCTGAAGAATTCAGGACTGCTAAATTCCTTAACGAGTCTTGAGCGGTTGACGATCAAAGATCTCTTGGAGGTAAGGAATTTTGGCGCGCAGTCTTTGAGTGATCTGATGTTTGCTCTTAGTCCTTTCGTTCGCGAAAGCACCAAGAAGGCAACTCGCGCCGGACACGAAGCTCTGGTAATAGAGGCGCGCAAGCTTAGAAATACAACTCACGCTCAGCTGGTTTACCGCGATGATCCCAGGTTTAAACGCCTTCTTAGGAATATTGACTATCGCGCTCGCGACGCCCGGCATGCCGCTGAGCGCATAATCTCACGCAAGTCCTGTTTCGAAGACGTCGCTGTCGTTACAAAACTAATTCGTCAATTGAGGATCCGTATTGAGCGTGTCTCGAAATTGAAATTGGAGGATGAGCTGTGGGATCTAACGCCATTTGCAAAAAAGGAACGAGACCGGCGCATCGTGGTCAGGCGGTTTGGTTGGGATGGAATGGAGCCGGGATCGCTCCGAGAAACGGGCGATTCGTTTGGAGTGGCCCATGAGTATGTGCGCGTCCTCTGCAAACGGATTGCTCAGTCTTTCCATGGGAAGCGAGCGTTCGCCCCGACGCTCGATCGCACCTTGGAGTTTGTCTCTAGTCACACAAACCAGCCACGTGAACTAATCGAAAGCGCACTGTCTTCCAACGGGCTTGTTAGAAGCCAATTCAGTTTGAAGAGCTTGCTCTGTGCCGCGGAGATCTTGGGCAGAAATACTGAGATCGTCAAATCGTTGCTCGGAAGGAACATGTATAGTCAGTCGGCAAATGAGAGACATCGAACGCTGACCATTTGGGCTTCACGTCAGTCTCTCCGCAGATGGGGCTTGACCCAGGTCGCGGAAGTACTAACTCAGGTGAGACAGGCGATGGGAGAGGAGATGGACTCGGATACTGTTGTTCAACTCATCGAGGACATACCGGGGTTTTGTTGGCTGGACGCGAAGATAGGCTGGTTCTGTGTTAACGCAGAAAACACTCCCGCAGCGCTCAGGATAAAGCGGGCACTGGCAGTCGCTCGCCGCCTACCAATATCCGATCTATCTGCGGTAACGCGACACCGTTATCGGGCGAAGAGTCTGGATGTACCTAATCATGTTCTGGTCGAGTTCTGTCGCCAACTGTCCTGGTGTCGTATTGAAGGCGCTCACGCGATTGCTGATCCGAGGCTTAGGTGGAAAGACGTTTTACCTGAGAGTGAGCAGATCCTAGTGCAGGTTTTCAAGGAACATGGTCCCATACTTTCGTGGACCCGAGTAAGAGACTTATGCCGTGCTCGCGGGGTTGCATCTGTCGAGTCAGTTATCAGTTATTCTGTGGTAACCAGGAAACTTGGACTTGAAGCGTGGTCGCTTTTAGGTGCTCAGGTATCAGCGAGAGAACTCCAGCTGGTGCAAGACAAAACGCGTCCTCGGTCAAAGATATTTGTTCGAAGTCTGGAAACAGAAGAAGAGTCGCGATTAAAGTCCGAACTTAAATCAACCTATTCGCCCGGTGTGAGACGATGCCGGGTTATCCTGGCCAGCGCGGCAGGCGAGACTCTTCAAGAAATCGTTGCCGGTCATGGGTACAGTGTCGACCGAGCGCGGCGCATCATCGGTGATTTCAATAAAGATGGGTTGGCCTTCCTCGACCGTTTGGAGCTTGCGCGCTCCAGGCGAGTGAAACGCAAGCAGCGGCCAAAACGGGAATATGAGCGGCCAAAACGGGAATATGATCGTGGCGCTGCGAGTCGCATTTTTGACGCCGCCACGACAGCAGAATTGTTGAGAGTATTAGCTCAGAGTCCAGGGGATTTTGGAAAGGTGCAAAACCGCTGGACCGGCTCTCTACTGGCCCAGGTAATTCTCGAGCTTGGCCTGATCCCACGAGCCGTGACCAACGCCGCTATTTACAAGGTGCTTCGCGCTGTTGGAATCCCTCTCTCTAAAGGAAGAGCTCAGGCGGAGTTTCCTCTGATTGAACTTCGAGGTCGAGTCAGACGGCAGATCGAAAAGGAGGCCCAATCGGCTGAGCGGCACATCCGAACACGGGCGCTTATTCTGTTAGCCAGAGCACGCGGCGAAAGCCAAAGGCAGATCGCTCGAAGTTTGAAGTGTAGCCCCGGCACAATAAGGGGAGTAGTTCGCGAATTTACACTGAATGCCGTTGAAGCTGAAAACAATCATCAAGGAACCATAAATTCCTCGTCCAACCCTCTCGAGCTTCACGTTTGATGGAGTCGCAAGAAGGTATTCATTAGCAGGATCCTTGTAGGCCGAGTCTATTTTTACATTAAGCATTTCAAGCTCTCTGAATGCACAAGGCCAATCAACAGCGAAATGCTTTCGATATCCTGCCGCAATATTTTTACCGTCGTAGGTCTTCAGCCACGTCCGAGCAGATTGAAGGCGCGTGGATCGATCCATTCGTTTCGTTCTCGGAGGTAATGATCTTTGCTTTCTTCTTCCTGGGCATTCTCTAATACCGTTTCGACCGAATGGTCTCGCGCCAAGCCTGGAATTCTGAGGGGCGAAGACGAAATCGGGCGAAATTGCCTTCGTGTAGATTCTCGAGCTCGTTGGTGGTCATCCGAACGAAATCGTCCAAGTTCTCCTTCGGCACGCGGTTGCTTGCGGCCTTTGTTACTTCATCGACTGTCGGACTCAGTTGTTGCCGCACAATATCGCCAACCACCTCGATGAGTTCATTCCGAAACCTCAATCTGAACTTGTCCGGCTCGCCGAGTGATTGTCGTATCGCCACGTAGCGTTGGGCGGAACGCTCGTACGCCCAAACAAAAACATCCCGCAGCAGGTCGACGCGGTTTAATTCGTAAACGCCCAACAGCCCTTCGACATAAGCACGCTCAGGAACATCAATGAATGACAGCGGCGATAGGTTCTCACGAACAAACGGGATATTGGCGGCCAATCGCGACACGCGCTTGTTGACATCTTCGAACGGTTGTAGGTAAGGCAAATGGACCATCGCGAAGAAAGCTTGCTCGAATGGGTTGCGGATTGCCGCAGCGGTATCTATGACTTGTTGAAAGCACTCCTCGATTAACTGCGGTACTTCAAGCGGGTGATAAACTGAATTGCCGATACCTACTGAGATACGACGCAACCGACCGCTAGCATTTGGGTCGGCCAGAAGGTTGTCTGAAAGAATCGCATGGAGATTGAGAATGTTCTGTCGATTGAAGGCCAGCTCATCCTTCAGATCCACCATAAACTCGACGGCAGCTTTGTGATTCAAGATCATCTGGGTTTCGGCTGCGTCCTTTCCTTGAGCCGCTTCGCCAAACTCGATAAGTCGTTGGGTGTCGATTAGCGAGTACGTATTACCTTCGAGTCGAGACGACGCCCAGGATAAGTCCACCAGCAGGCGATCTAGAATATGGCGAGCGTACGTGCCCGCCGGTCGTTCCGCGTCGGGAGTGGCGCCGATTCGAGCAAGATGGGAAATTGTTTCCGGGGTCAAGTAGCTACTTTCGTTGGGTCTGTACTGATCTAGAAACTCGCGCTTGTAACCTACAGGCGTGCGCTCAATTTCTGGCCTTCGCACGAGTTCTCGCACTTCCGCACCTGATGGCGAGAGTCGAACGTAATTCTCTTCGGGCCCCGCTTTGCTTATGACCTTTGGCAGGAGATAGCGCGTTGACCGGCTTCCTCCTTCAGTGCTCAGCCTTTCCCGTTTAACTAGTTCGGATAAGCGTCTTTGAAGTGATCGGCGACTGATTTCGCCCTTGAGCAAACGAAGAAGCTCGTCAAGACCGAGGCCGTCGGTTGAGTTCCCAACGTGCGTCAGCAGTTGCTGATCAATGTCTTCAGGCAGGCTCCTCGGCATGTTTAGTCCTCCATCGATCCTTTCCAAACCGTTTGAATTTTAGGCAATGGCGCGAATAATCCTATTTGCGCCATAAAGAATACCACGTTTGGCGCGAATAGGATTATTCGCGCCATTATTGAGGCGAATTCTGTCGCGATCAAATCTATTCGCGCCAAACGCCGATTGAAGGAGTCCTGGTATTCATTCTGGGGCGGTGAAGTTGCAGCGAAGTGGTTAACGCAGTACCTAAGACCTCAAACGGTTACAATTTACTCCGATTCAAACCTTCCGAAGTTACAAGCGCAACACGGATTGCGCCGTGATACCAACGGCGACATTGAGTTACTGCGAAGGTTTTGGAAGTTCGATGAGTGGAAAAAAAGAATCTTCAGACTGCACCGCCGTTACTTGTCTACGCCGACCTCTTGAATACGGCCGACGACCGCAATTTGGAAACTGCCGAAATCATCTATGAGCAATCCATCGCTCGACTTATCGAATAAGCTTCCGGTTGCACAGGTAAACATCGTTCGCCAAGTTTGCACGCTGCGGAGAGTCAAGAACTCCGGTTATTCATCGTCGGCGCAAAGGCACGAGATTTTCTGTTGCAATATGCCTACGATTTACCTGTGGGTCGCGCAACAAACGATGTCGATTTCGCAATTGTCGTTGAAAGCTGGGATGAATTCAGCAGGCTTCGAAACGCCTTGATCGCAAGCAAGAAGTTTCAGTCACACAAGACAATGAGGCAACGGTTAGTTCACGAAAATGGTTTCCTCATCGATCTGGTTCCGTTCGGCGATTTGGAGAAACCCAGCGGACAGATTGCCTGGCCTCCAGACTTCTCAGTCGTCATGAGCACAGTTGGATTTCGTGAGGCTTATGACAATTCAATCACCGTTCGCATCGCTGTTGACCTCGTCGTGAAAGTGGCTTCGCTGGCTGGACTCGCGCTAATGAAGATAGTCGCCTGGAATGATCGACGGTTCGAACGCGACGCTCAAGACATTGCAATGATCATGAAGCACTATCTGGACGCCGGCAATCAAGATCGCGTTTGCAGCGAAAAAGGAGGACGTTTGATCGACGTGAAGCGTCGATTTGACTTGGCGAAGGGCGCCGCAGGAATCAAAGATTTCCGCTTCCATGACTTGCGCACATACAGCGGCCACGCGGATGGCTGACTGCGGAGCGGATGCTTTTACACTTGCCGCAATCTTCGGTTGGTCAGTCGTCAGAATGGCTCTCCGCTACACTCACGCTACCGATGAGGCGAAGCGACGGGCAGTTGAAAACTTGGTCAGGTCAGCTGGACCAAGTGACGAATCGGTGACAAATGAAAAAGGCAGGGTAGCGGCCCTGCCTTAACTCATTGATTCTTTTGGTGGAGCAGAGGGGGATCGAACCCCTGACCTCCGCATTGCGAATGCGTTTTAGTTGGTTCCACTGACTACTACACATTCCCATCAAGTAACATACATTCAACAAAGCAGCCGTCCGAAAGATCATTCGCATTCCAAAGGTTCCTACGTGATCCAATGCATTGCCCTACGGTCGCGTCAACGTGACGCCAAAGTTCCAAAGCACATCCTTGAGTACGTCTACATCTCGCCCCACCCTTCGGCACTCAAGTTCTTGGAGCATACATGATGATTGCAACAATGAGCGCTACTGCACCGCCAACAAGATCGAATCTGTCCGGTTGTATCTTGTCGACCCGCCAGCCCATAGAATAGAAAGAACAATGAACACACCTCCGTACGCCGCATATACTCTGCCAAAGTTGGCAGGTTGCAAGGTTGGGATAACTCCATAAAGCACGAGCACAAGCGCTCCTAGCGCTGCTAGCCATATACTCTTTCCCTGGCGTAACCAAAGCCAGACCAGATAGCCACCGCCGATTTCACAGACGCCAGCAAGTAAGAAATAGCAAACTGATTTTGCTATTAACATTTGTACCACTTCTTTCTTTTCATGCGCGAACTTTTCGACGCAATGTCGTTATTAGTGAAGTTACTTCCTAACGCATTCGCTCGTTAAGCAGTGAGCCTGTTCCTCGGCTCATACTTCTTCTGAGACAGAGTCCACTCAATATCTCGGGAATGTTTGGTGCTTGGTCGATGATAAGAGTTACGAGCAGCGTCTCAATCTGTTCGAAATAGCTGCTTAGTCTGTTTGGCTCCAAGAGAATTGGGTTAATGTGCTTTCGCACGAAGCTTCGCGCGTCGGATCTTTTGAGGCGGAAATGCGCCCGATCAATGGCAGAGTTCCATGGGCTACCGTTAACAGGGATGGCACCTTCTCAATCGAGTTCTCCGATGCTCCCGACGACTTCAGCGTGTCCGGTCATTCAACTGATTCAAATGGTTTCATAACACAAGCCGACGCCTCACGAGGCTTCAGAGATGCCGAACAAGCTCTCATGCAGCAAACGGTTTCGTTTGGACGGCGATCATCATCTCGAACGACGAGTAACATTAAAGTTGAGGTGACTCTCGACCCTTTGTACCATGGAGATGTCGGTACAGGCGACTTAACCTCTATTTAGCTTGCCCGTAACAAACGCTTAGCCTGCTGACCGCATAATCCTCGAAACGAAAATTGTGATACCTCTTCACATGCTTCGCATCGCGCAGCGTGTTGGTGGGATCGTGCTTTCGCTTAATAGTCATATACAAAGGAGACTAGTTAATGAGTTCTGATCGAACTGTTTCACGGCGCGCAATACTAAAAGGAGCTGCTATTGGCGGCGGGGCGCTCTTGTTAGATCGTGTGGGCTTGGCATCCACGCTGGAAGCCAGTCCTCCTACCACGGACGTCGCAGCTTACGTTTTGCCGTCGGCACCGGGTGTGGAGATCTCATCCATTCTGACGGTCGGAGATGGCGCGGAGAATGGCTATCGCATCGTCGGAATACCAGACGGTTTAGGAGCCATCGGGAACGGACGAACTTTTTCGCTGTTCATGAATCATGAGCTGACGGCCACTGCGGGAAGTTCGGGTCCGGGCATCGTTCGAGCACACGGTAACGCCGGAGCCTTTGTTTCAAAGTGGACTATTGACCGCAAGACTCTGCGAGTGCTGGCGGGCGAGGACTTGACGCCATCACCCAGCCATGTGCGCCTCTGGGATGCGGTAGCGCAACAGTACCAAGTGATGACAACGACATGGGATCGGCTGTGCTCGGCAGACCTGCCTGACGAGAAGGCATTGCGCCACGGCAACCGAGGAACTACGGAACGTATTTTCTTGAACGGTGAAGAGGTCAACTTCGGTCGCGCCTGGGCGAGGATTGTAACGGGGGAACACGCAGGCGAGGCGTGGGAGTTACCGCGTCTCGGAAAAATGTCTTTCGAGAACGTGGTTGCCTGTCCGCACGGAAAGGATCAAACCATAGTGGCTCTGTTCGATGACGGTGATTTGAACACAGCGGCTCCAGCAGCAAATAACCCCTCCGAGGTATATATCTACATCGGCCGTAAACAGGAGGAAGGAAATGAAATTGAGAGGGCTGGACTCACAAACGGGAAGCTCTACGGAGTAAAAGTGTTTCGCGACGATACCCACATGACTGAGGAGAGCAACGACTTCGGATTAGGATCTGCCGTGACTGGGTTCGTTGGCAGCGGCAGGTTTGAACTGGTCGAACTCGGATCTGACGGCGATGTCACTGGTCTTTCAGGCCTCCAATTGTCGGCAGACTCCATCGCGAAGGGTGTCTTCCGGATGTTGCGCCCGGAGGACGGCGCGTGGGACCCACGCGGAGACGGGAAGGACGCTCTCTACTTCGTCACCACCGCCAGCATTAGTCCCCTGCGAAACAGTCGTCTGTGGCGTCTCAAGTTCGATGACATCGCACGGCCGCTGGAGGGTGGCAGCATTGAGATCCTGTTAACAAACACGCCCGGCAGAATGTTTGACAACATCACTATAGACCGCCTCGGTCGGGTTTTCCTTCAGGAGGACACGGGCAACAACTCGTGGGTTGCGAAGATCTGGGCGTATGGCATCGACACTGGCGCTCTCGTTGAGGTGGCCCATCATGACCCTGAGCTGTTTGAGACCGGCGTAGATCCAGCGAAGTTCAAAACAGTGGATGAGGAATCATCGGGCATCATCGACTCCCAGCACATCTTTGGTGCGGGCTGGTTCCTCTTCGTTGTGCAATCGCACAACGTTAAATCTGATCCTGAATTGGTCCAGGACGGACAGTTGCTAAGGATGTATGTCCCTCCGCAAATTGCCAGGTAGAGCCCTTGAGTTCGAAAACTGATAGCATCTGCAGCGCCTGCAATAATCCTCAAGCATCGGATAGTGGCCGCCGCCTTGAATAATTACGACCTCGAACTGCGGTGCGTACTTGCGATTGATTTCCAGGTTAGTGGGATTCATGTCCGCGTTAATCGCGTGAATCGGTACTTTGACTTCTTTCAGTGCTGGAACTGAATCCTAGGCTAAGATTCCTTCGAGAATTGCAATCGCAAGCTCGGGTGGAGGCGAGGTTACTTCGGAGGCAGTGCGAGTCTTTACCGCTGCAGGCGTGCTGGGAGAGAAGAGCATTTGATTCAAGATAATCTCACCAAAGCAGGTACGTCGTGTGCTCTTATTTTTGGGCCACGTATGGCCAGTCGAATCGTAGCATCGCAAAGCGGAGTTGCCCTTCATACTCTTCTACATGCTAAACAAGCTTTCGCGCAGGACCCGCGACTGAAGTCGACTCGCTGGCAACTTTTGATTGTTGGTAAGGGTAACTACGAAAGTACCGCCAGGCATGGGGCTGACTCGTGAGATCATCTCTATGTTGACTATGGTCCCGCGTGAGAGTCTCGTAAATTTTGCTGGGTTGAGCCTCGTTTCGAGTTCCTTCAAGCGATAGTTGATTGAATAGTGTTCGTTGGTTGCGGTCGTTATGTGAAGTAACTCGCCATCTGCTACGACCGAAGCGATGTTCTGCACGGGAAGCAAAATGATCTCATTCCGCTCGCGCACGGGGATGCGTTCAAGATAATTTGATCTTATGGCTGTTTCGTAATCGGCCGCGGCCGCGCGCAGGTGAGATACTTCATTAGAGCGAAAATCAGCCTGCTCAAGTCGTTCATGGGCACGATTCAAGGTTTGCCGGAGACGAGCTTTCTCGACGGGTTTGAGTAAGTAATCAACTGCGTTTACCTCGAAGGCGCGCACAGCGTACTCGTCGTAAGCAGTAACGAATGCGACCAGCGGCGTCGCGTCCTTTCGTAGTAAGCGGACTACGCCGAGACCGTCCACTTCTGGCATTTGCAAATCGAGAAGTGCGAGATCAGGCTTCTCCCGTTCGATGACCTCTACTGCTTCGCTGCCATTCGTAGCTTCGCCAACAATCTCGACATCTTCAAAGCCTCGCAACATGGCAGCCAAAAACAAACGTGCCGGTCGCTCATCATCCGCAATCATCACTCGTATTTTCGCACTCATGCCCCGCGCCTCTCCCTAGCGCTCCGCAGAGAGCCCACAGATCCCTTAGATGTGGCCGCTGACATCGGTAACCTAACCTCAACTACCGTTCCCGTGCCGACTGTGCTGTTGATTCGCAAGGAAGCTTCCTGCCCGGCAAACCAACGCAAACGTTCTTCGATGTTACTCAAGCCCAGACCACGGCGACGCCCACGCGCCAGATCAATTTCGCTCGCGCCCATCCCAGAGTCGCTAACCGTTATGTTCAACATGTCGCCCATCGGACTCTCATTATCAGATGTGCTTTCGAGACGCGCTCGAATGCAAACCTCGCCGCCAAACCGCGAAGGTGTGATTCCATGCTTGATCGCATTTTCAACCAACGGTTGGAGCAGCAGCGACGGAATGCGCACTGAGAGTACATCTTCAGGAACATCAATCGATACTCTCAATCGTTCCTCAAAGCGCGCTCTTTCAATGTCGAGATAAGCAGCGATTAGTTGCAACTCCTGATCGAGTGTCACGAACTCATTGTCAGTTCGTAGGACAGATCGCAACAGGCTCGTGAGTTTCATTAACGTCTCGAGTGCACGATCCGGAGCCGTCTGCACCAGATATCCGATAGTTGTTAGGGCGTTAAACAGAAAATGCGGATTGACCTGCGCTCGCAGAGCCCGCAATTGCGCCTCTGTGGCCAACTTGTTGATTTCCTGCTCACGTAGGTCTTGCTCACACCTTTCGTGTGTCACGCGTAGCGCGTCGATGCGTCGGGCAGTCATTAGGGCGACTGCTTCAAGCATCGCGATGTCATCCGACAACAAGCGACGCCCACCCCCAAGAACGCCGATTTCTAATTTGTAGTATGGAGGTTCAGCCGTTGGTACAAAGACCAAGGCTCCTTTACTGCCTGAACCTTCAAGCAACGAAACGTAACTACCTTCCAATACGTCAACGTCGGTCCGTGAATATCTCACTGGCGAGTATTGCTCAGCGAGGCCCACTGGCTTATCGATGACGTTGCTCTCTTCAATCGAGATGGCGGCAGTTGAGTTTTCGTCAGAGTCAATTTCACTCCACTGAACTTGATGCGCGGAAACCGCTGGCTCAAGCACTTTGCATAGTTCATCCAAAATCTCATCAGGTGTTTCGTGTTTTACCAGAATCTGGGCCACCTCGCCTCGTAACTTGCCATAGTCCATTCTCTGCAGGATGACGCGATCTACGAATCGACCAACTCCGCGACTTAACCAAGGGTAGAGCAATGCGGTGACTACCCAGAGTCCGAGCAGGATGGCGACCGAGCGCGGATCGAATTGGGAACCTGGGCTGCGCGCTATCAGAATCGGAGAAGCAACTGCGATGTAAAGTGTGCAGGCAAGGGCGACCAGAATGAAAAAGGCGAACGCACGTTTCAAAAATATATCAGCAAAGGCAAAACGATAGTCTTCGTAGAGAATCGCCAGCACGAGCGGCAACGAAGCATGATGTCCCGTCAGTTCGACATACCAGCTGTCAGTGTTTCCACCACTATGATGACTTAGGTGCAATGCAGAGACCGCGAACACGGCAAGGGCGCTGGCCCAGATCGCCTTCTTCCAACCTTCCTGCCTGTGTGTAGAAATAAACAGGACGACGAGTAGAGCAACATAACCAAAGGTTAGAAGCCGCAACGCCCATAGCGAGGGACTGATCCCCAAACCAACCGCCTCGTAGAGTTGAAACGCCCCCGCAACTCCACTGAGGGAATAGGCGGCAATTGCTATCAGCTTTGATATTTGTTGGCTACTCGCCTTACGGCCGCGCAGGACGGAATGAACAACGACAGCTGGTAAGAATCCGAGAGCGGTGAATGAAATTGCGGAAACGATTGGATAGCTGGTTGAGTAACCGATGCCTTTGAGTCCGTAGATTGCCAGTGCGCCGATATTCCAAAGCAAGCCAAGCACTGCGGTAACCAGCAGAAGCCCACTGCTGGCCCAACCCGCGTAGAAGGTTGTATGAGGCAGCGCATCCGCAGTAGTTGATTGCGTGGGATGCTTCAGTACCATGAACAGAAGCATGGCGTAGAGCGCAATCCCAACCGTGTATCCCAATAAATTGATCAGGCTGGCTATATTTAATCCACTCATAAATCTTGGGGTAGCGCGCGAGCTGTGCCTAGGCTGCTTGACGCCTCTTAAATGTAAGACCCGCCATTTGCTATTGCAACACATTAACTACTTTAGTGCCTGTCTTAAGGACAAAGGGATATATTTCTAATCAGTGGCTGAGTCAACCAGATGAGCGGCCAAAAACGAGGAATGACTTGTCCCGCGGGAAGTTTACCTTCCCCTCATGCGAACGCAATGAGATTTGCAATCGATGTAGAATGAGTGCCACTGCTCACAATTCTGGAGTTCGAGGTATATGCCCATGTGGCTTTCGAGGCGAGTAATTGTCAGTCATTCCGTTTTGATTTGCGTACTTCTGCTGGCGAGTGATTTTCCGGCCCAGGCTCAAACGCAGGCGATGGGCCGCCAAGCTGGTATAGACAATGAATATCAGACAGGGGCGATCTTATGGACCCAATCGTCGGCTGAATATCGTGCGCTTGCATATCAGACGTTCAGTCTGGCAAAGCTGCGACTTGATCAAGCGCTGGCAAATCGGCAGGCTCGTCGTTCAGCCAAACCTCCAGCAATCATCGTCGATGTCGATGAGACTGTGTTGGACAATAGCCGATTCCAGGCTGAACTGGTCCTGAGGCGAATTGCCTATACATCAGAGGCATGGCGGGCATGGTGTGACCGGGCGGAAGCCGGCGTCGTGCCTGGCGCTGTTGAGTTTCTTACTTACGCCTCACGTCGCAGAGTTCACGTTTTGTACATTACCAATCGGCACCAGCCGGAGAAGGCCGGGACAATCACCAATCTGAAGAAGCTGCGTTTCCCTGGAGTAACTGAAGAGACAGTCATGATTCGAGAGCAGGGCGCAACCGCCAGCAAGGAGTCGCGGCGACAGATGGTAGCATCGAATTATCGCATCGTCTTACTCGCAGGCGATAATTTGAACGATTTCAGCGACGATTTTGCCGGCAAATCGATTGAAGATCGGAAGGCACAGGTTGATCGAGAGCGATCTGAGTTCGGCTCTCGCTTTATCGTGGTGCCGAATCCGATGTATGGAGACTGGGAAACTGCGATTTACGGATATAAGTCGAACCTCACAGACACCGAACGAGAGGCGGACCGGCGAGCAGCACTGAAAGGTATTTCCAATCAGTCTGGACCATGACCAGCCTTCTCCTTGTCAGATTAGCTAACCGCCGGGTGCTTCCGAGGGTTAGATTTTTCTTTTCAGAAAACTAAGCAGAAACAGTAGCGTTGCGACCGAGATGATTGCGGGGCCTAATGACAGATTGAGAGTCACCGAGCCAATCTTGAGTTGAGAATAGAAGTGATTAATCGCGAACCCGATTAACACCGAAACCAGGCTTACGGTAGATGACGCAATCAGAAACCTCGTCAACGTATGAGTGAGCTGGCGCCCCGCGGCCGCGGGAATAATGATGAGAGCGCCGACCAGAAGAGCTCCGAGAAACCTTAGACCCAGAAGAACCGTTAAGCTGAAGACAAGAAGATAGTAAAGATTGAGCCGGGATACATTGACACCTGTTGCCGCAGCTAGTTCCGGCGAAAACATTGAAAGCACTAGCTGATGGCGAGATAGGTAGAGAAAACTCATTATCGCAATTACTGCCAATACGGCCAGCGAAAAGGATATGAGCGTCAAACTCTGAAACCCGCCAAACAACGCCTCGATCAGGTCTTCACTTGGAGTCAATAAAGTGCCAACTGCCAGTGCCGCCGTGAAGATCACCCCAATGGCTACATCAGTTGTCAGTGTGCCACCGCTTTGCAAACGCCAAATGAGTAATGTGCCGAGAAAAAGCGTTGCCGCTGCGCCGAATAAAGGATTGAAGTGCAGGAGAAGGGCCAGACCAAGACCGGGTAGCGCAATGTGAGAGATCACATCACCAGCCAAACTCATTCGTTTCATTAGTGCGAAACTGCCGACAAGGCCCGCCGCAACTGCGGTGAGAAGCGCGACAATGATCGAAAATGATGTTGCGGCTGTCACTTGCGATCTCCAGAGGTGCCAACATGATCATGCGAGTAATAACTATACGACGGTCCATAGAGTTGTTCGAGAACTTTCGCAGTCAGAGCTTCCTGCGGCGTTCCCATGCATAGAATGTGGCGGTTCAAGCATAAGACCTTTGTCGCATGGCGATAGACAAAACTAAGATCATGCGAGACGGTGATGACTGCCAGGTTGTATTGATCCTGCAAACGATGGATGAGTTCGTAAATGTGTTCCTCGCCGGGCTCATCGAGGCTTGCTGTGGGTTCATCCAACAGAAGCACGTTCGGCTTGCCGATTAGTGCGAATCCAATCAGTCCTCGTTGAAATTGCCCACCCGAAAGGTGGCCTACTGGGGTCTTCAACATCTCGTTCGTAAGGCCCACACTACGAGCAATTCTCTCTATCTCGGTGACGGCAACCTTCGCAATCCGACACTTGGAAATGAAGAGATCTCGATACGTAAGTGGGAGATGTCGATCTGCGTCGATTTTCTGCGGGACATAACCCAGTCTTAGATCCTCAGCCCAAACAATCTCACCAGAGTAAGGAATGAGATTCAATAAGGCCTTCAAGAGCAATGTCTTGCCTGCACCATTTGGGCCAAGAATACTTAATATCTCACCCGCTTCGAGCTCGAAGCTGAGCCTCTGAATTATGCTTTGCTGTTCGAGTTCAACAGATAAGTTTCTGACCTTCAATAGAGACATAACAGTCAAAACCGAATGAATTTGATTTATCCAATGGTATCACGCCATGCTGGTCGGGATTTGGGTTAACAGCTAAGCGAGTCCTCGGTTTCGAAGCGTGTCTCTATCACACTAAGGCTTTTAGTTATCGGCACAAGCTCATACTTCCAACCACTCATCTGCTTCTCGCAACCATCTATCTGCCGAGATTAACAGTCCATTAAGTATTCAGTGTTCATGTGCAATTGCTGGTCTAACATGCTCGACGTTTTTGTGTGGTTTCCCCGCTAGTCCAAGCAACTTAAATAGATCCAGAGAGGGTCAAGAACTGATGAGTCACTCAAAGCGAAGTAGTTTGCTCACCCATATGGGGAGAATTTTATTTTTCGTTGCGTTTCTATCGTTATATGTCGTTCCCGTGTTGAGTCAATCGAAAGCTACCCTGAGAGGCACGGTAACTCTCAGCGATAGTGGCAAACCCATTCATAATGTCCTTGTGACCATTCTTCAGCTGAAGCGCACCATCGATACCGATGAGAACGGCAAATATGAGTTTCAGAATGTGCCGCCGGGCCGATACGACGTTGTCGCTCATCTCGATCGGGTTCCAGACTCACTTCAAACCGTAAGCGTTACTGGCGATACCACGCTGGATTTTCACATTGAACTGACCGGCGTCACCGAGCAGGTCACCATCACCGCCACAGGCACTGAGCAAGCGGTCTCAAGTTCGATTCAATCAGTCGAGGTCATTGGCTCGATTGATCTGGCAAAAAAGAGTCCGGTCTCACTGGGTGAAGCACTCGATGGTGAGTTGGGGATCTCGAAACGCAGTTTCGGCCCAGGTACAGCCCGACCTGTCATTCGTGGTTTTGACGGCGACCGAGTACTTGTACTTCAAGACGGAAACAGAATCGGCGGACTCGGCTTTGAATCCGGCGATCACGCTGAGCCGGTGAATGTGTTGACGACCGATCGGATCGAAATAGTGAAAGGTCCGGCTACTCTTCTTTATGGCAGCAGTGCGATCGGTGGAGTGGTCAACACGATTTCGGGTCACGACTCAGCTCATAAAGGCGTGAATGGTTATGTGACCGGGGTTGGTGGTACTAATGGTGGTCAAGGCGGTGGCAGCGCGGGAATAGAATACGGCACGGACAAGTGGCTGTTTTGGGGTAATGGTGGCGGTCAGCGAATCGGTGATTACAACACACCGATCGGCGACGTTCACAATTCGTTCTCGCGGGAAGGAAACTTTGCAGCGGGTGTTGGCTACTATCCTACGAAAGGATTCTTCAGTTTCAATTACACCTTCGACAAGCGTCGCTATGGAATCCCGTTCGATCCAGACGAAGAAGATCCCGAAATCGTCAATTTAAATCCACGCCGGCATAGTTTCGAATTCAAGGGCGGTTTTCGCGATACTGGATCGTTCATAGACGCTGGAACATTCTCTTTCCAATACAATAACTACAAGCACGCTGAGATAAATTCTCTCACGGACGAGATAAACACAGCTTTCAAGAACAACACATATCTATATCAGGGAGTCTTCGACCAAAAGAAGCGAGGAAATATTACTGGCCGCTTCGGCTTTTGGGGACTGCACCGTGATTTCGAAGCGTCGGGTGAAGAAGCGCTCGCACCACCGACGAAGCAAAATGCGTTTGCTGTATTTGGTCTTGAGACCCTGGACTTTGAGCGAGTGGGATTGCAGTTCGGCGGCCGCGTCGAAACAAATCGATATCGGCCCGAACCTACAGAAGAGCGCGGGGTTCTTCCCGACAGAAACTTTACGGGCTTTTCGGGCGCGGCAGGTATCCGAATTCGCACTGGGGAAAACGGCTCGTTTGTTGCCAACTACTCGCTATCTTATAGAGCGCCCGCTCTCGAAGAGTTGTACAACCTCGGACCGCATCCTGGTAACCTTGCCTTTGAAATAGGTGATCCAAACCTGCAGCGCGAACTCGGCAACGGGTTGGACTTCGGTCTGAGACATTCATCAAAGCGTCTCCGATTTGAGGCAAACGGTTTCTACTATCACATCAACAACTTCATCTTTCTTGCGCCGACTGGTGAGATTGAAGATGGCCTAACGGTTGCCGAGTACGATCAAGAGACCAGTCGGTTTGTTGGCACAGAAGCAAAAGCGGATGTCGCATTGCATCCAGCAATCTGGCTGAACCTGGGAGTGGATTACGTTAATGCCGAACTGACTGCGGATAACTCACCACTACCAAGGATTCCGCCCCTTCGAGGCAGGGCCGGACTGGAATTTAGATTCAAGAATCTTCTGGTGAATCCGGAATTCGTGATGGCCAAAGACCAGAACCGACTGTTTCCAACCGAGACGCGAACGGCAGGCTACGGAGTTTTTGGGATTTCGGGTTCATATTTGATCCCAACTCAGCATGCGGCTCACATAATTTCATTCAACGCTCTCAACCTGGGAGACACGCTCTATCGCAACCATTTGTCCTTTATTAAAGAGTTCGCTCCAGAGATGGGTCGCGGTTTAAGAGTGACGTATACGCTGAGGTTCTATTAGACCAGTTCGTCTGGGACCAGATCGATTACGGAGTTGAGGCCGCTTTTCTCGTGTACCCCTGAAGGCGTGGCGTGTTTCCGTTTCATTTTGGAGTTCAATCGTGAACTTGGTAGCCCTTCTATTACACGGTGATGCGCCTTTTGGGTGGCAAGGATTTCTGATTTGCTCTTTGGCAGTTATAGCGCTCGTTACCTTCTTCAATGAAATTGCCAGGAGCGCTTTGAGTAAGGTGAACAGAAAGCCTCGGGCTCACAAGAGACGGCCGCAGAATATCCGCAATCCAAAGAAAACCTCACATTCTGTCTGAGAACGTTGAAATTCAGACCGCGTCTGTTAGAAGGTCATCTGGCTATAACTGGTTCCGTGAAGTCTGAGGAGCCGATTTCAACGAAATAGTTCTCTCATTCGGTGTCGAATTAGGTAGCCGAGCACAAATACAACAATAGGAATTCCGATTATTGCTCTCGGATCATTTCTACTGATCAGATTGGCAACATTGCCTTGCCACGTTCACGCTTCGCTCCCCAGTGGGCCATAGCTGTGAGGCCACTGGTCGTTTACACGCTCATTGCTTTCGCAGTAACGATTCGTATGACGAGCACGACGAAGAGCGCTGCCAGCAAAAACCAGACTGCGATGATGACGCCGGCAGCGACCCAGTTCGTCGGTTTCCCTTGGGCCATGACGGCTTGGGCCTTCTCGCGGCACTCAGCCATCACCTCTTTGGGAATCATTTTCAGCACTAGAGCAATTCCCAGCGGTACCAGCACCAGATCATCCAGGTAACCTAAGACGGGAACGAAGTCAGGTATCAGATCTATTGGACTGAAGGCATACCCGACCACGCATATTGCCAGAAGCTTGGCGTACCAAGGCATTCTCGGATCGCGGACTGCGAGGTACAGCACATAGGTCTCCTTTTTAAGACCCCTTGCCCTTTGCTTCCACCGTTCGACGTTGTTCATGGACTAGTCTTCCGTTGCAGATTTCACCACTCATCTCAAATAGCATCCTCGTCGGTCTCGCCGGTCCGAACGCGCACGGCCCGCTCCACACGCCAGACGAAAACCTTACCATCACCGTGGTTCCCGGTATGCGCAACCTGCACGACGGTATCGACAATCTGCTTGACCATCTCGTCGCGTGCTACGATCTCAAGGCGAACTTTTTCAATGAACTCTTCCAGCGGGATGTCCTCTTCAGCAGCAATGTTTCGGCGTCCGAAACCGCGCACCTCTGTCACCGTCAAACCCGGAAAACTGTCGATTTCTTCCAGTGCGTTTGTGACCTTCCCGAGCATAGGCGGTCGTATAAATGCGGTAATGATCTTCATCTCTCACTCCTATTCGATTCGCTCGCGCTCAAACCAACCGTAGAGGGTCGGCAGAATGAGCAATGTGAGAACAGTTGAGGTAATCAATCCGCCAATAACTACCGTCGCGAGCGGGCGCTGCACTTCCGCGCCTGCAGAAGTGGCAATTGCCATCGGAATGAATCCGAGACTGGCGACGAGTGCGGTCATCAATACCGGGCGCAAGCGGGTTTCCGCTCCTTCTCTCACTGCATCGGCGACCGAGTGACCTTCATCACGGAGACGGTTGATGTAACTGACCATGACGACGCCATTGAGGACCGCAACGCCAAACAAGGCTATGAAGCCGACACCCGCCGAGATCGAGAACGGCATTCCGCGTAAGGCGAGTGCAAAGATGCCGCCAACCACCGAGAACGGCACGCCGGTGTAGATTACAAGTGCTTGCTTGACTGAGCCGAATGTCGTAAAGAGGAGAATGAAGATCAGGAAAAGCGCCAGCGGCACGACGATCAGAAGTCGAGCCGATGCACGCTGAAGATTCTCGAACTGTCCGCCCCACTTCGTGTAGTACCCGGCAGGTAATTGAACTTGTTTCTCGATCTCTTTCTGAGCTTCACTCACGAAACTCCCGATATCGCGTCCGCGCACGTTCAACTCGACAGCAATCCGACGCCTTGCATCGTCGCGCGAGACCTGGGCCGGCGCTTCAGTGACGGAGATGTCCGCCAGTTGCGACAGCGGTACACGGGCGCCATTAGCAGCAGGAATGATCAAGTTGCGAATCGCTTGCACATCACTACTTGACTCCGCGCCAAGACGCACGACGAGATCGAATCGCTTTTCGCCCTCATAGACCTGACCGGCTTCCTCGCCTGCGACTATCGCTTCAACAACACCGTTCACGTCTTCGATGTTGATGCCATAGCGTGCAATGGCTGCGCGATCCGGCTTGACCTGAAGCTGGGGCAAACCGGAAACCTGCTCCACTTTTACATCTGCCGCGCCTGGTACACGGGCCACGACCTTCGCGATTTGCTCAGCCCTTTCTCGGAGCTTATCAAGATCATCGCCGAACACTTTGATCGCGATATCCGAACGCACCCCGGCGATTAGTTCCGCCATGCGCATCTCAATGGGCTGCGAGAAACTGAATGCCCCTTCCGGCACGCTGCGCTCCAGCGCCTCCGCCATCTGACCGTACAAATCCTCTCTGCTACGCGCGGTCGTCCACTCCGAAGGAGGCTTGAGATCAACAAAAATATCCGCCGAGTCGACCCCCATCGGATCTGTAGCAACTTCAGCGCGACCGATCTTTGTCACTACTCTCGTAACTTCGGGAAATGCTTTAAGCACGCGCTCAGCTGCTGAGTAGGATTGGATCGATTGCGTGAGGGAGACGCTGGGCAAGAGTCGCGATTCAATGGCAATGGAGCCTTCATCAAGCCTGGGAATAAACTCCGAGCCGAGCAGAGCAAAGATGCCGGCGCTGATGAATACGAACGCGGTGGCGAGCGCAACAGCGGGCGCGCGATACCGCATCGTGAAACCCAACGCCGGGTGGTACCACCGTTTCGCGTACCGAATGATCAAGCTTTCTTTTTCGCTGACATGCCCACGCAAGATGTAGGTCATGGCCGCCGGGATGTACGTAAGCGAGAGAATGAGAGAACCCAATAGCGCAAAGACTACCGTCAGCGCCATCGGTTTGAACATCTTTCCTTCGATGCCCTGGAGGCTAAGGATTGGCAGATATACGATCATAATGATCGCAACGGCGAAGACTACGGGACGACCCACCTCCAGAGAGGCTTCCAGGATTGTACGATCGGGTCGTTCGTGTGAACCTTCGTGCTGCGCTTCCGCACGTCGCCTGACAGCGTTTTCGACCATCACTACTGCGCCGTCCACTATCAGTCCGAAATCAAGTGCGCCGAGACTCATCAGATTTCCGGATACGCCGAAGAGGCGCATCAGGATCGCTGCAAAGAGCATGGATAGCGGGATGATCGTCGCTACCAGCAAACTTGCGCGCCAGTTTCCCAGGAGCAGTATCAAGACAATGATGACCAGAATCGCGCCTTCGATAAGATTCGCGGCAACTGTGCGAATGGTGCGATCGACAAGTTCGGTACGGTCATAAAACGGAACAATCTCAACCCCTTTCGGCAGCGTCTTTTTTACCTCGGAGATTCGTTCTTTGACTCGTTGGACCACAGTCCGTGAATTCTCGCCTATCAGCATCATGGTGATGCCCGCCACGATCTCTCCGTCACCATTAGCAATCGTAGCGCCTTGCCTGACGGCAGCTTCCGTAACAACCTCGCCCAGGTCGCGCACATAAACTGGCACGCCTCCTTTGCCTGTCTTGACTACGATGTTGCCGATGTCATTTGTCGACTGGGCCAAACCAACACCGCGTAACAGATACTGCTCTCCGCCGTGCTCGATATACGCGCCGCCGACGTTACTGTTGTTATTCATTACCGCCGCCAGCACATCATGTAGAGTCAAGCTAAAGGATTGGAGCTTTGCTGGATCAACCCGCACCTGATACTGCTTTTCAAAGCCGCCGAAGCTGTTAACTTCAGCAATACCTGCCACACCGAGCAGCTGTCGCCGTATATCCCAGTCCTGGATGGTGCGCAGTGCCATTGGGTCGTAGCCACTGCCCCGTATGTTGCGAAGTTCATATTGGTAGATCTCACCCAGTCCCGTGGAGATGGGTCCCATTTGCGGTGAGGCGATGGAGGAGGGGATTTCTTCGCGCGCCTGCGTCAGCCGTTCAAACACAAGCTGTCTCGCAAAGTAGATGTCGGTTGAATCATTAAAGACGACTGTGACGGCGGAGATGCCGGGCCTCGAGATCGAGCGAATCTCTTCCACGCCGGGCAGTCCCGACATAGCCGTCTCGATGGGAAAAGTGATCTGACGTTCGACTTCTAAGGGAGCAAGTGCGGATGCCGAAGTCAGTATTTGCACTTGAACGTTCGTGATGTCAGGCACGGCATCAATCGGCAGGCTGCGGAGACTGTAGACGCCTGCGCCGATCATGATCGCAACCAGCAGCATTACGAGCAGGCGCTGGGCCACAGCGAAGCGGATTATGGCGTTAATCATTGCTTCTGTTCCTCTTCGTCGTCCTCGCCAAACTGGCCTTTCATTAGCAGCGACTTCAAAGTGAAGCCGCCTTTGGTCACGACCCGGTCGCCCAGGCTCAGGCCGTTCGTGACGCGGCTGTAGCCTTCGACTTCACCGTCGATCTGCACATCGCGCACTTCGAAATGTCCTGCTTCATTCTTGGGAAGAAAGACCACAGTGCGATCACC
>DASYRR010000200.1:0-5737 GCA_036004125.1 Pyrinomonadaceae bacterium | reverse complement strand
CATTTAGATCTCCTCACCAACAGCGGCTCGCAACTAAGAAGTCTCTCGGATAATCGGGCACCCAGGTTTCACCTACGTGGTTTCGCGGTCTCTCAGAGATAAATTCGCCGCTTTGTTTAGCCAGAAACTTCCGTCATGGATCCGCGTTCCTGAATGTTGCGCCGCTGAATTTTTCGCAACTCGTCGAGAATCGTGCTCATCTTGACTCGGAAAACGTAATTCTGGCGCACCTCAACAAAGCGCACAATCTCGGCCCGGTCAATGATGTAGATGGATGGATGAGGTATGCCACGCTTGTAGGGTGTCCAATCGTTCTTAACGCCATACTGGAGTATCACCTCTCCCCCTTCATCTGACAGCATGGGGAACGATGTATTTGTCTTCGCCTTGTACTTACGCAGTGAAGCGATCGAATCAAGCGAGACTGTGAGCACTTCCGCTTCGAGCTGCTTGATTTGATCGTAAACCTGGCGCACCTTACCAAGATGCCGAAGGCAAAACGGTCACCACAGGCCCCGAAAAAAGAGCAGCACGATATTCTGTTTGCGGGCAAAGTTTGCAGGGCCTAACAACTCTCCGGAAGCCGCTTCCACCAGGCGAAATCCAAGTGCCTTATCACCTGGCTTGAGAATTCCAGTCCCCATCACTCAACTCCATTCGGAAAATTCTGTAGCAAGGCAACTGATTGAGTACCTGCTACGTTGCCTCAAATAGAAACCGCTACCCATTCTCAGCCAGCATCGTGTCGAAACGCTGAGCGTAATCAACCGGCAGTTCGTTGCCGGTGTAGCGCACGACGCCGTTTCGATCGAGCAAGACGACGGTCGGTGTACCCGTAACTTTGTACAGCTTTGCTACCGCTGCGTCTGTGTCGCGGGCGACAGCGTATTGAATGCCAAAACTCTTGATGCCGGCTCGTGTACGTGCCTCGCTGTCCTGAATGTTAATGCCCAGCACGCGGACGCCTTTTGGTCCATAACGAGCGGCCAACTCATTGAAATGAGGCGCCTCCTCTTTGCACACCGGGCACCATGCTGTCCAGAAAATAAGCACGGCCGGATGACCACGAAGCTCGCTTACCGAAACACGTGAGCCGTCGATCTTCGTCAACTGAAAGTTTGGCGCGACTTCGCCGACGTTACTGCCGGCATTCAATCCCGAGTACTGGCCAGTGCCGGTTGTGGTCTGGGCGGACCGATTTTTGTCCGGCGACTTGATCAAAAAAAACCCGACAACGCCGGCGACCAGAAGTATCAGACCGAGGATGCTTATTAGTTTCAAAACCTTCATCTGAATCACGATTCCTATCTCAAATCACAAACCGTGAGGAATGCACACATGACTTCAATTCGGACTAACAAAAGAAGAGGGGCGCGCTTTAGCCGCGCCTGAGATGCATGCGACTATCCCTTCAGCGCGCTCCCTCTGTACGCCGAACCCTCCCAGATCCGGCGGCGCCGCAAGGTCTAGCCGTGCTTTTTCATAATCATGGCATTCTTCGAGATTGCTTCATCAAACGCATGCACGTATGCGTCACGATCAAAATTCTTGGTCGTCTTGAACAAGATTTTGTTCTTCTCGCCAAGCACGATCACCGTTGAAGTGTTCTTCTTGTTCGCCTCGAAAAACTTGCTGATTCCCAAGTGCTGCGCTGTTTTGGCTGACTCAGCCGTCTTCTCATCATTGGTTACGTCAAGTAAGACAAAATTTAGCCGATCCTTGTATTGGCTCATCAACTCACCCATGGTTGGCTCGAGCTTCTGACATGCTTCACACCAGTCAGCCCGAATGATCGCTACGGTGGGCTTCGATTTGTCCACCATCATCTTCTCGTCCTTCATCTTGTCGTCCTGGGCCGCGACGGTCATGGCCATGAAGGCAAAGAGCGCCATCACAGCACCGGCAATCAAAGCGGCGAGTTTCATTTGTTTTTTCATGTTTTTCTCCGTTCCTTTCAAATTGTGGTTTTCCAAAGTCTGCCCCGAACGGGCGCTTATCACCGCTCGCTGGCGAAAAATCCAGAACTTAGAGACCGCGCCTTAAAGACTTCGCGGTGCCTGGACGTTTGGCTGATTACCGCGTGCAATAGTTGACGGTCTATGTGAGTAATACCCGTCTGACCCGCTTTTATTCCGGCTACCGTGTTTGTTCCAGTCTTATCGCATTGGCTGATCACGATCTACAGGCCGAAATTTCTTAGGTTTGTTTTGCTGCTAGCTTCTTGGATTGGTTGGTCGGTTTGTCAGTTGGGCTGAAGAGTACGTGGGTTGGTTTTTTGTCGGATCTGGCGTTTGTCGGGTGGCAATGATTTGTTGTTTGCGGTGAGATAAAATCTGTTGACTGTAGGACGAGGACTAATATTCGGCATCCCCAAACATAGAAAGACTACTTAGGATTCAAGCTGAAGCACTGTCCCATTGTTCACTTATCGCCAGTCGAGATGATGCGCTTCTAAATAGCTGAAGTAATTGTGCTGAAACCGGCACCAGTGCCAAGAGCAAGGCAAAAATCAAGACGAAGTAGTTTGTATTTTCCTCCTCCTGATCGTTACTAATAAAGTCCTTACGTAACAAATAAAGTCCTTACCTGGTAAGGGAGTAGTAGTTACGGAAAAAGCCCAGCGGGCAGAATTGGGTTGAGTGTTTTCACCTCACCGGTTCATGCCAACTGGGCTTTTTCCACCCTATTCCATAACGACACTTCGTAATTGGCCTGGAGTAAAAGCAGTTTGGATAAGCTCCTGTGAGTGGTTATAGACTTTTAATCTTTGCCCGAAGAACCTTGGCGAATTAGTTCAGCGGCAGAGCACATAAGTAGGAGGGACACAGACCGCTGACACAGGAAGAACGGAACTCGTGGCTAGCTGGAAGTCTTCTACCTATGGACATTCCAAAGGAGGACTGTTATCTTCTTTGCAATGACCAAAGGAAAGGCTGAAATCAACAAGAAATCGGAGGTGCTGCAGGGCACGCTCGATCTGATGATTCTAAAAACACTACAGGCGATGGGTCCGCTGCACGGGTTCGGGATCGCGCGCCGGTTGGAGCAGTTGAGCGAAGAGGTGCTTCAGCTAAACGAAGGCACCGTCTACACGTCCCTTTTGCGATTGCAGCAGGAAGGATGGATCGCGTCGGAGTGGGGCGCTTCTGAGAATAACCGCAAAGCGAAATTCTATTCGATTACAAAGAGAGGCCTGAAGCAACTAGCAAGAGAGACAGAAGACTGGGAGCGGATCTCCGGAGTGATTGACCGCCTGCTGCGACTGGAGGGCGAGAGGTAATGATCGTGCGTAGGCTCGGTAAGTTATGGCGAAGAATGCGAGACACGGTTCGCAAAGAGCCTTGCGACTTAGAGTTCCAAACGGAGATGGAAGAACACGTCAGATTGCTCGCCGAGCGGTACCGCCGGCAAGGCATGACAGCAGAAGCCGCACTGCTGGCAGCGCGGCGGCAGTTTGGAAACCCCACTCTGTTAAAGGAAGACCTGAGGACTATGCAGATAATGCCCTCCATCGAGGCGTTGCGGCGTGATTTGACTTACGCCGCCCGAATGCTGCGCAAGAATCCGGGATTCGCGACGGCGGCAGTAGTAACTCTGGCACTCGGTATTGGGGCGAATACCGCTATTTTCAGCGTGTGCAATGCCGTGCTTTTCAAGCCACTGCCGTATGCGGAACCGGACCGCATCGTAACGCTTTCGGAACGGCAGAGCGACGGAAAGCTTGGCGAAGTAGCGCCGGCGAATTTTGTGGATTGGCATGACGCGAGCCGGTCGTTCAGCGGGATGGGGGCGACCCGGGTGTCGAGCTTTGCGCCCAGCTTCATTCTTGGTGGACAGAGCGAGGCGTCGCGGTTGGTTGGAGACAGCGTTACGTCGAGTTTCTTTTCCGTATTAGGCGTTCAGTTCATGCTGGGCCGCAATTTTCTTCCGGAGGAGGACCGACCAGGCCAGAATCGCGTCGCCATTCTGAGCTACGCGGCATGGAGCGCACGGTTTGGCGCGGACCGCGACATCGTGGGCAAGACCATCACGCTGGACGACGAGAGCTACACGGTGGTCGGTGTATTGCCGGCAAGTTTTCAGTTCGGGACCACGGCGGCGGATTTCCAGGCGCGCAGCCAAGTTGACATTTGGGTTCCGATGGCGCTCGATCCTCAGAAACTGATGCGCAACTCACACGTGTTGCACGTCATAGCGAGGCTCCAGCCGGGGGTGAAACTCGCGCAGGCGCAGGCTGAGTTGAACGTGCTGGGGGCGAACCTCGCGCAACAGTACCCGGAGCAGAACAAGGACAAAGGGATCGTCGCCGTGCCGCTTGCCGATCAGGTGACGGGCGGTGTTCGAGTTGCACTCGAGACACTGCTTGGCGCGGTTGGACTGGTGCTGCTGATCGCCTGCGCCAACGTGGCCAACCTACTGCTAAACCGGGCCGCGGCGCGCCAGAAAGAAATGGCCCTGCGGATTGCGCTGGGCGCAAGCCGGGGGCGGCTGGCACAGCAGCTTCTGACGGAGAGTCTGTTATTGGCAAGCCTCGGCGGCATTGCAGGCTTCGTTTTGGCGCTTGCTGCTATTGCGGCCTTAACTCCGCAGTTGCCTGCCGACCTGTCACGCGCCGCAGGAATTGCGGTAGACACGCGAATGCTGATTTTTACCGCCGTGATTTCGCTGGTGACTGGAATTCTCTTCGGACTTGGTCCCTTGTTCGGACCGTGGCGCGAAAGCGCCGGGGAATCGCTTAAGCAGAACAATCGAACCTCGACTGGAATTCAAACCCGCCTGCGGAGCGGGCTGGCGGTGGCACAGATCGCGATCGCCATCACTCTTCTAATCGGCGCCGGCTTGATGGTGAAGAGTTTTTGGGCGCTGATGCACGTAGCACCCGGCTTTCGTTCGGAGAGCGTCCTGACGGCGCGTTTGTCGGTGCCGACATCACGCTATCCCGACAACCACAGGATCGCGGCCTTCGAACGGGAACTTGGCGAACGCTTTCAGGGAAGACCCGGCGTTACCTCTGCCGGGTTCACAACCTACTTGCCGCTAAGCGGTTTGGAAAACGGAACGTCATTCCTGATCGAAGGTCGTCCGCCGCTGCCGGTGGGGACTTACAACATTGCGCACTACCGCCCGGTGAGCCCGGGCTATTTCGAGACGATCGGGATTCCATTGCTGCGAGGCCGACCCTTTACGCCGGCGGATACGGCAGAGTCGCCGTGGGTGGTGATGGTCAACGATTCGATGGCGCGCGAGCATTGGCCATCGGAGAACCCGATCGGCCAGCGGCTACAATTTAGCCTCCGCGACAAATGGCGGACGGTGATTGGAGTGGTAGGCGATGTGCTGCACGAGGGGCTGGACGGTGCGGCTAAAGCAGAGGTGTATGTACCGGTCGAGCAGTCGTGGAACATAGAGAGCGAGCCGACCATTGTGGTGCGAACAACACTCGACTCAGGCGCCTCTGCCGCTGAGTTACGCGGAGTGGTTTCCGCTATCGATCCCACCGTACCAGTCGACCGGATCGAGACGATGCAGCAACTAGTATCGGGATCGGTGGCGGAGCCGCGCTTCCGTACCATAATCCTCGCGGCTTTTTCGCTGCTGGCATTAGTGATGGCGTCAATTGGAATTTACGGGGTGATGAATTACCTGGTGATTCAGCGGACGCGCGAGTTCGGGATCCGGCTGAGCCTGGGAGCAACCCCAACCGATGTGTTGCGGCTGGTACTTCGCCGGGCCGCAG
>DASYRR010000199.1:0-26525 GCA_036004125.1 Pyrinomonadaceae bacterium | reverse complement strand
GCCCGCCAGAGTTAACACAGTCTTCCGGCAATGCTTGTCACGCTGCATATTTCGCGCGGCAGCTGTCAATAACTCTTCAGTAGTTTCACCATCGTCCGGGAAGCAGGCAAAACCCACGCTTAGGCCGAGCCCAATCATCGTGCCTGTCCGAACAGAAAACAGTTGCTCCTCGATGGCATTTCGTATCCTTTCGGAGACGGCTGCAGCCATCGCGCTCGACGCCATAGGCATAATCGCCACGAATTCATCGCCAGCATAGCGCGTGAGAATGTCCATCTGTCGTAGTTCTCGGCGCATTACGCCGGCCGCGCTTGCGAGCAGACGATCGCCAATCGAGTGCCCATACTTATCGTTAATAATTTTGAAGTCGTCGATGTCCATGCTGATGAGTGCGAGCGACTCGCGATTCATGCGTTGGCACTCAGCAATTCGCTGTTCGAGCATCATGTAGAACCCACGCGCGTTCGGCAGCTCTGTGAGGGGGTCGACGAGTGCACTCTCTCTTGTCTTTTCGTACGTCAAAGCGTTGTTCAATGCACTGGAAGCATGCTGACAAACCGATTCCAGGAGACGAACGTGCTCAGTTGTGTAAGAGGTTCGACTCTTCGAGTAGAGCGTGATCGCCCCAAATGAGCCGTCCTCTCTTAAAAGCGGCGATACCAGGACGCCACGATACTGCTTTGCGATTTCATCAGGTATCCCGACCAAGTCGAGTTCTGGTGACGCATTGCACATCGAACGAGAGTTGGCAATGACCCACCCGGTGATACCATCACCGACATTCATTCGCCTGCGTGAGAAGAGTTCAGCATCCTCACCGGCAGCATGAGCGGCGGCAGCCTTTCCCGAGCGTTCGTCAACTACAAAAATGACACAGCTATCGAAGGGCACAATCGACTTGAGCTTATTTGCGACCAGCGTAACGGTGTCGCTCAGATTAAGTGACGATCCAATTGTCTGGGCGATTTCATGCAGAGCGAAAACTTCGCGCTGAGCCTCACTGATTGTGCGGAAGCCAGATGAAGAATCCTCAACCGAGCCTAAAGTGTCTGACGCTAAACCAGCGTCTGGCTTTGTCTTCGTTTCAATGTCGAGCGCTGGCGTCTCGGAGGGCACCTGCTCCTGGATATCTTCGCGGCCAATCAATTGATCAAACTCTTCCACGTGCTCGATGAACTTTTGGACAACTTGCGGATCAAACGCTGAGCCAACCATTCCGCGCAATAAGGCAAGAGATTCTTCCCGCTTCATCCCTTTGCGATAAGGTCGGTCACAACGAGTTGCGTCGTAGAAATCCACAACAGAAATGATGCGAGCGACCAGCGGAATCGCCTCGCCCTTTAGTCCCTTCGGATAACCACTACCGTCCCACTTTTCATGGTGGTAACGAACAATATCTTCAACCGGATAAGGGAAGTTGACGCGTCTCAAAATGTCGCCACCAACCGTTGGGTGGATTTTCATTTTTGCGAATTCAGCCTCTGTTAGTTTGCCTGGTTTGTTGAGGATGTATTCGGGGACTGCGAGCTTTCCAATGTCGTGAAGCAGCGCACCTGCGAGTAAGGCTTGAACCTCCGACTTAGTTACTTTGAAGAGCTTGCCCATCTGAGTCGCATAGATTTGAGTGCGTCGAACGTGACCGTGAGTCGTTTGGTCCTTTGCGTCAATCGCGATCGCCAACGACTCGATGGTGTTCATGTGGATGTTTGCCATCTCCTCAATATGACGACGACGTTCAGCCTCAGCACGCTTGACCTCTTCGAGTCGGCCTTCGTTGAAGCGGTAGAGCAGGTGAGTTAATGCGGAGATCAGTAGACCAAGAAGCCCGTACGCGGAATCCCGATGAATAATGGCGGTGTAGAAAAGAACAGCAGATGCTGCGCCTGCGAGTTGAGTCGTCACCGTCCAAACAATGCTCTCCGGTGATGGGATCAATTTGAACTTGCCGGCATCGATGCTAAGGAACCAGGTTGCCGCAACTGTATTCAGAGAGTATTGCAGGATGGCGAGTGCGAAGAGTGGGACAACAAGTTCATTGAGCGGCAGACCACTCGAAGCCGCAGCTTGCGGCTCGGTTGCCGTCCAGTTGACGAGAAGGCCATAGAGAGATGCGGCGACGGACGTCGAAATGATTGCCATCCCCGTGGTGAAGATCATCTCTCGACGGGTTCCGAGGCGATAGGTAGAGACGAAGCCGACAAAAGCCGCTAGCAGAATAGCTGGACCGACGGAGTTTGTTGGAGGACCGGCATAGAGGACGGCGGCAAGGAACACAAAGGCGTCCGCAATTGATTTGCGGTAATAGTGAACCCCGTCGGTGCTGGTGACGGAAACCGTAAAACGACTCGCCGCTACGGTGAGCACGACGAGCACAAGCCACGAAACGATTCCGGCGCTTCCGAACAGGGGCAGACCCAGCGTGCCAGCAACTGCTAAGAGCAATAGCAAAACGCTTGCGATGGAGATCGCCGACAAAAGAGTCGTACCCTTCCAGTTAGACTTCAACATTACTGACTTGGTCGATCCTTCCTGCAAATAGAAGATGTCCTGACAGCAGAAAAACGCGAATGAATGCTCGAAAGGAAGCCGGGTCGGGAGGACCCTAAGCGGGATCTAGATGAGAGTGCCTTCTAGACAAGTGCCAACAATGTTTGGCACAGCCTAAATATAGACGTTTGAGTGGGTTGACGTCAAGCAGCTTCCTCCCAGGCGGATGGGACGGTTTCAAAGTACCACCAACGCGCACCGTCGGTGGTATTTCTTGAACTGACCCACTACTCCTCCCAGGGGCCAGAGGCGGTTCGGGTTGCGCATTGTGAGTCCTAGAACTGGTTGCGACTTGTCGTTCAACGCGATGTTCGGCGAGGTCCTGGGAGTCACAAGGTGTCACGCTTGAGCTCACTTCCTGGCAACATACCAGTTGTTCTGGATGTCATGAGCCAGTTCATGCTTTTCCACCGATCGGAAGCCGGCCCGTTGTAGATACTCCCGCGTCTTCTCCTCGCCCCACATTGCACCCAGTCCTTCGCCTCCCTGAGCCAATGACACGGTCATGCAGTGTAGGCACGACACGGTGTAGAGGAACGCTCCAATCGGGTGACCGATGTTCTTGTAGACATGGCTGGATCCTTTGATGTCCTGCATAAGGTAGACGCCATCCGGCTTGAGTGTCCGGTGAATGCCTTTTAAGAGATTCAGCGGCTTGGGCTGATCGTGTACGGAATCGAATGTGGTGACGAAGTCGAACGACGCGGTTTCGGCGTATTGGTCGAAGTCGCTGAGATCGATCACCTCGAACTCGACATTCTTAAACCCCTTGGTCGCGGCCTCGTTACGCGCAGCTTGAATGGCCTCCTTCGAAAGATCCATCCCGATAAAGCGGCTGTTCGGGAAGAGTTCGGCCAGCCGGTTCAAGGTTCGGCCGCTGCCGCATCCGGCATCGAGTCCTCGCACTCCGCGCTCGAGCCGCTCGACCAGACCTGGGACGAGCGGAAGGATATGGGATTCGAGCGAGGAGAGAACGGACAGCCCGCTGTCTTCGGCCATTACGGCGTGGAACCGAGGGAATCTTTCATAGGGAACGCCCCCACCGTTCTCGAAGCAGCCGACAATGTCGTCTTCAACGTTGGAGAGGAGCGGAATGTACTGCGCGAAAACTGCCAGGTTGTCCGCGCCAGCCGCCCGTGTCAGGAACGCCGCGTGCTCTGCCGGTAACTCGTAGTGGACGCTTTCCGGATCGACATCGACGACACCAGCGGTGACCATCGCGCCGAGCCATTCGCGTACATAGCGCTCGTTGAGCCCAGCCCGCGAGGCGATCTCTGGCGACGTCTGGGGTGCCTGATCGCGCATGGCGTCGAAGAGGCCGGTGCGGTGGCCGATCGAGGCCATCAGGCAGAAGGCGCCATTGTTGAGCGCTCCCAACATGCGACCGGCGAAGGCCTCCGCCTTCTCTGGATTAAAAGTTGAACCAGTGGAACTCGTATCTTTTACCGACAATTGAATTACCTCTGACTTTCTCGCAGTCCCCAGAACGTCCTAATTAATCATGGATTGATCAACTCGAGAGCAAAGGCCTTTAGATCGTTCACTGGCGACTTACAGGCATAGTTTTCACAGATATACGCTGTCGTCTTACCCGCGACCATCGGTCGATTCTCGAGCAGGGCGACCGAATAGCTTGCCTCAGAATCTCCAGTCGTCACGACCTTGTTGGGCAGGTAATTTCGCCAAGCTTCTCTACGAAACTGGGCAAGTGAGCCGGCGTCAGTTCCCACAATGGCGATTTCCTTTGGAGTGGAAAGGAGGAAATCGATGGCGGAGAGTGCGTAACCAAAACCAGCCGGGTATTTCTGCGCTGACTCAGCGACCTCCCGGAGGACGGAAACAGCTCGATTTCGGTAGCTCTCGTTGCCGGTTAGGGTTGCCAACCGCAGGAGCACCAGTGCGGCAACGGAGTTTCCAGAAGGAGTTGCATTATCGAAATTGTCCTTCGACCGGACGATCAGGTTTTCGTGACTCTTTCCGGTGAAAAAGAAGCCGCCATTTGTTTCATCCCAGAACTCATCAATCATCCGATCGGTCAACGTCAAAGCCTCTCGCAACCAAATGAACTCTCCCGATGTTTCGTGCAGTGTAACTAGACCCTCGATTAGAAAAGCGTAGTCTTCCAGATACGCATTGTATTTGGCCACTCCGTCTTTATACGTCCGGAGCAAGAACCCTTCGCGTCGGAGGTTCGACAATACAAACTGCGCGTTTCGCCGGGCAGCATCGAGATAGTTGGGCCGGTCAAGAATTACACCGGCCTCGGCAAAGCTGGCCATCATCAAGCCATTCCACGCGGTCAGTATCTTTTCATCACGGTCGGGCTTTACTCGGAGTTCTCTTTTTTCAAAAAGCTTGTGTCTGCTTTGGTGCAGAGATGTTTCCAGTTCAGAGACAGAGATGCCGAGCTTGGTAGCAACCTCGTCCTGGCTCCAGTTTATGTTTGGGATATTCTTGCCTTCGAAGTTTCCCTGTTTGGTAATGTCGTAATAGGCATTGAATACCACGGCATCCTTCTCACCAAGAATCGCAATGATTTCAGCCATGTCCCAGACGAAGAACTTGCCTTCATGCCCTTCAGAATCAGCGTCCTGTGTTGAGTAGAAACCGCCCAGTGGATTTGTCATTTCCCGGATAACGTAGTTGAGAATGCCTTCAGTGATCTCACGAGCGAGGACGTCATGACTAACCTGAAAATAGTGCAAATAGAATCGTGAGAGCAGAGCATTGTCGTAGAGCATTTTCTCGAAATGGGGGACTAGCCACCTGGCATCGGTTGAATACCGATGGAAGCCACCTCCAAGTTGATCGTAGATTCCGCCACGGGCCATCTTTTCAGCCGTGTGGCCAACGATTTCAAGTGATTCGTCTTTCCCGGCACGAGTGTAGGTTCTGAGCAAAAACTCAAGCGTGATGGCCGGTGGAAATTTTGGCGCGTTGCCAAACCCGCCATTGACTGAGTCGTAGCCGCGTACTAGCCCCGTGTAAGCAGAATCAAGCAATTCTTTTTCTATTGTTTGGTCCGAACCACTGGTTGAGCTAAGACGTTGTAACTGCTCAAGCAAAGATGTGGAGGTCTCGACAATGTCGCCCTGACGGTCGCGATATGCCTCGGCGACGCTAATCAGCACCCGCGGAAAGCCCGGCATGTTGTAACGATCCTGAGGGGGAAAATAAGTGCCACCATAGAATGGCACCGCTTCTGGAGTTAGAAACACTGTCATGGGCCAGCCGCCGTGATGTGTCATCATCTGCACGGCATTCATATAGATTTGATCCAAATCGGGCCGCTCCTCACGATCAACTTTGATGTTCACAAAGTTTTCATTCATGAGTTGCGCAATCTGTTCGTCTTCGAACGACTCGTGCGCCATGACGTGACACCAATGACATGCCGAATAGCCGATGCTGAGCAGCACAGGCTTATTTTCCGCTCGTGCTTTGGTAAAGGCCTCATCGCTCCACGGATACCAGTCAACTGGGTTGTGAGCGTGTTGCAGTAGGTAAGGGCTACTTTCGTGGATGAGATGATTTGTGAATTCGTGTTCTTCGGCTGTACCTGCTGGATGTTGCAAAGCTCACTCCTTGAACCAGTATTTTGTTTTCTTTGCCCAGGTGCTGCTGGGATATTTCCTGTGTAACAGATCGAAGGCCGCCTTCGACCATCGTCCTGTATTTTCATCTGTGCAACCATAACGCGTTGAAGTGACCGCGAGATGCAGGGCTTCGGGAACGCGCGGATCTGTTGGGCTTTTTGTGCTCCATAGGATTACTTGTTTGCAGAGATAATTTGGAATGGCGCCAAGACTGTTGAGTGCTTTCCACTCTCTTCCACCGGCAGCTCGTTGCGCATCGGTCAGAAACACCGGGCTATGAATGCCGCTCGTAGTGAATGAAGCAAGCGCGTCGTTCTCTTCTGCAATTGGCTCTGTCGAGGGCGTAAACGAAGCTCCGCACCACCAGTTGTCACGATAGGTGTCTTGTTGGTTCAATGCACTGCTGCGGCCCATTCCAGTGTCCACAATCGGTTCGATACCGGGAAATTTTAGCCATGTGTAAAGAGCCGAGAATTTCTTGACTTCCGCTTGTGGGGTTCGTAAGAAGTCGTCCAAATTTCCAGATAAACTTGGAACCAAAGCTTTCAGCTCGGGAACTAATTCGTCCGCAGTCTTGAAGTCACCGAGCAACACCGCCCTAATCCAAGTCGCTTGGGCAAGGTCGCGCCGCAAGTGCGGAGGCAGCGTCTGACTTGTCGCGGCTTCCTTTAGAACGCCGAGGGGCATCTGGGTGTTTAGGCTCTTTGCGGTGTCGTCGTCGAACAATTGTTTCCCAAGGATCGTCTTGCCCTCATCTGACAAGTCTGAGGCTTCTGCGGGAATTTCTCTGCCATCTTCGTTCCAGCTTAAAGCCGCAGGTATTCGCGGAGCGTGACTCAAAAAATCAGCGAGACTTGTTGCCAGCATCATTCGGTCGTCAATCAGGAGGTTAAGCGACGAAGCATCAAATTGCGCTTGATTTTTCTTCAGCAGTTGATCCAGCAGTGAGCGGGCTTCGTCGAGCTTCCCTGACCCTATCAGCAAACGAATGGCGTAAAAACGAGCCGAAGCAAAGGCGGCTGAGGTTGCTTTGACGTTGAGCGCTGCCCGAATTAGATCAGGCACCTTGGCATTCTCTTCATCTAATCTTGCAAGGGCTGCAATAAGCCACGTCTCGGCGTGTGTGGTTTGCCAACGAGACAACGCGTGCGCAACGTCATCGGCCGAACCTCGCTGAATAGTTGAAATCCAATCTGTCAGGTCGTCGCTGCGGAGCTCGTCCATAGGCAAGGGGCCCGGCGCCGGCTCGTCTGGCCCTAACACTCCGTCGAGAAGAATCGTGTAGTCCCACAAATCCTGCTTTAGATGATCGTTTGCGGTTTTATTCATCAAGGTGTGGGCCAATTCGTGCATACGTTCTGACGGACGCAAGCGCAGTCTGACAATGTCGAGCAGGCGTCTAGATGCGGCATGTGTACTTGCCAATTTCTTGTCCGCGAGCACCTTCTTGATTTGCGTTTCGGCTTGAATCAGCAAGTCTTTCTTTGTTTCGTCAGCCCCGAGACTTGCCTGGCGGACCAGGGTCCGTGCAATTAGATAGGACGCCACCGTTTGCCATGACGATGAGGAGTCAGCGGCAATGGCGTCGAATTCTTTGCGCGCCTCCTCAAACTTTGTTGAATAAAAGTTTGCTGCGGCGATCTGATAGCGTCGATCAGCTTGCGCCAGTGCGTCCGCGTCGGAGGGGAGTGCCGAGGGAAGATTTTGACCCGCGCCGCAATTTGAAAACACCTGGTCCTGACCTTCGATCCAAGTGCGAATGGTTGGACTGTCTGCGCCATACTTTTTGATCCGTTCGTTTAGCGTTGCAATAGCGGAATCAAACGAGTCCTCGTTGCAGTTCAGAAACGTTTCGTATTGATTGGGTTTTTCTCGATTCCGGTACGCTTCAATTTTTGGGGACTCGGGTAGACCGGCCACCTTTTGTCTAGTCTCGAGCCATGCCTTTACCCAGGAATCCTCGCTCCCATCCCAGGTACCATTCAGACGCTCGTCCCAAATCTCAGTCAAGGCTTTTTCTTCCTGAGGATGAAACGGAGCATTCGCCAGGTGACGATAAGCTACATAAAGATATGAGCGAGCGTAGCTGGGCTGAACAACGCCAATCTCGCCATGAGCAAAGTGATTCAACGGGTATGCCGGGTGTGCCGTAAAGACGAAAACCGCCTCCATCGAGAATGGTCCACAGGCAAGGCTGGCGGAGTTGAAAACAACCATAAAGAAGGCAACCGATACGAGCATGCGTGTGACTGATCGGATCATGTTTATAGCTCCAGCGTTAGAGAGAACCTTAAACTTATGCGATCTTTCTGGTGGAGAGAAGTTTACACCAGCCGTTTGTTTCTCGTAACGGCGTTCTTTACAAGTAAATCTCATTTAACGGGTACAAATAGTCAGTACTGGTTCAGTTTGGCATACCACGCAAGGAGAGGCTGAGAAAAAAAGTAAGACACCACCGGCTTCAGCCGCGTGGAGTTTCACTTTCAACCTAACACAAGAACTATAACGGTCTTGCGCGCGGCTCCGCCGCGCGCAGAAGGAAAAGATGGCGTTGCCTAGGTTGAAATTGAAACTCCACGCGGCTGAAGCCGGTGGTGTCGGAGTTTTGTAGAGTCTGTCTGTTGGTGTTATTCCAAACTGAACCAGTACTAACTATTCCAGCTTCTTAGCCGAGCCAGACGCTTTTGCTATACTGCCTCACTGAATCGCCATTCATTTTTTAGAGGTTGATTAATGGAACGTGAAACTCTCGAGTTCGACGTTGTCTTTGTTGGGGGAGGTCCCGCAAATCTGAGTAGCGCATTGCACCTTGCTCGTCTTGTCAAAAAACACAACGAAGCAGTGGCCAACAGTGACTTGCCGGGCGCTGCCCTCGGAGATATTGAGATCGCTGTTATTGAAAAGGGTGCGACTGTTGGTGCTCACATCTTGTCAGGTGCTGTGATGGACCCAAAGGCGCTGAAAGAGTTGATACCTGACTTTGTTGAGGAGGGCGCTCCTCTCGAATCGCCTGTGAAGGAAGACTTTTTTCTTTATCTGACTGCGAAGTATGCACTTCGATCGCCCATCACTCCGCCGCCTTTAAAGAACCACGGTTACTACATCGTGTCGCTCAATCGATTGACTGCCTGGCTGGGCGAGAAATGCGAAGAAGCTGGCGTAAACATTTTTCCTGAATTTCCGGGCGCCGACCTGCTTTACGATGAGGAGGACAGGGTGCTCGGCGTGCGCACTGGCGACAAGGGCATCGACAAGGAAGGACACCGGAAAGCCAATTACGAACCGGGCGTCGACCTAAGAGCGAAGGTCACAGTTTTGGGTGAGGGGCCACGCGGTTCGCTAACGAAACAATTGATCCAGCGCCTTGGTCTCGATGAAGGACGTGAACCGCAGGTCTACAGCATAGGTGTAAAGGAACTTTGGGAACTGCCCGACGGTCGTTACCCGGCTGGACGTGTTACACACACACTAGGTTTTCCGTCTGATAGTCAGACGTACGGTGGCGGGTGGATCTATGGCATGCAAAACAACATCATCAATATCGGATATGTCACGGGTCTTGACTACAAGGATCCTCTCCTCGATCCGCACGCCGAGTTCCAGCGTTACAAAACACATCCTTTCATCGCCAAGCTACTGGATGGAGGGAAAATGATTCGGTACGGCGCCAAGACCATTGCTGCCGGCGGCTACTTCGCGATGCCGAGGACGTATGCCGACGGTGTACTTTTGGTCGGCGACTGCGCGGGCTTCCTGAATTCACAACGACTCAAAGGAATTCACTCGGCTATCAAAAGCGGAATGTTAGCAGCCGAAACAATTTTCGACGCGCTTATTGCCAAGGATTTCTCTGCAAAACAACTTCAGCGGTATGAGCAAATCGTGAACGACAGCTGGATTATCCCCGAACTCAAAAAGGTCAGAAACTTTCACGCCGGCTTCAAGCACGGCCGTTGGTTGGGAATAGTGAATACGGGTCTCCAGTTTTTCACTCGCGGGCGGGCGTGGGGAATCTTTGATCGTGATAAAGCTATCGCCGGTCATGAAGAGATGAAGAAACTTTCAGCGTACGGCTATCACGGCGATAAGTTGGAGCAGCGCTACGACGGGTTACGTTTTGACGGCAAACTTACCTTCAACAAAGTCACCGACGTTTATCACGCCGCCGTAGGCCACGATGAAGATCAGCCGGCGCATTTGCACGTTCTCGACCTTAACATCTGTTCGACGCGTTGTGCGGAAGAATATGGAAATCCCTGCCAGCGGTTTTGCCCCGCAGCCGTTTACGAGATGGTAGACGATGGTGGGAACGGAAAGCGGCGTTTGCAGATTAACTTCTCAAACTGCGTACACTGCAAAACCTGCGACATTATGGATCCTTACCAGATCATCAACTGGGTTACCCCGGAAGGTGGCGGAGGACCAGATTACAAAGGTATGTAGATCGGACGGCTCACTCGGCAGGTGACTTCAGGCCGTCTTCCTTAACTTTAAAATGTACACGACCGCGAATCACTTCTTCCAGAGCAATTCTGGTCGGCTTGTGTTTCTGCGGATCAATCTCAATTCGCGGTTGCGCGCCACGTTGAAGCTGTTTGCTTCGCTTCGCCGCAAGAATAATGAGGCGATACTTCGAATCGACCTCTGGGCTTTCTGATCCATCTACTGCGTTGTCAATCTCTGTAATTGCTGTCGGCATGTGGTTTGTTTGATGCTCCTTCTTAATCAACCCTTAAGGTGTCTCTAGTTAGTTTTGAATTTCTGTATCACTTCGTTTACGAAAACCTCCTGACGTGAGCAGCGCGCTCGTTCGGCCGAAACAATCGCTGCGAGCTGCGCTGCGGCCCGATCAATCTGATCATTGACTATCACGTAGTCAAAAGTCGCATATTGGCTCAGCTCTTCGGGGGCATTGCGTAACCTGACGCCTAACTCTTCCGGACTATCTGTACCCCGCGCCACTAAACGCTCTCGAAGTGTCTCAAGTGACGGTGGCAGAATGAAGATGCTGACTGCATCGACTCCCAGTCGCCTTATACTGGCGGCCCCCTGGACATCTACCTCAAGAACAATGTCCAAACCAGCCGCAGTTTCCTCTGTGACTTGGCGTCGAGCTGTGCCGTAAAGGTGGCCATGCACATTGGCCCACTCGAGAAACTCGTCGGCCGCGATCATTTTTGCAAATCGCTCGCGGTCTACAAAAAAATACTCGCGGCCATTAACCTCTCCGTTACGCGGCGCGCGAGTCGTATACGACACAGAATAACTAAGATCGGTCACAACATCCAGTACGCGACGAATCAGAGTGCCCTTGCCGCCTCCCGAGGGCGAACTTACCACATACAGGACCCCTCGTTGTGAGGGTTGAATTTTCTGGGTCTCGGACTTGAGGTCCTTCACTTTACTCGACATTCTGGACTTGTTCGCGAAGTTTTTCGACTTCCGCTTTGATCGCTAATCCAGCTTCCTTAATTGCAAGGTCAGTTGACTTTGACAGAGTTGTATTGGCTTCCCGGTTTAGTTCCTGAAGCAGAAAATCAAGCATCTTGCCAGTCTCACCCGCCGACTCAATTGCTTCCTGGAACTGAGAGATATGGCTGCGAAGGCGAACCATTTCCTCACTAACATCAGAACGATCCGCAAGGTAGGCAACTTCCTGGGCCAATCTGGCGGGATCGATTTCGACAACTTGACCACCGCGATTCAGCAATTCACCGATTCGTTTTTGGAGACGCAATCTATAAGCATCAGCCAACCCCGCGGCCGCGCTCTCTATCGTTGGCACTAATCCTTCGATCTTTTGCAGCCGCTCGCGCAATTCCTTGCGCAGTGCTTCACCTTCCTGTTGTCGCATTTTTTCCAGTTCATCGAGCGCCTGATCGATAGCTTCGTCCAGCGCAGCGATCATTCGTTCGTCGATTCCATTACGAGCCGGCTGTAACGCGCCTGGAATTCTAGCGAGTACGTTGATGTCCAATTCACCACCGATCTCGAACTCCTGTTGCATCTGTTTTAGGGCGCTTACGTAACCTGAGATTAGAGGACGATTCAACTCATAAGCCACCTGCGCAGTTCGTTCCAGGCTGACAGTAACGTCGACGCGGCCTCGCGAAAGGCGAGAACTGATTCGTCGCTTAATCGAAGCTTCAAGGGCGGATAGCTCCGCACCGACCCGCAGGTGAATATCCAGGAATCGATTGTTAACGGTTTTGAGGTCGACTGAAACGGAGAAATCATCTCCGTTCACCGTTCCCTTACCATAGCCGGTCATTGATTTCATAAATTAAAGAACGATCTTTGTGCTTTGAACTTGGTACTTAGTTTGTTTGGGCGCGATCTAACTTGCTGACCGTTTTTCGCCGTCCTGCTCCTGCCAACCGCTCCTGCGCTTGGACCTTAGCTCGTGCCTATCGCGGCCAGTTCCTCTTCTTCGTCCGCAAACTGCAGTTCGTAGAGCCTCCGGTATTGTCCACCCTTTGCCAGGAGTTCGGCGTGATTTCCGGTTTCGATGATTCGTCCGCCTTCCATGACGACAATCACGTCGGCACGGCGTATGGTCGACAATCGATGAGCGATCACGATTGTTGTGCGGTCGCGAACCAGGTTAGCAATAGCTTGTTGTACCAGTCGTTCCGACTCGGCGTCGAGCGCTGAGGTGGCTTCATCCAGTATCAGCACTGGAGCATTTACCAGAACTGCTCGGGCGATAGCAAGACGTTGACGTTGACCGCCCGATAGAAAGATTCCACGCTCGCCGACAATCGTATCGTAGCCGCTTGGCATTTCGCGAATGAAGTCATCAGCGAGAGCAATCGTCGCCGCTTCTTCGATCTCGGTGTCGGTAGCATCCGGCTTGCCGTACGCAATGTTGTGCCGAACTGTGTCATTGAAGAGTACGGTCTCCTGAGTTACGAGCGCAATCTGCTTTCTAAGACTCGAGATAGAAGCGTCCCGCAGATCAATGCCATCCCACAAAATAGCTCCTGATCTCGGGTCATGAAAACGTGGCAACAGCTTGGTCAACGTAGATTTGCCTCCACCTGACTCGCCCACAAGCGCAACCATCGAGCCAGCTGTGATCTTTAGGGCGACATTTTTTAAGACCGCGCGCGATTCGTTTGCATATCCGAATGAGACATCTCGCAGTTCTATGTTCGTCTTTAATGCCGACAGCTTTTGAGCTTCTGGTTTTTCTATGATCGCAGCATGTTCATCCAAAACTTCCCAAACGTGTTGGGCCGCGGCGAGAGCCTGCTCCATGCTATTTTGAAGCCGCGAAAGCTTGCGCATCGGGTCGTAACTGCGGAACAGGAAAAATATGAATGTAAGGAACTGTGCGGTGTTCATGCGGCCAGCCATGATTTCCTGCTGACCAAAGAAAAGAAGTATGACCACGAATACAATCCCAATCATTTCGATTGTTGGAGGAGCCGCACCCGCGATGCTGGCGCTTCGCAGGTTAGCTCGCACGATCGACTTCGCAACTTCTGAAAACCGAGCCGACTCCCGTTTCTCAGCACGATAGGCCTTGACGATGCCCTGATTTGCGAGCGCCTCCTGAGCGGTGTCTGTCAGACGCTTACTACCCTCAAGATTTTCTCGGGCGAGAGTACGCAGCGCTTTTCCAAACTTCGCTGTGAGGACAGCAATGATGGGAGCAATCGCCAGCGAGCCTAATGTTAATCGCCAACTGAAATAAAAGGACGCGATCAGGAACCAGATCAAGGTGAAGCTTTCGCGAAGCATGTCACGAATCGTAGCCGTGACCGCATTTTCGATTGCGGCGGCACTGGTAACCAGTCGGGAGACCAGATAGTTCGTGCGGTGACGCTCGAAAAACGTTGCCGACTGTGCCAGGAGATGACCGTAAAGATCTTGTCGGAGCTTCAAAACCGCAGACTGTCCAATGCGCGCCATCAGATAGGTCGAGAGGTACTCTGCGATCCCCTTTGCAAGAGTAAACAGAATCAACATGATCGAGATCATCTTCCAGGCGCCGAAAGGAGATTCAGGAATAAAGCGTTGCAGACCAAATAAAGTAGCTGTTCGCTGGCCTGCCCCTGGAACAAAAGCCTGGTTGATGATTGGGACAAGCAGTGCACCGGTTGCAGCTTCCAGGAGCCCAACCAGCTGCATTGAAATGGTTGCCAGGATGAAAATGGGCCAGTGAGGTTTTAGATACTTTAACAGTCGACGAAGATCATGCATCTCAGGTTGCGAAAGTCTCTGATCAATTGCTATAAGGAAGGTAGAAGACGATCAAGTTACGGAAGACAGACTATACTTACCCCCGCCAATTTGCGTCAAGGTTGACTGATTTTGCCCCTCCTTACTGGTAAGTGTTCTAGATGCGCGGCTTTTTGAAGATGAGTCTGCGAGAAACTGAGTTATACTTCGATGCGATCTGGAGTTAACACTGGATCCATCCCCGACAGGATCAAAGACTTGGGACAGCAAGCACAAGTGAACAGCAAGTACGCGGGCAAGCGCCTGCTCATCGCAGACGACGACACGGATATGCGTCTGCTTCTGGCTGAATATTTTCGCCGCCTCGGTTTTCAAGTCGACGAGCGTGAAAGTGGACAGGCAGCTCTAGAAGCGTCGCTCGCAAATAAGTTTGATTGCTTCATATTCGATGTATCGATGCCAGGCATGTCGGGCTTCGATCTGCTGAAGCGCGTCCGCGATCGCGGTATCCAGACACCCGCTCTATTCCTGACCGCTCTCGATGCGTTGTCAGACAAAGTAGCGGGATTTGAAGCCGGTGCCGATGATTACCTCGCCAAACCGTTCAGCCCTCGAGAACTCGAATATCGTGTTGAAGCTCTGTTGCGACGGGGAGGTGCTGCGGTTACGGAGGAGATCGACGGTGAACGCATCGAGGTAGGCAATCTAGTTATTGATAAACGCCGGCACGAAGTCCTTCGAGACGGATTCATAATCGATCTCACACCGCTGGAATTTCAGATTCTGGAACTGCTTGCGTCAGAACCCGGTCGGGCCTGGTCCAGGAATGCTTTGCTCGATCGAGTCTGGAGCACGGATTATGAAGGTTATCAGCGCAACATTGATCCACATATCAATCGCCTCCGAAAGAAACTCGAAACCGATCCCAAGAATCCCAGATATGTCCTTACGGTACGAGGGGTTGGTTACAAGTTGAACGAGGCGCCCTGAAGCTTTGCTAGCTACAACGGACATTTCCCTCTCACATAAAGACGCCAACGCATGTTTAATCATTGTCGGGGCATTCGTCTGCAAGGCAGCACCTTCGTATGCTGGCCCAAGCTCCAGAGAGAGTACAGCGAGCGAGCATTTAAGGAGTTAGTTTCAAGCATGCTGTGGTGGATCGGTACAGGACTTCTCGTAGCCTGGTTCATATTGCGCTTCATTGTTCATCAGCGCGGCTGGGTTCACCTGTTGCTACTTTCAGGCATCTCGGTTCTTCTGGTTCAGGTGATGGCTCACCGGAAGACAAAGTACCAGGAGAAGATGACCCGTAAATAAGGTCGGATAGGCAGGATTATTTTCCATGTAATGTATCAAATGACAACTGAAAACTGTCAAATGAAAAGTGGAAAATGATTTACTTCCGACCGATAAACCTCGAGGCGCTAGGAAACATTCTTGACCGCTGAGGATCGTTCGGCAACAATGCATGCGTCCGCGGCATCAAGAGCAATGTAGGTTTTTGGATTCGACGTTGCTCTCCTTAAGATTGACTAAGTTTTTACCAAGGGAGTGTTTTGCCATGACTTTAGGACGTATTGGCCGATACTTCGCCCCCACAATCGTGGTTGGTCTGCTCGTCGTTTCTGCCACTCTCGGCCAGGGCGATATCGACCGCAAAACGGTTGCCATTACCTACCCACTCGATGAAACAGTCGCCATAAAGTTCCGCGGGACAACTCTGCTTCCACGTTTGAAAGGGGAGGCAAAAGTGAGGCGAGCGGGACGTCGGGGGACGAGGGTAGAACTCAACATCGACGACCTACCGCGCGCGTCGGAGTTGGGAGGCATCTACACGACTTACGTTCTTTGGGCCATTTCGCCGGATGGTCACGTTGATAACCTGGGCGAAATCAAGAGAAGCGGTAGTTCGTTTATCGACTCGAAACTCGACGTGACGACCCCGCTACAAACGTTTGCCCTAATCCTAACGGCAGAGCCACACTTTTTGATGAAGGTTCCGAGCCGCATGGTGGTGATGGAAAACCTCCCGCCTCAGCGCCTCAATGGTAGTCAAATCCAAACTGCCGACGTGCGTTACATCGGCAACTCAAGCGACTACTTTCGTAATGCTCGAGTGCCCGAGCTTGCTGACAAAGACTATCGTCAGACTCCCGTTTCACTACTGGGAGCACGTCAGGCTGTAAACCTCGCGAAGTATGCAGGTGCTTCGCAGGATGCTACCGATGAATTGCAAACTGCTGAAGATGAACTACAAGCTGCAGAAAAGGCCTGGCGTTTCAACGAGCCTTTGGCCGAAATCGATGTGCTCGCTCGAAAGGCAACTTCTTCAGGTGCTCGCGCTGAAGAGGTTGCAATCGTCAGGCGCGCTGCCCGTGTGAGTCGTGAAGAGATTAAGCGTCGAGACGATGCCGTTCGAACAGCTGAGAAGACTGCTGACAGTTTGCAGCAGGAGGTTAACAACCTACGTGCGGCGCTTGACAAGGAACAAAGAGCTCGTGAGTTGGCCGAACGTGATGCCGGTACAGCAAATGATCAGTTACGCGAGAAACGCGTTGAAGTTGCTCAACTACGTGACGAGTTGCAACAGCTCCGTGCCGACAGTGATGCGGCAAAAATAAAGCTCGCAAGACTCGAGGGAGAGAAGCAGGCGGAAACAGCGCGAGCTGACGCTGAGCGTCGAGTCTTAGAGCGACGAAATGCTGAAGCTGCCTTGAAGGAAGCACTTGGTAAGTATGGCAATCTCAAGGAAACCGCGAGCGGGTTTCGGCTCGTATTGCCCGAGTCAATCTGGAACACTACGCGTACAGCCAGTCTCGCTGCATCAGCTTCCGCCAAACTAGAACCGCTGGCTGCGCTACTCGCGAACAATCCCGATTATCAGATCCTGATTGAAGCTTACACGGACAACAAAGGTGATGAAGTTTCATTGCAACAGCTCACGCAGGAACGTGCGCGCGTCTTGTCGGACCGCTTCCAAACGGCGGGCGTGGATCCGACCAAGATTCAAGCCAACGGAATGGGCGCTTCAAATCCCATTGCACCCAACACAACGTTAGCCAATCGGGCAAAGAACCGCCGCGTCGAGATCACCTTTACTTCGCCTTTGCCGCGAAGTACGGCGGCGAATTAAAGCTTCGCGAGAGCTGCCTCTCCGGTGAAAATGGGCCTTTGGCCTTTGGTCTTGGGTCTTTGTAAGAATCCGGTGGTTCGTCGATAATTGAACCCACCAATTTCGCAAAGACCAAAGACCGAAGACCAAAGGCCTTCTCAATAATGTCCCCTCTCGATCCACTCCAAATCCTACAAGTGGTCGGCTATAGCATCGGCGCTCTGTTGCCGCTGTGGATGGCGGTTCAGCTGGTAAGTCACCGCAGCAAGCTTACCTCTCTTGAGCGGATGCTTGCCCTACTCGCCCTGACAATGGGTGGATGGCACACGAGCAATCTTGTGATTACCCTCCATGGCCTTTTTGATCTGGGCTTTGATCGCTGGACGACCGTGTTGCGGATTGCAGATGCCGTCTCCGTTGTCAGTATCACCTTTGCTTATTCCTTTCTACTGCACGTTCACCTGCATCTCTGGGCCAATGCTCAATCACGTCCGCTTACAAGAGGAGAACGAATCAGGGTCTACCTTTGCTACATTCCGACGATCTTTCTGGTTATAGCGATACCACGACTATGGATTGGTGATTACGAGCCGATGTTCACGAAGCTGTCGTTCTTCGTAATTCCATTCTCATTTTGGATTGCCTATGTTCTTGGCTTGATTGCGCTAACAGAAATCCTGATCGCCCGCAAGAGTCCGAATCGGAGCGAGCAGCGGATTATGCGGACACTAGCGGCGTCTTTCATCGGTGTCGGTGTTGTCATCTTTGCGGCGCTTGCCGCAGGTGTAGGTGAGGGAACAGTTGCCGGTCTGTATCTAAAAACAATTGCCAACCTCGGTTCGCTGCTGCCCTCGGTACTTCTGGCTTACTACATCTACCGTTATCGCTATCTCGAAATCATTATTGAAGAGAGTTTGATAGTTCTAACGTTCGCCACCTTCGTGTTGACAGTTTACGTATTCGGTATTCGAACAATCGGTGACTGGTTGACGCAGCGTTATGGTGTAAAGCCTGGCCTGGTTGAAGCGCTTTTGATTCTTGGGCTCGCGCTGTTTGCTGCACCGTTTCGCGGATGGTTGGCCCAACGCTTCCAAAAGCTTTTTGAGCGCGAGACAGCGTTGTACAAGCAAATTGTCGCACGCATTGGTTCTTACGCCGGGCAGTACAAGGATCTTTTGGAGCTTTTGCACTTTGTTGAAGAACGCACGACTGCGGTACTGGGCCTGAGACGACTGAAGATCTTTGTAGCTGGCGAAGGGACCGAGAGTTGGACAAACCGAATACTCGAGCGGTCGCGCGAGAATGGCTGGACTCCTGTTGAAGGTGATCCTGTGCTCGTCGAACAGGGTTTCAAGCTGGCCTTTCCATTGCGCCGCGAAGAGCAGGTTGAAGGTGTAATTGCAGTCGATGCGGCCGGGCCAAGTTTGACGCCCGACGTGCGCTCTGTTCTCGGAACCCTCGCTGACCAGGTGGCTATTGCGATCAATGACTCGCGCTTAAAGGAAGAGAACGTTCGTTTGGAAAGGGAACTGGCAGAGCGCGAACGTTTGGCCGCGCTAGGTCGAATGGCAGCTACGGTAGCGCATGAAATCAAGAATCCTCTATCAGCGATTAAGTCGATTGCCCAGGTTATGCGCGAAGATGAGAATCTAAACAACGAATACGATCGTGACTTGAGTCTGATTGTTGGTGAAACCGACAGGTTAAGTCAGACGGTGACACAGCTTCTGAGTTTTGCGCGGAAGGAGAGCGCAAACGAACAACCGCTCGGGACCGATGAATTGCTGCGTTCCGTAGTGGACTTGTTCAAAGCAAACGCTCGAGAGCAGGGAATTGCGCTTGAATGCGAGATCAAACACGACGCCCAGTTGTCGGGAAAATGTGTGTCGGCACTACGTGATGCTTTGTCCAATCTACTACTCAATGCGCTGCAGGCCACAAACACAGGTGGAAAGGTTTTGCTCTCCGCCACCATTGAAAACACACACTTGATGATCAGCGTCGAGGATACCGGTCCAGGAGTACCCACTGAGTTGCGTGAACAGATCTGGGAGCCGTTCTTCACTACTCGCCAACGCGGCACAGGCTTGGGACTTGCCATTGTGCGAAAGCGGGTTCAGGAGGTAGGCGGTTCGGCGTCGCTGGGTGTGATCAGAAATGGACGCGGAGCGCTGTTCCAACTGAGAGTGCCGATCGAAGGGGGATAGAGAGGTCAATGCCGCCAGCAGTCAGCCAAATTTGGGTACTGGTCTCGGTCCAAGCGAGACTCAACCTCGTGGAACTTTCATGTTTGCTTAGCGTGATAGGAGTGTCCTGAGTTAGGGATGCGTGACAGTCGCGTAGAACTGTTGGCCCAACCTGCGCAAGTCTCAGGCTACATTCCATTAAAGGAGAATGAAATTCTATGAAGATTCAGAGAGTTGTGGGGGCGATGGCTGCGGTTCTACTGGCCACGCTATTTATTATCACTGCCAGTTCGAGTGTTTGTGCTCAATCAACCGCTCAACAGACAGATGTAAAAGAGGACGAGACTAACCTGGATACGCAACTTTATTTGATCGTGGCCACGAATCAACCGGTCACCGACGATAAGTTGCCGGCATCGCTTGATAACGTCGTCAAGCAATTGCGCTCCGCATTGCCGTTTAAGAACTACCGTCTTGCGGCTACGTTGATCAATCGGGTGAAAAACGAAGGGCGCTTGGACCTAAGTTGGATTGGCGGGCCGTTAGCGGCAACTGCCGGACCGGCTTCACCTGCGACGCCAAGTTTTAGTCAGTTCAAAGTGCGCTCAGTTAAGCTCGCCAGGAACTCTGCTGGTGACTCGGTTGTTCAGATGGTTGGGTTTAACTTTGGTGCTCGTATTCCAATTCAAACGGGACCCGTTGCCGCAACCGGTGGCTTCCCAACTACGAATTATGAGTCTACCGGGTTAGGAACCGACATCAGCATTCGTGAAGGAGAGCCGGTTATTGTCGGTACGCTGAACGTGGGGCCGTCGGGCGACGCGATAATCCTCGTGGTGTCTGCGCGACGAACTACACGGTAAACGTTTAGACACCACCGGCTTCAGCCGCGTGGAGTTTCAACTTCTACCTAGTCCAGGAACTCTCTTTCGCTTCTACGCGCGGCGCAGCCGCACGTAGTGTGGTTGTGGGTTTGGCGTAGGTAGAAGTTGAAACTCCACGCGGCTGAAGCCGGTGGTATCTAAAGGTGGCAGGTTCCGGGACTAGGTAGAAGTTGAAACTCCACGCGGCTGAAGCCGGTGATGTCCGAGTCTCTTCATCCCCGCATGAATCCTGAATCCGCGGCTCAACTCTGTGGCACGCAATGCGCTAGGGAATTCACCCCGGGAAGTCTTAAACTAAACGGGAAGTGAGAAAAGAAGCGTTGCGATTAATGATAGTTGATGACGAAGAAGCCGCTCGGTACGGCATGCGCCGAGCCCTGACGACTTTTGGTTACAACATCACCGAGGCTGGGTCGGCCGAAGCTGCCAGAGCGTTGCTCAAGCAACATGATCCCGACCTGTTGTTACTGGACGTGAATCTACCGGGTATGAGCGGTCTTGATTTCCTTCGCGAGCTGAAGGAGTCAAACGGACACGGCCCGCTTGTAATTATCGTCACCGCTCATGGTTCAGAGCGCATGGCAGTTGAGGCTGTAAAAGCCGGCGCTTACGACTATCTTTCGAAACCCTTTGAGCTCGACGATCTACGTCTCGTGGTTAAGAATGCCGCTGAAACCGTACAGCTTCGGCGCGAGAATTACTCGCTCCGTCGCCGCATCGAAGTTGAGCGCTCGCAGCGGGGCGCATTCATCGGAAACTCTGAAGCCATGCAGCGCGTGCGCGCGATGATTGAAAAGGTTTCAGAGACGGACGCAACTGTTCTGGTGCGTGGAGAATCAGGCACAGGTAAAGAGCTCGTCGCTCGCGAGATTCATGAAAGAAACACTGCACGACGTAACGGCGCGTTTGTGGCTGTGAACTGTGCCGCGCTGCCATCGGAATTGATTGAGTCGGAACTCTTTGGACACGAAAAGGGCGCTTTTACAGGGGCTGCAGCCCGGAGAGAAGGAAAATTCGAGCAGGCCGACGGTGGCACTTTGTTCCTCGATGAGATCGGCGACATGAGTGCGAACGTTCAGGCCAAGCTTCTGCGCGCACTCGAGGAGCGTCGCATTGAGCGGCTCGGGGGCAACGACTCGATACCAGTAGATGTACGTATTGTCAGTGCAACTCATCGACCCCTGGAACAGGAGATTGAAAAGGGAAACTTTCGAGCTGACTTGTTCTACCGTCTGCGAGTTGTGACTATTGAGATTTCGCCTTTACGCGAACGCCGTGAGGACATTCCAGTATTGGCAGAGACATTTCTGAGGGCCGCAGCCGAGCGTTATGAATTACCCCAACGAGCGCTCAGTCAGGGTGCGCTAAAGAAGTTGCTCGAATATAGTTGGCCGGGCAATGTGCGTGAGTTGAAGAACACTATCGATAGAGCAGTCATCATGGCTGAGGGCAACGAAGTCAGCGCGCGAGATTTACCCGATGAAGTGACCGCGGGCATTGCGACTAGCGGTCTGGTTGAAGCTGATTCTGACGACGGTGATGGTTTGAGTGTACCTTTCACTGCGGACTTTCGTGAGGACCGAAGAGAATTTGAACGCCGCTACATCACTCGTTGCCTGGAACATACGCAGGGAAATGTCACGCGCGCAGCCGAGATCCTGGATATGCATCGCCAGTCGCTGCAGCATAAACTACGGCAGCTGGGACTAGGTCGAAGGTATGTTTCCGTTGGCGGCGAGGCGCAAGATAATTCCGACAGTTGAAACTGAGTACCACAGACTGCAGGAGGTTCTGGTCAAGGGTCCTGACGCGTAGCCTCACACGAATCGCGAAGAGCATTTACCTCGCGTAGCGGCTTTGCACAAAAAGTCCTGAATTCCACGGACGAAGTCGGTGGATGCTTCATATTCAGCCTACAGACTCAAGGCGATTTCACTCGCTCAGAGTTTCCTGAAGTCTTCCCCACCAACCATCTTGCTCAATCTTTCGCCTGCGTGTTAATTTCCACTCGTCTCTCATTCGTACACAGAGACTCTCTCCGCGACCTCATGTGGCGAGTTTTCCTCTCGAATTTCGCTGAAGATTGCGACTGATCTGGTTCAAATCGGTCGAAGCAGCCCAGAAACCTCAGGGCAAATATGAGTGGAGACTTCTAATGAGCAATACCAATTGGAAGAGCTTTGTCGCGCTGGCCTTGTTGGTCTCGTTGACGGCGTTTGCTTACTCCTGCAACGTCACGTCGCAGAATGAAGAGTTCTTTGGTAAAACCGTGCCGCCCGAGCTGAACGTACTTCGCTACGTCACCGGCGACGAACCCGAATCACTTGATCCGCCCGTCAGCACTGGGCAACCTGAAGCTCGAATTTACATGGCACTGTTCGACGGGCTGGTTGAATACAATCCAAAAACGCTACAACCAATGCCGTCGATGGCAGAGCGCTGGGATGTGAACAACGATTCGTCAGAATTCACTTTCCACATTCGACAGAATGGTCGCTGGTCCAACGGCGATCCTATCGATGCGAATGACTTTGTTTTCAGTTTTCGACGGGCCCTGTCTCCTGAACTCGCATCACGTAATGCTTACCTGGCGTATTACATCAAATACTCACAGCCGTACAACGAACGCGCAGTCTTCGTTCGCGATCCTAAGACTGGACAGTTTCTTTTAGCGAAGGACTTTATTGATGCAGAGAGTCCAGAGCCGCTGAGCTCAAAAGCTATAGGCGGAACAGCAGGTGAATATAAACCCACCGCTGATGAGACGACGCCTGACAGAGATTCAACGTTTCATCAGTTCATGCACTCGCCAAACCGGTTGACGTTGCCCGGAAGTGAAAAAGCACGAAACAAACTTCTCGACTCAAACCCGAAACTTAAAGCAGCGATCGCTGGTAAAGATCTTGTTGAGGTTACGGGTGAAGACATTGGTGTCGAGGCTGTTGACAAGTACATACTTCGTATTTCTTTGGCTCAGCCTGCGCCGTTCTTCCTTGGCTTGTTGGCCCATCAAGTTTTTCGTTTAGTTCCACGCAAGGCAATTGAGCAACACGGGGATCGTTGGACTGATCCGGAACACATCGTGACGTGCGGGCCATTTAAGATGAAATCGTGGCGACCCTACGACAGCCTGGTAGTGCAAAAAGATCCGGGCTACTGGGATGCGGCAACAGTTCGCCTGGATGAGATTCGTTTTTATCCAATGTCAGATAACCCCTCGATCATGAATCTCTATAAGGTTGGGGAGGTCGATGCTGTTCTGAATCACACGGTACCAAATGCCTGGCTTGAAGTAGTTCGAACCAAGAAAGACTACATGGACGCAAAAGAGGCTGGGATCGATTACTTGCAGATCAATGTGACGCAGCCGCCAATGAGCGACGTCCGCGTTCGCAAGGCGTTCAATTATGCGATCGACAAGGTCGCTTGGGCGAAGTGGCGGAAGATTGTTAAGCCATTGACGGCATTTACGCCGGAAGGAATCTTTCCCGGCTACCCGCAGCCAAGAGGGGATGACTTTGATCCGGAACGTGCTCGCCAGTTGCTTGGCGAGGCGGGCTTTCCAGTTACCAGGAATAGCGACGGCAGTTATTCTTGTCCGAAGTTTCCTGTGAAGGAGGTTGAATATATCTACAACACACAGGAATCCAACAAAGCCATGGCTGAATGGATGCAGGCTCAGTGGAAGCAGAACCTCGGTATCACTGTAAGCTTGCGCAACATGGAGACGAAGACATTTCTTAACGCGCGATCAAAACTCGAGTACAAGGGTTTCTCGCGCGGTGGTTGGTCGGCAGACTACATGGATCCCTTTACTTTTCTCAGTCTCTTCTATACGGGTGGCGAGAGCGGCACTGGTTGGGAGGATCCAAAATACATAGCGATGCTGGATGAAGCCAACCGGACCCTGGATCCTCAAAGGCGTTATGACCTACTGGCGAAGGCGGAGAAGTACATGATCGACGCTCAACCAGTCATTCCAATCGATACGGCATCAGTGAATTGGGTGAAGAAGCCCTACGTGAAAGGTATGTATCCCAATCCCGGATCACTTTTTCCCTGGAAATTCGTCTACATTGAACGCGACCAGGCCAAGTGGGATTACGCGACCCCAAGTCTCACGGACTAAATTTTCGGATTTCCGATTTTGAATCGTTATTGCCAGCGACTACTATAAAGGCGAATACTAACCTACCCACAATTCGGAAACCGAAATCCGAAATTTGATTAGATGCTCCGGTTCATCATCAAACGACTCCTCGTCACCATCCCAACCATCCTCGTTGTGATCACGCTCTCGTGGGCGCTCATCAGGCTCGCTCCGGGGAACTTCTACTCCGGTGAGAAACGGCTGCCTGCAGCAATCGAGCAGAACATCCGCCAAAAGTATGGACTGAATAAACCCTGGTACCAGCAATATGGCAAGACGATGTGGAACATTATTCGACATCGAGACTTCGGTAATTCCCTGAAATATCAGGGACAATCTGTTAACGACATTGTCCGGCGTTCGCTTCCGGTGTCTGCTACTGTCGGAATTCTCGCCTACCTCTTAGCCCTCATCGTTGGAATTCCTATCGGTTCGTTTGCTGCGCTCAAGCAGAATTCAAAATGGGACTACAGCTCCATGGCATTGACCATGCTGGGAATATCAATCCCGAACTTTGTGCTCGGTCCGATTTTGGTGCTGGTTTTCTCGCTTAGTCTTTACTGGCTCCCACCGTCGCGTTGGGATGGCTTGTTCAGCAGAAACATCATTCTTCCAGTCGCAACGTTATCGGCGGTCTACATGGCTTACATTGCCCGACTGACCCGAGCTGGAATGTTAGAAGTGCTTCGATCGGATTACATTCGAACAGCCCGCGCAAAGGGCCTAAGCGAAAGAGACGTTGTTATTCGGCATGCACTGCGCGGCGGCCTGATGCCAGTCGTTTCCTACACTGGGCCGGCTCTTGCGTTTCTGCTTACGGGCACAGTAGTTATCGAAAAGATCTTCGCCTTGCCGGGATTGGGAAACTACTTTATTCAAGCTTCGTTGAATCGCGATGAACCATTGATCATCGGCATTGTCGCATTCATAGCGATCAGTCTTTTGTTGATGAATCTGCTGGTTGACGTTGCGTATGCATTCCTCGACCCGCGCGTGCGCTACCACTGAGATCAAATGGACGATAACGATCCCAAACTTCCAGGTGATGAGAAACAGAATGAGGCGGGATGGCGCCCGCTTGGTGTTACAGCTGAAGCCTCGCTAACTGACCCAGACGTCATCGCTGTCGGACCGGAGATGGCTGTAGCCGAGGGTGATGTTCGTTTTACTGATGATGACGAGGTTGTACGTGGCTCCTCACTCTGGCGAGATGCGTGGCGACGGTTGCTGAAAAACAAATTGGCAGTTTTTGGTTTGGTGGTAGTTGTTGTGATCACCTTCGCGGCGATCACCGGACCTGCCATCATCAAGGGAACTTTAGGTATCACTCCCGATTACATTCCCAGCAATGACATTAGGCTAGTTAAATCGTTTCCGCCGTTCACTGGCCCTGAGGGAAAGTTCTCCTGGGCGCATCCTATGGGTACCGACAACGCCGGCCGTGATCAATTTGCGCGGGTGCTTCAAGGAGGCCAAATCTCGCTCTTTGTCGGCATCATTTCAACCCTGGTCTCGTTATTGATCGGAGTTAGTTATGGTGCCATTTCGGGTTACGTCGGTGGTCGAGTCGACAATTTGATGATGCGCATCGTGGACGTTCTCTACTCGTTGCCTTATGTGATCCTCGTGATCGTTTTGCTCTCAATGTTTCGTAGTCAAACGGCTCGAGGCCAGCTCGTACTCCTCTTCGTCGCTTTGGGTTCCGTCTCCTGGTTGACAATGGCGCGAATCGTTCGTGGCCAGGTGTTATCGTTAAAGAACCAGGAATTTGTCCTGGCCGCGCGCGCAACTGGTGTCTCGACGGCGCGCATTATTTTTCGCCATCTGGTTCCTAACACGCTGGGTCCAGTAATCGTTTAC
>DASYRR010000198.1:0-6733 GCA_036004125.1 Pyrinomonadaceae bacterium | reverse complement strand
GCGCCATGAACTAAGCCACCCTCACGCTCCGAGAATTTGGCAGTCCAAAGAAACGAACCTCAGTCGCTTTCACTTCCAGACTGAGGTGACGCTCGCCGGTTTTGTCTTCCCATTGTTTTGGTTTTAGTCTTCCGGCAACGTAGACAGCACTGCCCTTCCTCAAACTCCGCGCACAAATTGCCGCCCGCTCGCCCCACACTGTAATTCGAAACCACGTCGGCGAGGTCCTCTTTATTCCTTTCTTATCGCGCGAAGTTTCATTGACTGCCACATTAAAGTTGCAAACCGTTGCGCCACCGGCCAATCGTCGCAGTTCAGGATCGCGACCGACATTTCCGACCATCGTGATCTTATTGAACGACATCTCTTTTCCTCCACGCGCAGAATAAAAACAAAGTTAGGATTTGACAATAGAACTCGCAGTTTTAAAGTAGTTCGTCACAGTCAAGATCCTCATAAGCCGCAAGAGCACACTTGAGGGTGTGCCGCCATAACTCATTTGCTAACCCGCGATTCCAAAAGAAAAGCGGCATTGTCAGATTCCGCACGACACAATATCGGTAATCCAGCCACAAATCATCAAAGGTGTAATTGGCTAATCCTCTCGCCAACAAAGCCTCGTGATACCTGTGAAGTAAAGGTATTTCCATCGCTTGTCTGCTGTCTGCATCCCAATGAGCCGCAATAAGAAACGCCAGGTCGCGAGCACCAACATCGACGTGCCAAAGTTGCCAATCAATAAGATAGACCGGTGCTCCTTCTTCACGTGCTAAGAGAAAGTTCCAGGTATGGGCATCACCATGTATTACGGTGAGAGCACGTGAGTCGGTTAAGCGAAGCCACGGTCTGAGTCGCGAACCAAAGACACGATCCAGCAATTTGCGTTGCGCGTTTGACAAATCATCACCCGCCGCATCGCAAAAACCCGGAAGAAGAGCTGTCACACCAGAAACCATTGAAGAGAGTGAGTCGGCTGTATGGTTTGAACCTACTTTCACACCAAGTGACGAGTCTTCCCACCAACGCGTGTGAACTTCCGCAAGCGCCTCGACTGTTTGTACGGATTCGCTGGGTGAAGGAAGAAGTGGCCACGTTGGGCTTGTGTGACTGGCTCTCAGGTCCTGAAGTATCAAATCGCCCTTTGCTGTGGTGAGATACCACGGCAAAATTGGTGGCGATGAAATCTCTGGGGCTAAACGGGAATAGAAATCCAGCTCGTGACAAAAAATCTCGGCTAACTCGTTCTCGTTACGCAGCGGTTGTTTGAAAAGGAGTCGCTCAGGCAGAGCTGGCGAGGCATCCGGTGAGTAAGTCACAACCAGAAATGTCAGGGTTGAGACAATTGTGTCCACTTGTTTGTCGAGTCGTACCTCAGTAACCGAGCCACAACTCAGTGCGTCGCAGTCGTAAAGGAGTTGTGTGAGTTGGTGCGGTGCGAGAGCTTGGCTAGAGGGCATTTTTACTTCGCCTCCTGACGCACCCGTTCCATCGCAATCTCTGACTTCTTGAACCCAAGTCGTTGCCAGAACTCGCCACTCCCTCGCCCGGCCCGAAGCACCCAGGTAATCTTGTTGTCAGGATCGGCTGTCATAATTTGCTCGACAAGCTGCCGTCCAATTCCTTGACGCCTCCGGTCCTCGGCGACACCTACCATTGAAATGTAACCGTTACTAACGCCGTCACACAGAGCTCGCGCGAAACCGACGATTCTCGTACCGTCTAGAGCGACCACTGTACGATCAGCTTGAGTCACTATCAGGTGAAAACGTTCCGGGTCGCTGACTCGAGAACCCCAGCCATTGTCGGCAACAAACGTACGTAATGCTTCAAGGTCTTCGGGTACGGCTGGACGATACAGAATCATAGAATGGAGCGCCTCCTTGGAGTGCGGGGACTTGTCACCGCTTTGGTACAGCGGAACTCGACATCTACGGCGCCCTGTACCAAAGCGGTGACAAGTCCCCGCACTCCAAGGAGGCGCCCACTTGTCCTGGTCTTAACGATACCGAGCGAGCCATAAGTTAGCGCGTAGTGCTAGTGACGGCTTTCCAGGGATAAGAAAATATGTATAGGCCAGAACCAGCTTCGACGATAACTGCACTACTCTCCTGGCGAGTTCTGGCGTCACCAGTTAAAGGCCTGCCACTCTCAGTTACTTTGTCGAGCGTAGCTTTAGGCAGGCGAATCGTGGCACGTGTGTTCGGCGGAATCTCCACCGTAAGACTCATCTGATCATCTTTAATTTGCCAGTCAGAGATTATCTGTCCGTACATCGACGCATGACTGGCCCGCACATGCGTCAGACCTCCACCAGGCTGAGGCTGAATCAAAATATGCTTGTATCCCGGCGCTGCAGGATCGATTTCAATGCCCGCAACAACCTGATACATCCAGTCCCCGACTGCTCCATACGCGTAGTGATTGAATGAGTTCATTCCGCGATCTTGAAATGATCCGTCAGGCTTCTGGCCATCCCAACGTTCCCAAATCGTCGTGGCTCCCTGCTTCACAGGATATAACCAGGAGGGATAATCCTCGCGGTTGAGCAACAGGTAAGCTTCATCAAGATAGCCATAACGGCTAAGCACGTGACAGATGTATGGAGTACCCAAAAATCCGGTCGTCAAGTGTTTCCTGTTTCGCACGTCTCGCGCGAGACGTTCAGCAGCAACTGGACGTAGTGGTTCCGGCAGTAGATCGAATTGCAGTGCTAACACGTAAGCAGTTTGGGTGTCTTCGCCGACGCGTCCTCTTTCAGTGACAAATTCTCGCTGGAATGCAGTTCTAATTTTGTCGAATAACTCAGCATACCGCGCAGCCTCGCTCTCCCTTCCGAGCACATGTGAAATACGCTGCATCAAATCTGAGGCATGAGCATAGAAGGCGGTCGCAATTAGATCCTTTCCAGTTGTTGCACCTGGATAATCCGGTCGCGTCGTGGCAAAGGCAAGCCAATCTCCGAAGTGATAATCGCCGTCCCAAACGTAATCATCGCCTGCGCGCTTGTGCATGTACTCAATCCATTTACCGATGCTGTCGTACTGCTCCTCAAGCATCCGCTTGTCGCTGTAGGTGAGATACATAGTCCAGGGAATGATGACAGCCACATCAGCCCACCCCGCCGCACCTCCCGCCGGTTTGCCTTTCGTCGAAAGCACGTCGGGAATCACATAAGGCACGCTACCCGTCTCCAGTTGGTCAGCGGCAACATCCTTGAGCCATTTGGTATAGAAGGCCGCAACATCCATGTTGAAGGCTGCCGTACGAGCAAAAACCTGGGCGTCCCCTGTCCAGCCGAGGCGTTCATCTCGCTGCGGACAATCGGTAGGCACATCAAGAAAATTTCCCTTTTGTCCCCAGATGATATTGCGCTGGAGTTTGTTTATGAGTGGATTTGACGTTTCGAACTTACTCGCTGGCTGCATCTGAGAGTGGATAACAACGCCTGTAAGACTCTGAGGCGTCAGCTCTCCTGGAAACCCCTTAACTGATACGTAACGAAAACCCTGGAAAGTAAAGTGAGGCTCAAACGTCTCAGGTGAGCCGCCTTTCAGCGTGTACTGAATTGTCTGCTTTGCCGCGCGCAGATTGTCTGTATACAAGTTTCCTTGCTTGTCCAGTACTTCAGCATGGTGAAGTGTTATCACAGTACCAGCTGGACCTTGTGTCTTAAGTTTTATCCAGCCAACCATGTTCTGGCCCATGTCCGCCACGGTCTCACCAGCCGGTGTCTTAAGAATTTTGATTGGAGTTATCTCTTCGATTCTCCGAACAGGTGGACCGGCAGGTGAAATGAGACGATCCTTAGGATGGCTAACGATTTTTACTCCTGACCAGTCTTTGTCGTCGTAGTTCGCAGAGTCCCAGCCGCTCTTTTCCAACCGAGCGTCGTAAGTTTCACCGTTATAAATCTCTGACATTAAGATCGGGCCTGTCGTCGCCTTCCAGTTAACATTAGTGCCAACGGTTTGCTGATGTCCGTCCTGAAACTGGATATTGAGCTGGAGAAGCAGCGCGAGACGGTCTCCATAGAAGCTCTTTTGACCTGAAAAACCAATGTTCCCTCGATACCAGCCATTGCCTAGCAAGGCTCCGGCGACGTTGTCACCTTTCCGCAGCAACGAGGTGACGTCATAAGTTTGATATTGCAAACGCTTGTTGTAGCTGGTCCAGCCGGGAGTAAAAACTTCGTCACCTACTCTTTGACCATTCAAATGCAGTTCGTACAGACCGAGACTTGTCACGTAAGCACGAGCCAGCCGAACACTCCCATCTATTTTGAAAGTGCCGCGTAACATTGGAGTCGCAAGATCGAGCTTCAATTCAGGTTCGATCCAGTCTGCGGTCCAGTCTGAAGCATTCAATAGACCGGTTTCCCAGTAGGCAACTTGACTCCAGGGTGAACCGACACCCTGTTCGTCCCACACGCGAACTCGCCAGTGGTATCGTTGACCTGACTTCAGTGCCGGGCCGTCGTAAACACGATTGATTGACTCGTCAGAAGCAACTTTAGTCGAATCCCATAGCAGCTTGCGGCCCGCAAGCAGATCGGCTTCAGTCGACGCAACCTGAATTTGATAAGCCGTTTGAAGTACGTTTCTGCGATCAGACGCCAACCGCCAGCTCAATCTTGGCTTGCGTACGTCAATGCCAACTGGGTTGTCCTTGTACTCAGTGCGGAGCCCAACAATCGAAACCGCATCTGGGCCCGTAGCTACGGCAATGTCGAACTGAGTGCTCGCAAAAACTATCAGGATTAAAGAGACGATTGAACGACACCATTTAGAATGCACAAACAAGGTCCTCCTGCGAAACCTCTTCAATAACTGAATCGTGAGTTTTGAACTTTGAACTTTGAGATCTGAGAATTGAGACCTAGGATCTGAAATTCATTTCACAAAATCTTGTCCATCCTGTAATCCTGTCAATCACCCTCAACCGATAACCTACCGAACCGTTATCACGATCGAAGCCGGCGCCAATCCCTCTGCCTTCGCCTTCAACACGATCGTTCCCTTCCTTCCCTTCGACTGAATAATCGCAAGGCACTGACCGTGAAACGCCTTCCTGTGATTTGCTTTGAACGACTCATGGCTGATCTCGCTACCATTATCAACGCCCGCAATAAATCCCTCTCCGGAGACTTCGAAGGTCACGAGATTGTCGGCTTGAGGCACCGGCGTTCCGTTCTGATCGACAACTTTCACGGTGACAAATGAAAGATCCGTTCCGTCCGCTTGAATGATGCGACGATCGGGTTCGAGAACAATCTTCGCCGGCTGCTCAGCTGTTCGTATTTCTTTGGTGAGTTCGATCTTGCCGTTCCTGCGCGAGACTGCTTTTAGTAAGCCCGGCTCATAAGGCACGCGCCACGACACATGCAGTTCGTCACCGGTCTTGCGTTTGGTTCCCAGCGACCTGCCATTCAAAAACAACTCTACTTCATCGCCATTAAAGTAGGCCCAAACATCAATGCTATTGCCTTGCTTCCAATTCCAATGCGGTAATAGATGAAGAACGGGTTTTGACGTCCATTCGCTCTGATACATGTAATAGGAGTCTTTCGGAAATCCGGCGAGATCGATGATGCCGAAGTACGAACTGATTGCCGGCCACGGATACGGAGTCGGTTCACCGATATAATCCCAGCCAGTCCAGATAAACATACCCGATAGGAAATCGTGCTTCTTTACGATCTTCCAGGTTTCCTCATGCGTCGATCCCCAGGGTGCACTGCAGTTGTCGTAAGCCGAACATGTGTAGTCTGAATTTCCATCCTTTAGGGGTTCGTCCCACTTGCGAGGCCAGCGTTTGATTACATCGGAAGGCATGTCGTAACTACCACGTGTCGCGAGAGCCGAAGTAGTTTCCGTGAGAAGTATCGGCCGATTAGGAAACATCTTCGGCAGGTCCGCCCATTTCTCATGCGCGTAGTTCGCGCCGACAATATCTAAATCGCCGGCCGTGAGTAGAGTATTCTGAGTATCGACGAAGTTAGATGCTGCAGTTACTGGTCGTGTGGAATCGAGCGCTTTCACGATAGCGGTGAGCACTTTACCGATTCTGCCGGCTTCAGGATTTGGTCCCCATTGTTCGGCAATCTCATTACCAATGCTCCACATGAAGACGCTCGGATGGTTTCGATCGCGACGAACGAGGTCTTCAAGATCGCGTTTGTGCCACTCATCCCAATCGAGGTGATAATCGAACTTCGTCTTCTCCTTCTTCCACATATCAAACGCTTCATCCATTACGATGAAACCCATTTTGTCGGCCAGGTCCAACAGCTCTGGTGCAGGCGGATTATGTGAGGTACGAATACCGTTGACACCCATCGCTTTCAGCATTTCAAGTTGCCGCTCCAGAGCGCGAGTGTTCACCGCCGAGCCCAGGGCACCCAGATCGTGATGATTGCAAACGCCACGAATTTTTACCCGCGTTCCGTTGAGCAAGAAGCCTGTCTTTACATCGAAACTGAACTTGCGGACGCCGAACAACGTTTCGTAACGATCTGCCAAGCGTCCGTTCACTTGTAGTTGGGAAACAGCCTTGTAAAGATAGGGGTTTTCAACTGACCAGAGTGTTGGCCTTTGGATCAAGAGTGCTTGTGAGGATGTTGAGCTGTTGGCTTTAGCGATCGTCGTTGACGAAGACGTTCGTGTAACCTCGCGACCGCGATGATCGTAAACTATGGTAATCAGGTTTACCTTCGCATCTGAGTTCGATTGATTGC
>DASYRR010000197.1:0-48112 GCA_036004125.1 Pyrinomonadaceae bacterium | reverse complement strand
GTGTTGATTTCCCTTCGCGGGGAGCTCATCGCGACGCCGATTCCGCTCGAGAGAGACGTAGTAACAATTGGCCGAGCCCTGGACGCTGATATCAGATTGCACGACTCAAAGGCGTCTCGTTTGCACGCGCAAATCTGTGCCGAGCCAGAAGGCGCTGGTGCTACGAGGTTTCGCGTCAGGGATCTCGGTTCAACAAATGGGACGCTCGTCAATGGTCAGGTTGTCAATGAAGCTTTTCTGACTGACGGTGACAAGATACTTATTGGCGACCATTTGTTTCGGTTTGAAATGCTCGACGAGATCGATCAAGAGTTTCAGCAACAGATTCATCGACTCATTGGACACGACGAGCTGACGGGCCTTCTTACAAGCAAGTCCTTTTTTACCGAACTTGGACGAGAGGCGGCGCGGGCTGAACAGGAAGGTCAACCCTTTTGTGTCTTGATGATGGATCTAGATCACTTCAAACACGTCAACGATTCTTACGGTCACCTGGTAGGCAGCAGAACCCTTCAGGATGTCGGAGTGATTATTAAGGCCTCGTTGCGTTCAGGCGATGTCGCAGCTCGATTTGGTGGTGAAGAGTTTGCGGCGTTCCTGTTGGACGCGGACTACGCCCAGGCCCTGGTAGCCGCCGAACGGGTCCGTCGTGCAGTTGAAGGCCACGTCTTCTCAGCGTCGAACCTGACGTCAGGGGAGGCAAGGCAGGGTTTCCAGATAACAATCAGTGTTGGGATTGCCGCATTCCCAGATGATGCAAAAGATGCCATTCAGCTTGTGGAGATGGCTGACTCTGCACTTTATCGGGCAAAGAGAAACGGTCGCAATACGATCTGTGCCTATCGCCCCTCACTAGCGGCAATCGAAAAGCCTCTGAGGCCACGCCGGGCTTAACATCACCTATTGGCATTTGTGCAACGAATGGGGATTATCGACGTGTAACCGAGTTGCCAGATCTGCCCATCCGATGAACTGGCTGATTTGCGAATGCTTTGTTTGGGCGTGTATCCTTCGCGTTAGACCCGCCAGCCAATTGATGGGCGAGGAAATACAATCGTGAACGTGAATCTTAATTTAGCCTCCAAACCCTTTAATAATCGTGTCCTACCGTGGATTTTGACGGTAGTGATTCTATTCGTATCGCTTGTTGGGCTTATTGTTGTTTTCCAACTTACCACTTCCGCCAAACGGCAGAACACAGGTCTTGAAGCGGACGTCAACCGATTAAGACAAGAAGAACAGGGGTTGCTGGAAAAGGCTAAGGCCGTCCAGAAGTCTTTAACGCAGCAGCAGCAACAGACTCTTCAGGCAGCGCATCAGCTTGTCGATCGCAAGGCTTTCTCATGGTCAAGGTTGTTTGCTGATCTGGAGGCTTCATTACCTAACGACGTCAGGGTTTCTCGAATCGCAGTTCGTGGTCTTAGCACCGAGGGAAGTCAGACGATCGCTGATTTGGATCTGGTGGTTTTTTCCAAGAGCTATGGGACTATTGATGAAATGATACATGCGATGGATCAGCAAGGCATTTTCCAGGCGAATCTGACATCGCAGAATTTGCAAAAGGGACGAGGAGAAAGTGGAACTGAGTATGAATTGAAAGTTGTTTATCGGCCTCGTGCTGGTTTTGCAAGCGAAAGCGTCGCCGCAGTTCAGGACCAAACGAAATCGACGGGAGCGACGAAATGAGCGAACAACTATCGACCACTCCTAACTCGGCAAGAAAGAAGATCAGCAACCTAATCGGCTCGCGGCGAAACAAGATGTTTGGGCCCGCGGAGCTGGTTGCCCTGACCGTTAGTTGTTTCGTACTCGTACTTGTGCTGTTCAGTTATCTTTACTTTGCCGTTCCCGCCAGGTCCCGCCGCGCAACGCTTCAATCCGATCGAAATCAATTACAGAATAATCTAGCGAAGCTCAGGGGTATTGTGAACGAGGACCAGAATACTGAAGAGACGGTTAATGAGATTAAGGTGAGCATCGAGAAGTTTGAAAAGATTAGTCTAACAAAACAGGACGAAGGACGGATGGAACTCTACGGCGAATTAAACCGGCTGATATTGAAAAACGGTTTACGCAATACGTCCGGTCCAACGTACGCAGCGCTCGAGCCAGTCGGGGCGAAGGTCACACCAGGCACTTCGGCGGGTACAAAGTGGCAAAGTGTTTATCCCGGAATCGGCGTGCTGGTGACTATTGAAGGTTCTTATCAAAACCTCAGACGCTTTATTCAGGAGATTGAACGGACCAAGCAATTCGTCATCATCAATGAAGTTGAGCTTCAGCGCGCTGAGAATAGTTCACAGGTCGCGGTTACACCCGAATCTGGTTCAGGATCCCGCGGTTCGCTGGTTAGTCTTCAACTAAACATGGCAATGTATTTTCAGCGTGAAGCGGCTGAGGGCAGTGAAAGTGCAGGTCAGGAGCGATAATGGAGTTAGCCGATTTTACGAAGCCCGGTGAAAAGAAAAAGCTCATTTGGGCTGCCGCCCTTGGCTTCATTGCAATACTGTTCCTGTGGTGGACGTTTATCGGCTTTGGCAGTGCGAAACCGTCGGCTACTAAACCGATCACAACTTCGCAAGGGCCAGGCAGCCGGCCGCGTGGCGCCCAAGCCTCAGATATTTCAAGCGCACCGCAAGTCGACAGCGTTAGTGACCTGAAGATCATAAAAGTATCCACGGCTATACCCATCGTGCCGGAGCCGAGGCGGAACATATTTGCCTATTATGAAAAACCGCCTGCAGCCCCATCTCCGACGCAACCACCTACACCTACTCCTACGCCCCCGGTTCTGCTTGCGTCGATTTCTCCGGCCAATGTTTATGCCAAGACGACTGACTTCACGCTAGAAGTTGCAGGTGACAGATTCACATCTGAGATGCGAATCTTTTTCGACGAACGAGAATTGCCGACGAAGTACAAGGGACCGCAGCAAATGTCGGCTTCGGTAACGGCGGCGATGATAGCCATTCCAGGTCTTCGTCAAATCAAAGTAAGAACGCCAGATGCCAGAGAGTATTCCAACCAAATTGGATTAACGGTCGCACCTCCGCCGACTCCAAACTACTCCTATGTGGGTATCTTTGGAACCCCTCATCACGTCGACACGGCACTGCTTCAAGACAAAAACAATAAAGAGATTCTCAGTGTTCAGCGTGGAGACCTTTTGAGCCAACGATTTCGAGTTACCAGCATCTCAGAGAAGGAAGTCGTCTTCGTTGATACGAATTTGAAGATTAGGCACTCGCTGGCGATGACCGAAGGAGAAAAGACCGCGGGGTCTCCAACATCGCGACCAACGCCGCGAGTTGATGCTGAAGATGATGAACCCAAGCTTTGATCAACACCACAAGATATTAGGGTGTCGACACACGGCCTCGGTCGTCGGTTTGAGTGACTTCCGCGCGTCTGCCACCCGCTCTGAAGGGGGTTACACGCTCGTAGCCTTGCTCGCTCTGATGTCCGTGGTGGCTCTGTTTGCGATGGCGGTTGCACCGAGTCTGCAACAACAATCACAACGTGATCGAGAGAAGGAAGCGATCTTCCGTGGTGAGCAAGTGGCAGATGCGATCCGCGCTTACTACAAGTATCGTGTCAACGTCAATCGCGTGGTTGGTGATCAAGCATTACCTTCATCGATGGACCAGTTACTACAGGGATTACCGAAACCGGGTGGATCCAAATCCATACAAATTTTGCGAGCAAGTGCTGCTCGGGATCCACTTACCCTGGAGGGAGAATGGCGCTTTATTCATCCGCGAAGTGAGGAACTTATCGACTTTCAACAAAGCGTCTACAGCTACGCGGGAACGATCCTACCGCCACCCAGAAACGACCGGGAAATGGCGCAGTTGCAACAATTTGCAGTTCCACAGATGACCACTTTGCTAAATACGGGAACCACCTCAAAGTCCAGTAGCTCCTCTTCTGCCGGCGACGATTCAAGTGGACCATTCGTCGGCGTTGCAAGTCGTAGCAGACGATCGTCAGTACTCACCTTATATGGAATTGAAAGTCACGATGGATGGATCTTCACACCGCTATTTCGAAACTGAAGATGTAGGTCCCCTTTATCAAATCTTCAACCCTTCATTCATCGCATCTCGATCTCAACCTGCTTCAACTCAATACTAAAGACTTTCTTTTTCCTCTCGAGATGAGGCTCATTAGATCATCACAGATGGTCTTGCATCAGCACTCTGGCAATGGCGTCGCAAGCACAAAATCCGTGGAGAGCGGCATTGAAAATATTTCACGTGATCAGTAATAAGTTATTGACATCTGTGACAATTACGTTTATATAGCAAGATGTTGTGCGCCGTTTACTCTAGCCCACAAGACGAAGTCAAACACACTATCTTGTGGTCATGAAGAAAAACAATAAAACCAATCTCGAAAGAAGGAGCACATAGAAGCTATGGCAACTAAAAAAGGTGGAAAGAAAGCAGCGAAAAAGGGTGGCGCCAAGAAGGGCGGCGCGAAGAAGGGCGGAACCAAGAAAGCCGCAAAGAAGAGATAACTCGAACCAGCAGGTTACACAGCAAGCCTTCCACCGGCGCACACAAACATCTGAGGCCACTGGGGCCTTACAAAAGAAACGACGAGACCTTCAAGCGAAGCTCGTCGTTTCTTTTTGTGATCTAAGTCCCTCTTCGTAAACCGGGATCTAGAACTCGATGATCAGAGTCGCATTAGTTGAACCTGAGATACCACCGAATACCGGTAACATCGCAAGACTGTGTGCGGCCACCCGGGTTCCGTTGCATATCGTTGGCGTGCCTGGTTTTCGCATGGACGACCGCGCGGTCAAACGTGCGGGTCTTGATTATTGGCCGCAAGTGACGTTGGAACGACATGCGAACCTGGAGGCACTACAGTCAGCCTTGTCCGAAGCCCGATTCGTTTACCTGACAACAAAAGCTGAAGTGTCTTACACAAATTGGTCATTTGCTACAGACGACTGCCTGGTGTTTGGCCGAGAAACTCGCGGCTTGCCCGAAACTCTCCTGCGCGCGAACTGGCAAAACTGTCTGAAAATACCAATCCTCAATCCTCAGGTGCGCAGCTTGAATCTAGCCACATCGGTCGCGATGGTACTCGGCGAAGCACTCAGACAGACTGGTATGTTTCGGTAGAGCCCTCCCGATTCTCCTCGAACAATTCCAATGGGAATCACAGTTTTCGCATCGAGATGCTAAGATACCCATTTCTTAGAACACCGAAAGTTTCAACTTAGTGATGCAGCCAAGAAAAGACATTAGAAACATTGCGATAATTGCCCACGTCGACCACGGGAAAACAACTCTGGTGGATGCCATGCTTCGGCAGTCCGGTACTTTTCGCGAAAACGAGCAAGTGCGCGAGCGAGTGATGGACTCGATGGACTTGGAGCGCGAACGGGGCATAACCATCATGGCGAAGAATACGGCGGTGCGTTATCGCGAGGTGAAGATCAATATCGTAGACACGCCGGGACACGCTGACTTTGGCGGCGAAGTCGAACGCGTTCTAAAGATGGTAGACGGAGTAATGCTGCTGGTTGACGCTGCCGAGGGTTGTTTGCCTCAAACACGTTTTGTTCTGCGAAAGGCACTCGAAGCCCGACTGCCGGCAATAGCAGTCGTAAACAAGATCGACCGCCACGATGCTCGACCAGCGGAGGTTGTCGATGAAATCTATGAGTTGTTTCTGGATCTCGATGCTACGGATGAACAAATCGAGTTTCCCATTCTGTATGCGATTTCGCGCGAGGGAATTGCGAAGCGACATTTGGAGGAGGACTCAAACAATCTTCAAGCGTTGTTTGAACAGATAGTAGAAACGATACCAGAGCCACGCGAGCAAAGATCAGATTCGCTCCAGTTGCTGGTTGCCAACTTAGACTACAACGATTACGTCGGTCGCCTCGCAATCGGTCGCATCTTTTCAGGTGAGATAGCAATCGGAGATCAGATTGCTGTCGTCAAACCGGATGGTTCCGTACAAAAAACTCGAGTAACTCAACTCTACGTCTTCGAGGGCCTTAAACGTGAGTCTGTAGATCGAGCGGGCTTCGGAGAAATTGTTGCGCTCGCCGGCATTGAGAATATCAATATTGGCGACACGATAACTTCCGTAGAGAATCCTCATCCACTGCCTGTGATCGCGGTAGATGAGCCAACGATTGCAATGATCTTCGGCGTCAACAATTCACCGTTTGCGGGACGCGAAGGAAAGTATGTTACTTCTCGCCAGGTCAAAGAGCGTTTGGACAAAGAGATACTCGGAAATGTTGCTATCCGTGTTGAAGAGACTGACTCACCTGAGCAGTTCAAAGTTTCCGGACGCGGCGAGCTTCAGTTAGCTATTCTCATTGAGATGATGCGGCGCGAGGGCTATGAGCTGCAGGTCTCAAAGCCGGAGGCGATCACTCGCGAGCTTGATGGTAGAACACTTGAACCGATCGAAGTCGTTGTCGTCGATTGTCCGGACGAGTTTATCGGCGTAGTCACCGAAGCGCTGGGCCGTCGCAAAGGGCAAATGACGAGGATGGTTAACCATGGAACTGGACGGGTTCGACTTGAGTTCGAGACACCTTCCCGAGGGCTGATTGGTTTTCGAAATGAGTTTCTCACCGAAACTAAGGGAACTGGTTTGTTGAATACGATGTTCCTGCGCTGGGGCGAGTGGCAAGGCTCGCTGCGCGGCCGCGCTACCGGATCCCTGGTTGCCGATCGTGTTGGGGAAACCACAACGTACGCCTTGTATAACTTGCAGGAGCGGGGAACGCTGTTCGTCAGACCCGGTACGAAAGTGTACGAAGGCATGATCGTTGGTGAGAACGCACGCCCGGTTGATTTAGACGTAAATGCGATCAAGGAAAAGAAACTCACCAACATGCGAGCTGCCAGCGCCGATGAAGCCATGCGTCTGGTTCCTCCGAAGGAACTATCACTCGAGCAGGCATTGGAATTTATCAGCGATGATGAGCTCGTAGAGGTAACTCCCCAGAGCATTCGTTTGCGCAAGCGAGTATTGACGGCTAATCAGCGCCCAAAGCGAAAAGAATCGTCTGAGACTTAACGACGATGTCCTTTCTCCTTCCCAGCGTTTACCCACTGACAGATGTTAGATTGACCGGTTTATCTCATGCCGAACAGGTTAAGCGGTTGTCTGCGGGTGGGGCTGCATTGGTGCAACTGCGTGAGAAGGTCATGGCAGTTCGTGACTTTTTTGCTGAGGCCCAGGCTGCAATCATCAACGCGCGCGACCGCGGAGTTAAATTGATCATAAACGACCGAGTAGACCTGGCGATGTCGATAGGTGCCGACGGAGTTCATCTGGGACAGGACGATCTACCGCCTGCGTCGGCGCGTGCGCTTTTGGGCCCTCAGGCAATTATCGGGTTTTCCACTCATGATCGATGGCAGGCTACCAGCGCCCTGGCACTTCCGATCGACTACATTGCCGTAGGGCCGATTTTTCCTACTCAAACAAAGGGAGACACCGCCCCTCACCTGGGGCTGTCTGGTGTACGTGAGGTTCGTCAGGCTATTGGTAGCTTTCCCCTCGTCGCCATCGGCGGAATCACAGAGGTGAATGCGTCAGAAGTAATCGCAGCGGGGGCAGATTCCGTGGCCCTCATCAGCTCCTTGCTCGCCGAGCCTGTCGAAATCACGGCGCGTACGGCCAGCCTCCTACAAACTCTGGAAGATTTTTGAGGTATTCAACAATTTTTACTTGCGTTAAGCAGTGTTATGCGCGAGAATCCGCACTGGGATTTTGGAGCTTGCCGTGCTGCCGACGATCCCACACCCTCCAGGCGTTAGCCTTCAGCCGGTCACCCCGCGGAGTTCCGATAACAAATGAGCTTCTTCGATCTGCCTCCAATAATTGAGCGAATGTTGCTGGTCTCGGACAAGATCAGCGACCTGAACTTCTCAGTTGGTCAACTTCCTCAAATCGAGATCAATGGTAAATTGACGCCAGTTCAGCCATTGGGGATGCAAAAGCTCACGCCATACCAAACCGAAATAATTGCGCTGACACTGTTACATGGCAACCCGGATGCAGCTGAACGCCTGGCCAGAACCGGCACTGCCGACCTGAGCTACTCCTTGCCCTCACGAGCTCGTTTTCGCGTCAATATTTTCCAGCAGCGTGGCGTTTATTCAATCGTAATGCGGGTGATCCCGACGGATGTTCCCACAGTAAAATCGCTGGGCCTACCCACCCATTTGAATGATATATCCGAGTTGAGAAACGGACTGGTTCTCGTTACTGGGCCGACTGGTTCTGGTAAAAGTTCCACTCAGGCAGCGATTATCGACGCAATTAACGAGAAAAAGCACTATCACGTGGTCACCATCGAGGATCCAATTGAGTTCTTGCACTCACACAAGAATTCGACAATCAATCAGCGAGAAGTTGGTCACGATACGAAGGATTTTCCCTCGGCGTTGCGCGCATCTTTGAGACAGGCACCCAAGGTGATACTGATCGGCGAGATGCGAGACTTCGAGACCACCGAGATTGCGCTGGAAGCCGCTGAGACCGGTCACCTTGTCCTATCAACTCTGCACACCATCGATGCCGCAAAAACTGTGGATCGAATCATCGGCCTCTATCCCAAGAACGAAGAGCCAGTAATCCGTACCCGGCTCGCACAAACTTTTCGTTACATCGTTTCGCAACGTTTGATCCCACGTGCAGACGGCCGTGGTCGCGTTGCTGCCGTCGAGATATTGAGATCGAGTCCGCGAACTCGCGAGTATATCGAAGCTGGTGAAGTCGAAGGGAAGTCTCTACTGGATGCCATGCGTGACGGAAAACTGGATGGTATGCAGGATTTCGACACCATTATTAAGGAGTTGATTGAGTCAAAGACAGTTAGTTTGGAAGACGGGCTCGCGTTTGCGACAAATCAGAACAACCTCCTGCTATCGCTGAAAGGCATGACCGCAGCAGAAGACTTCATTCGCCGCGAAGTCGACCGCATGCCTGTAGGCGCTTTTTCCGATTCTGGCTCAATGCTTGGCCTAATCGAATAGCATTTCCGTAAACCTATGATCATTGTTTGCCAAAACTGCTCCACACGCTTGCAAATTGACGAGGACAAGTCACCAGCGGGCGCATTCACAATCCGGTGTCCAAAATGCAGGAGCATGGTCAACTCCAACAGTTCAAGTCCTGCCTCGGAGCAGAGCGCCCTGGGTCTGGGCGTATCCCCGTCAACGGAACATCCCAGATATGATCAAGCTACCGCGCCAGCGTACAAGCTGTCGACAGTTGCTGATCCGGAAGAAGCTCCTGGGGCAGACGAGGCGATTCAAATGTTGATGGATCTTCTCTCCAAAGGCAGTCGACATGCGGGTGCGAAGCCAAACACTCGTCCCTCTTGGAGTCGGCGTAAAGCCCTCGTCTGCACAGCATTGCAATATCGAGAGAACATAGCGCGCTGTCTCACCGAGAATGGATATGAAGTTTTTTTGCCTGAGGATACTCGCCAGGCAGTCGAGACGATGCGAGCTAAACAGATGGACCTGGTCTTGCTCGAGCCACAGTTTGATCCTGCCGAGCAGGGCGCCGCATTTGTTGTTCGAGAAATAAATATCCTGCGACCGGCTCAACGACGACGACTTTTCTTCGTCCTCGTATCACCCTCTCTCAGAACGATGGATGCCCACGCCGCGTTTCTCAATAACGTGAATGCTGTTGTTCACCTCAGCGAGATCGACAATCTGCCTCGTCTACTGGAAGTTGCTTTCAGGGAATACAACGAGCTCTATCGTGAATTTAACCAAGCGCTCAATTTGAGCGCACTGTAGTTCGCAGTCAAGAAAACAGTTTAGAGGGCCCACGTTTATTAGTGGCCCTTTTTTGTGTTCAGAATCTACCGCGAAGCGGTAGGACTTCAACAGAGTCAGCACTTCCCAAAAAGATTTGTGCAACCTGGACATCTGTCATGCCAAGTTCGAATTTGTTACTCTTATCGAGCACCAGTAATCATCAGACATGGCTACAGACGGTTTAAGAGAAGCGACTAACGGAGGTGAAAGGCATGATCACTATCGTGCGCGTTCGTCTGACAGTTGGCGCCGACTCAGCATAGTGCTGGTGCTAACGTCGTCTTACATGATCGCCGAAGTGATTGGTGGTTTCTGGACCGGCTCTTTAGCTCTACTTGCCGATGCCGGCCACATGTTAACGGATGCGGCGGCATTAATACTGGCACTGACCTCCGTATGGTTTGCCTCCAGGCCAGCGACATCAAGGAAAACGTTTGGATACTACAGACTCGAAATTATTGCGGCTCTGGTGAATGGGGTTGCGCTAGTAGTGATCGCGCTGCTGATTTTTTATGGGGCTTATGAACGTTGGCTCTCACCGCCGGTGGTTCGGAGTGGACCTATGATGTTGGTTGCTGCTGGTGGTCTAGTAGTGAATCTACTCAGCGCGTGGATCCTCCATGGACACGACGAAATTGATCTGAACATTCGCGGGGCTTGGTGGCACGTAGTAGGCGATGCCTTGGGTTCGGTCGCAGCGATCGTAGCGGGCGCGTGCATGATGTTTTTTGGCTGGTACGCTGCCGATCCGCTTTTTAGTGTGCTCATTAGTTTACTCATCATTTGGGGCTCAGTACGATTAATACGAGACTCAACAAACGTGTTGTTGGAAGGAACGCCAGCGCATATTAATCTGGCGGCGGTGGAGGATGCAATTCTTGCCACCTCAGGAGTGAACGATGTGCACGACCTTCACGTGTGGACAATCACCTCGGGTCGTGATGCGCTCAGTGCACACGTAATTCACTCCGTTAGCATTTCCCAACCTGACTTGCTGAAAGAGCTACGAACCAAATTGCACGATCGATTTGGAGTTGATCATCTGACGATCCAGATGGAGACTCCTGATTTCGAGGATGAGACATTTCACTTCTGCAACAACGGTACAGCGTGTTTTAAGTCTGATAGGAACTAAGGATTGTGGATAGGACCTATAAGACCTATTCGGCGCAATGGAACTCAATCTCCTCCTAACTCTGGATCTGCGTGAGCAGGCAGCGCTGCAGGCGGCGCTGGTTACCCATGGCGCTCCCGATGCTTTGGTGACACTTGCACTAACGGGGGCATGTCGTATTGGATCGATTGAGGAAGCTCGGAAATTGCGCAAATGGCTTGCTGAAGCGCGAACTGCGGGTGAGACGGACTTTGCATCACTTCATGTGATTGAAAAAGCAATGGTCGAATTCGGGTTATGAACCGTTAGCACTATGAGACCGATCGAACTTGCTTATGGACAACGGGCATTTACCCTCAATGTTGACGAAGATAGATTCTCCGTACTCTCGATCAACTCTTCAAGCGAGACAACACTCAGCGATGTAGCCATCGGTAATGCGTTAGATTCCCCAATCGCCTCGGCTCCCTTGGATGAGTTGATCAGATCAGAAGAGTCAGTTCTGCTTGTCGTATCTGATGCCACCCGAGCGACTGCAAGTGCTCAGATCGTTAACTTAGTAGTTCGCCGGCTGATCCAGTCGGGAGTCTCACCGGCCAATCTAGCAATTATCTTTGCCACCGGAATTCACCGAGCGGTAACCGAACAAGAAAAGGTTGACCTGCTGACTCCATTCATAATTCAACGAGTCCGTACGTTGGTGCATGACGCGTACAATCCAAGCTTACTGATGTCCCTGGGGACAACTGAACGAGGTGTTCCAGTTGAAGTCAACAAGGCGCTCAACGAGTATGCGCAGATAATTCTGATCGGAGGCATCGGTTTTCACTACTTTGCTGGTTTTACCGGAGGTCGAAAATCCGTATGTCCTGGACTTGCATCGGCGAAGACGATTGAGGGCACACACATACTGGCACTCGATTTTGAGAAGGGTGGCCGCAAGTCCGGTGTGGGCACTGGTTTGCTCGAGGGGAATGCCGTTCATGAGGAGTGCGAGCGTGTCACCAAACTTGTCGGGCCGGCGTTTGGAATCAACACGATTGTTGACGAGCAGAAACGTGCTGTCGGTATTTACTGCGGAGACTGGCGCCTGGCGCATCGACATGGCTGTGAACAGTATTTCACCAACCATTCGATTGAGATTTCGGCTCCACGTGAGCTGGTGATTGTGAGCTGTGGTGGCTTCCCGCATGACATCAATTTGATTCAAGCTCACAAAGCACTCGACATGGCCTCCCAGGCTTGCAAGGAAGGTGGCTCAATTATCTTACTGGCGGAATGCCGCGATGGATTTGGGCGTCCGGACTTTTTGAAATGGTTTGAGAGTGTCGACTCGTTGGCACTTGAAAAACGACTCCTGCGTGAGTACGAGGTTAATGGTCAAACGGCCTGGTCGCTATTAACGAAAGCAGAACGTCATCGCGTCTATCTTGTGTCTGATCTGGCGGCGGAAGATGTCAAACGCATGCGAATGATTCCTGTCGAGACCCTTGAAGTTGCGCTCAAAGCAACATCGAGTTGTGACGCCGGTTTTGTAATGCCGCGCGGCGCTGCAGTTTTACCGGTGCTTCCCGCTCCGTGATTCGCGCTCAAAACAGATGAAGTTAGTGTTAGCATCCTGCGTTGTTCGAAGTTGGAGTTGGAAAGACCGAGACTCACTCGTCTACCATGCCAACAATCGGAATGTTTGGCTCAATCTTAGGGATAGATTTCCTCATCCGTACACGCATAATGATGCTCGAATCTGGTTAGAGATGGTTGTCGGATCAAAACCAGAAACGAACTTTGCGATAGCACTAAACGACGAAGCAATTGGCGGCATTGGTTTCTCCATGCAGGCTGATGTGTCGTATCGTTCAGCAGAAATCGGATATTGGCTGGGCGAACAGTTTTGGGGTCGCGGATTGGCAACTGAAGCATTAGCGGCGGTAAGTGAATATGCTTTTGCTTCGTTTGATCTTTGCCGGTTGTACGCTCATGTTTTTGACTGGAACCCTGCGTCCGCGCGTGTTCTGGAAAAGGCGGGTTACACTTATGAAGGTCGTTTGGTGAAGAGCGTCACCAAGGATGGAAAAACTATTGATCAGTTGATGTACGCAAAGACGATCGACTAAGTGGACATAAACAAGTCTGGAAGTGGAAAGGGAGGCGCAATGAAAAAGTTTGTGATAGTGCTTATGTTGTGCATCGCGCCGGTAACAGCTGCGCAACAAAACACAACCTCAAATGAGAAACGAGTTTCGCTGAGCGAACCGGCCGTGGCTTTTGACGCCACTGGTGCTTCAGCCCTGGAAGCCAGTCTCATCACAACGGGACTCAACGGCGCTCCGGATACTCCTGTCACCAATACTCGTCTGGTTGTGCGCAACACGAGTGCCCAGGCGTACGCCTTCGCATCCGGAATCGTAACGTTTTACGATAGTGCTGGAGTTCGCTGCGGCGAAGGACTCTTTAAGGCAGATGCATTAGCTGCCAATGAATCGTTTGAGACCGACACTCCGGGAATTCGCATTCGTTGTTCGCCAACTAGTTGGAGGCTTGTTGCCACTAACTTAGTGCCAAGAGTTGTTCCCGGGGCAACGCCCACAACTGCGCGCTTGGTGATTAGCATCGATGGCGAACAGCATCCCCTACAATTGGATAAGCCTTTGACGCTCGACGTTGGTGGAAAGCAACGCACAATAATTGTTCGAGAAGGGCCTTGATTTCAGACCGTTTCCTTGACCGCTACTCTGCCGAGTTCTAGCATTGTTTCGACCCCCGGGAAAGCGAGAGTATTATGGCAGAGAATGAACGGAAGTGTGGACATCCAACTTGCGACTGTGTAGTTAGCAGCGATGAAAAATACTGCAGCGAATATTGTGAGAATGCGGAGAAATCAGGAGTAGCAGAAATCGGCTGCGGTTGTGAGCACTCGCCTTGCAGGTAAGTTAGCGTCAGTCCGTCTCTAAATTCAAACTCCTCCTCATTCCCCTACCGATACTGCTCTGAACTTTGCCGATTTCAGATCTCCCAGTATCTAATTGTCGAAGCCTTGCAACATATTTGCAAGCCTGCCATTGCCTATCCTTGGCCAACCGTTTTTAAGATGTCGGGCATCTTTCATTAGCTGGAGATGGACTAGACAGCGCCCAATCCAACCTCCCCGTGAATTGAACCTTTTCAACCGCCGACCCGACGCGGCGTATCGCATGAGGTGAACAAATGAAGAAGTTGACGTTGTCGATAACTCTTTTGTTGGTCTGGTGGGTAGCTGTTTACTCTCAAGAAGCCACCACGCGCACACGCACAACCGCCACTAGCGCGACAGCTGTATTGGCGAACAAGAGTGACAAGACGCTCGAATTAGCCAACGGCACCCGCATTGCCGGTGAACTTCAGAACAGTGTCGACGTTAGAAAGGCCAAAGTTGGTGATCAAGTTGTGCTAAGGACGACTCAGGCAATTAGGTCAAATGGGCGGACCCTGGTTAATAAAGGAGCACGCTTGTTTGGTCACATCACAGAGGTCGCACAGAAAAGCAAAACTGACAATGAATCCAGATTAGGCATTCTCTTCGATCGGCTCGAGAGCAATTCCTTAGAGGTTCCGATTACGGCCAGTATCGTCTCAGTCGTTCATGGGCAGGTTGCAGCACAAGGCGGTAATCGCGACATTTTGAGCGACGATATGAGTAGCAGCTCTAGTGGCGACGATATGAGTAGCAGCTCTAGTGGATCGATGCGCAGTACATCGAGTACACAGCGTGGACAGAGTGGTGGCGGTCTTCTTGGGGGGGTCACAAGTTCAGTTGGTGGCGTAGTCAGTGGTACTACCAGTTCGACCCAGGATGTATTGGGTCGCACGACAACAGCTGTTGGGTCGACCGTGAACGGAGCCGCTAACGCGACGGGTGCAGTTGCCGGGGGGACAAGTCGAGCAATCGGTCGAATCCAAATTAGTGAATCGACCGATGCGTCAATCGCCACTGGTTCGGTTCTTTCTGTGCGCGGCGACAATCTTCGACTGGAAAAAGGTACAACATTCAATTTGGTTGTCAGTCAATCTGCCACTGTGACCAAAAACTGACATTCAGTTACACTGAAACTCCGTCGTCGTCTTTAGTTGAGGTTTCCTAGCTGAGGACGACGACTTTTCACGTTCGCGCAGAACCCGCCGGGGTTTCTGGGATTACGCACGTCTACCACTTGAGCATAGGTTCACGAAGCTTATCCGAGAGGCGGACATGTTACAGTAATGTCGGTGATCTCAACTTTGCTCGAACTTCAGCGCTTGAAGCGGCTTGATCGCACGGGTTGGGTTCTGCGTGGACTGCCAAATGGAACAGAGTCGGTCGCGGCACATTCGTTTGGGGTTGCGGTGACGGCGATGCTGCTGGCCGATGAACTGCAAACTCACGGTGTGGAGGTTGACATTGAAAAGTTAATTAGGATCGCCTTGCTTCATGATTGGGCCGAAGCTCGTGTGGGCGATATGCCCCGTACCGCGACTGACTATTTTGGAGCGGACACCAGACGACGGGCCGAGAGCGCGGCATTTGGCGATATGGTCCGTCATTTGAGCAATCCAGTGCGCTATGACGGACTTTATAACGACTATGAGCTCCGAGAGAGTGTCGAGGCTCGATTAGTAAAGGCAGCTGATATCCTGGACCTATTGATGCAGGTGCTTTCCCTTGAGCGGGCAGGGGCTCGCGGGTTAGATGAGTTTTGGGACGTTGCGAAGAATCCAGATTTCCAGCTTGAAGGCGTTGCCCGAGAGAAGGTCGAGCAACTCATCCGTTCCCTGGTCGAAGCGCGAGGCGAATTGTGTAGCTCTGGTTGATCATGATGGATTGGTTACTAGAGTTCACCAGTTCCCTTACTTGGCGCGGAGTTATTGTCGGAGTTCTAATCTTTGTAGTGACCTTCGCTGTTAGCCTCGGAATCGTGTCTCTGATTCTGGTAAAGATCCCCGCTGATTACTTTAAGACAAATCGCCAAACAAAATTCTGGGCAGGTCCTAAACCGGCGCTACGCGCAGCTCAAGTGATCGGCAAGAATATTCTGGGAATACTACTTGTCGCGATCGGCATCGTCCTTTCACTACCTGGTGTGCCGGGTCAGGGTCTACTTACGATTTTGTTGGGAGTGATGCTGCTGGACTTTCCGGGTAAGCGTGCTTTGGAACGAAAGTTGTTGAGCAGAGGAGAGATTGTTAACACCATTAACCGTTTGCGCAAGAGGTTCGACAAGCCTCCGCTGGAGCTGGATTAAAACAAGTGAATTGGTACTAGACCCCTTCGTTGACAATAAAAAGTCTTGTTTGCTAGCTTGAACTCAATTTCGCGATTAACTGGCGTTTGCCGTATTATTTTGCGCCCTAAGGCTTGTCTAATGCTCAAGTATCCCAGCGCCAGAATTGCTCTTTTGCGATTGCTGATCTTACTTGCCGCAATCGCGATCACCTTTGGTACAACAGGCTGCGGTCTTTTTGGTGCACACAAGAAGGTTCAAGTACCGCCGCTCCTTCCTCGTAAGGACGCCAAAAAAGATGATCTCGTCCGGGAGGTAAACCGACTGGCTGCGGTGAAGTCTATTCACGGCAAAGTTGATATTCAGTTTGAGGATACTTCGTTTGCTTCGGTCGGGATCGCGGAAAAGTACCGCCAGGTCGATGGAAACTTAACCATCCAACGACCTGGCAAGATTTACCTGGCCCTTACCTTCACGATCGTTGACATTGCGCAGATGGCCTCCGACGGCGAGCATTTCGCAGTTGCTGTGCTACAGGGCGACGAGAAGTACAAGCGTTTTGTGAAGGGAACTAATAGCGCTGTTTATCCCCGGCTCAATCACAGCGCTGATTCTACGCCTGCCAGTAAAAACAGACCAAAGGGAGAGAAAGAAACCGTCAGCGCGCTCTCGAATCTCCGTCCACAACATTTAACTGATGCATTCATGATTCACCCGATTGACTCTGGTCGCGGCCTCATTTATTCGCTGAGTGAATTCTACCAGGAGGAACCAGACACTCGACCACAAGCGAAAAAAGGTGCGCGCGTAATGCGCGGGTATTATCTGTTGGAAGAACTTTCTGAGCCCAAAGGTGGTGACACGCAGGTACTCCGGCGCTTTTGGTTTGATCGGGTAGATAGGATCCGTTTGGCGCGGTTGCAAACATTCGATGGTCAGGGTCAGATAATTACCGATGTTTCGTATTTTGATGAGAAACCAATCGGGAATGCTGAACCGGTGTTAATGCCGAGTCGAATCCAGCTCACGCGCCCGCAGGATCAATACCGACTCAGTCTAAGCTATCAAGATCCGGGTTCAGTCGAGTTGGATAGGGACTACCGGCCTGAGGCATTCGTCTTGCAAAACAAATGGCAGTTACCCGAAGTTGATCTTGATGCGGAGAAGAACAAAAAAGTAACTGCGAATCACTAGTCAGCCGTGGATGGTAGATATCAGCACTGCAATGTATTAACATCAGCTGCTTGATTCTGGCATCCAGTTTTTGTGTAGGTTTGCCGCTATCCGTTGGACCTATCTGAAGCGTGCCGAGCGCATTTCAAACGGACGCAAATTTTCGATGCGAACAATTCTACAAGCTGAGAACCTGGAAAAGGTCTATCGAATAGGAAAGGTCGATGTACCAGCGCTGCGTGGCGTATCCCTGGAAGTCCAGGAGGGCGAATTTGTAGCCATCATGGGCCCCTCAGGTTGCGGAAAATCAACCATGCTGCATTTGTTGGGTGGCCTGTTGACGCCAACAAGTGGTCGGATTGTCATTGATGGCGAGGATATTACTGCTGCCTCAGATGCCAAGCGAACTGCAGTTCGGCGCAAGAAGATCGGATTTGTTTTCCAAAGATTTAACCTTTTTCCGACACTAACCGCCGAAGGAAATCTCCGACTAGCGGAGCGAATTCATGGCAACGGAGGTGAAGAACCGGGACGCCGGCGGGAGGTCCTGAAGCTTCTCGGACTCGAGGATAAGCTTCATCACAAACCGCTTGAGCTGTCCGGCGGCGAGCAACAACGTGTAGCACTAGCCCGCGCTGTTGTAACGCGTCCAGCGATTGTTTTAGCTGATGAACCGACCGGTAATCTCGACTCCGAGAACTCCGCTTTGGTCCTTAACATGTTCCAGGAGTTGAACTACCGCTTTCACCAGACGATCATAATGATCACCCACAATCCGGAGGCTGCAGCCATGTGTCGTCGCATAATCCAAATGCGGGATGGCCACATCGTTGAACATCAGCCCACCGTGCGATTGTAAACAAACCCGTTTACAGACCAATCTTTGACCGTTAGAATCTAATCACCCGCCAGCCGCGGTCTTCGTGGCTGATCACTTGCAAGCTTGAGGGATGTGCGAGGCCTGCTTACCACGCTGAAAAAGATCTTCTTCTGGAATTACGCACGAAACACCTGGCAATGGGATCTGCTTTGTGTCGTCATTTTGGTCTTTATCTTTTTGACACCAAAAAGCTGGCTAGCGAGTGGCGAACGGGCCCCTGCGAAAGAGCATCAAAGCCCAATCGCTCGGACCCTGGTATTAGGTCCCGAAGTTGTTATAAATGGAGAAGATAGAGGTCAAATAGAACAGCGTGTACGGGTACTAACGGGTCGAACGAACGTGGAGGTGGTTGCTGTTCGAAAAGTAGTCGGCTCAGATGGCAAGACCATCAGCCTCGAGGTTGACATACGTTGACCTTTCCCTATAATTACACGGTTTTTTGCGAGCCGCGGGAAAGGAGCAATGAGTTTAAGGAGCATTTATGAAGAGATTTATTCCCTTGGGTCTAATAGCAGTTTTGCTTGTATCCATGTTCATCGCCGTTTCCCCGACCCCAGTCAATGGTCAGAGCGCCGGCTTGGTTAGCTCGGTGCTTAATCGATTGGAAAAGAACCGTGCGAATCTGAAGTCGCTCCGGGCTGGAATTAACATGGAGAAATACAACTCGCAGCTGGGGACTTCAGATCAATCAACCGGTATTGTTTTGTATGTACCGGGAGCTGGTAGGAACGCTTCCGTTCGTCTTGAGTGGAAGAGTCCGCAGCATGAGATTCTTGCTGTTCAAAACGGCAAGTATGTTTTATTTCGACCGCGTTTAGCCACGGCTTACGTCGGCAGTTCGTCGAAGGCACCAAAGAGTGCCGGCGGCATCATGGACATGATGTACATGTCACGTCAGCAGCTGGAAGCGAAGTTTCAGCCGCTGCAGGATGTTCGTGAGGAAACGCTGTGGGGTGGGATCAGCACGATTCATCTGACTCTGGTTCCAAAAGGCGGGGCAAGCTATAAATACGCTGAAGTTTGGATTGACGCGAGTGGGATGCCTGTGCAGAGCAAGATTGTAGAAAAGAATGACGATGCGACGACTATGCGTCTGGTTTCAATCGAGAAGAATGCGAAGATTTCAAATGACGATATCCCGGTTAAGCTCGATTCAAACGTCAAGGTCATCAAGAGCTAGCAACGTCTTTACAAGTAAAAGCCTCGAAGGGCTCTGTCAAAAAACAGAGCCCTTTGTTCATTTTAGGGAATTGAAGTGAGTATTTCGCAGTGGTGCAGTTTGAGAATTCCACCAACGCAGTTGGTGGATTGTTAATATCCGACCTACACCGAGAACAGCGCGGAGTATTCCAAACTGCACCAGTCAGTATTTACTTTGTGTTGCGTTCTTGTATCTCGTCGCATATGCTTCGCGTTAATCGTAAGGACCATTGATTCGGTGAACAGCTATCTGCCGTAATGAGAAAAACCAAGTTTCTAAAACTAAAAGTCCGCGAAGCCAGCTTTATTACTCGCGCGTTACTGTCGAGCCGCCATCCTGTGTTGGCCCATCTTATTCCCATGCGTCGCTGTAATCTCGCATGTGGCTATTGCAACGAGTACGACCACACATCAAAGCCGGTCGACCTGGAAATAATTAAATCTCGTCTGGACAAGCTTGCAGACCTGGGAACTTCAATTGTCACAATCTCCGGTGGCGAACCAATGATGCACCCGGAATTGGATCAAATCATTCATCACATACGCACGTGCGGGATGATTGCGGGTCTCATTTCCAATGGCTATTACTTCACCCCGGAGCGCATCAAACGTCTCAATAAAGCAGGACTCGAGTATCTGCAAATCAGCATAGACAACGTTGAGCCTGATGAAGTCTCACGCAAGAGTTTGCGGGTGCTTGATAAAAAGCTTCGCTACCTCTCTGAATACGCAGATTTTCATGTGAACATCAATTCCGTTATCGGTGGCGGGATAAAGGACCCGGACGACGCATTGACTGTAGCTAAACGTGCAACCGAACTCGGTTTCTCAACTACTGTTGGAGTGATTCACGATAGCGACGGAACGCTCAAGCCTTTATCGGTGAAAGAGAAAGATATTTTTCAGCAGGTTAAGAAACTGGGAAACAAAGATCACGCTCGCTTGAACTGGTTCCAGGACAGCATCGCTGAAGGAAAGCCTTACAACTGGCGATGTCGAGCGGGTGCTCGGTACCTTTACGTTTGTGAAGATGGATTGGTGCACTGGTGTTCACAGCAACGCGGCTATCCCGGCATTCCTCTTGAACAGTACACGATGGAAGACTTTGATCGTGAATACAAAACCGAGAAATGGTGTGCGCCGACCTGCACTCTACAGTGCGTGCACCAAGTCGGCATATTGGATAACTGGCGAGATCCTCAAAAGACGCCGGAACAGGTTGCTGCTGAAATCGCGAAGAAGAAAGAAGTAGGCGGGATGTTGCAGCCTGATTAGTCTAGAAATCTACGTTTCCTCTTGGATTAATACGAAGATGACCTCAAGGATTACAGTATTCCTCATTTTCCTCCTTGTTTTGTCGGCGAGCCTTGGTTCTACTCCGCATCCGGAAAAGATATTCGCGGCTGAGCAAACTAACGATACCTTCGCGTTGACGTTGACAGTTACCGATAAGAAGGGCCGCCCTGTTGCTGGTCTACAGCGAAGTGACTTCACTTTACTAATAGATAAACAACCGGCCGAAATCGTTTCCTTCAGTAATAACGGTCCAGTTAGCGTCGGGCTTCTTTTCGATATTTCAGGGTCGATGATGACCGAAAGTAGTAAGGAAACTCAGAAAAGATGGGACAAGATAGGGGATGGGATTGTACGTTTTCTTGAGCGTAGTCACGGACAAAATGAGTATTTTGTCATTGTGTTTGCCAGCACCGCGAAACTAATTGTTGACTGGACGTCTGATCCTCGAACTATTTTTGCTGGTCTAGGTCAAGTTACCCGCGGCCGAGAAACTGCGCTGTACGACGCGTTAGCAATGGGAATGAACAAGGTTAAGCAAGGTCACCGTCCCAAACGTGCTTTGTTGGTAATTAGTGACGGCCAGGATAACGCGTCCAAGCACAAGTTTACTGATGTTCGCGACTTACTAAAACGATCCGATGTTCTGCTGTATGGTGTTGGACTAAGTGATCCCGCTTCTGCTGGAAGTTCTCTTGGTATGGAAGGAGAAGGCATAATCGATGAATTAACTAGCGCTTCTGGTACAAGTGCGTTGTTTCTTAAATTCGACAATCGAGAAGTGAGTCTTAATGATGTCTTTGAACTTCTTGCGGCGGAGATGCAGAGTCAATATCGAGCGGTTGTAAAAGTATCTAGTCAAGGCACGCCTAAATGGCACAAGGTCAGCGCTAAAGTAGAGGAGCGAACGGATTCATCAGGTTCGAAGATGCGTTTCGTTGTTAAGACGCGTCCAGGGTTTTATCTTAACTAGGAAGACGGATCAAAAGAGCACGAAAGAACAGAGCGCCGGCACTTCGTTAGAAGTGCCAAGTCTAGCTGCGGCATAACCAAGGCTCTCGCTCTCGGGATTCAGAGACATTGCACTCCTGGCGGAGTGCAGGGTAGCGGCTAGTTGTTCTTGGGGGTGCTCAAGAGTTTGTCAGAAGAGATTTTGAAACTTGGTACGTAGAGCTGGTGCAAAGAGACTTCAAAAAAGGCCATTTACTCAAAACGAACCAAGACCTCTATTGTCGATATTCAAAATCCTCAATTCTTTTCCGCGCCGCCTCACACCGAGCATCAACTTGCAAGCACGTGTCACTCATTACAAATTTCTTGAATTCAAGTAGCGACTCACCAGGGTGATCAATCTTGTCAAGGAGAACACCCAGTCGAAAGTGGATCGCGTCGTCCGGTTCACCTCCCATCTCAGCGGTTCGAAACTCGGTGATAGCTTCCATTAAGTACCGGGCATTCTCTAGCTCTGCAGCCAGCAGCTTATGAGTGTGTGGCGAGTTTTCCAGTTTCAGCGCTTCTCGATATTCCCGAATCGCGGTTACCGTATCCGAGTTTACTTTTGCGAGAGCTGCGCGCGTTAGATGTATATCGACTTGCCTTTCACTGACATAAGTGTAAAACGCGAGCGAGGCGAGAAGCATAGTCAAGTAGAGCAAGGGGACGAGGAAGCGCTTGTTGATCGACTGAATCTTTGGTTTGCGCCACATCAGTAGCGTGACCAAATAAAGTGGCACGACCACCAGCGTAAGGAAGAAAGTCGCGATCGCCCAAATAAGCCCCTGCCAAAAGCGGAAACGTCTTCTAGCTGAAATTAGAATCCAAGTGGAAATAAGCGCTGAGATGAGGTTGACAGCAGGTCTGATGAGATCAAAGAGCTCACCTGCCGACATGTTAACTCGGAAGTTCACTTAAGTGTGGACCTAGATCTCCTGCAACCGTGAATACAGTGACTGAGCTCGACAAGCCGAGACCCGATAGTCTGCCAGCCATTACCACAATTGTCTCACCCTCTTTAACGATGCCTGCTTTGAGCAGAGTTAGTTCACCCGCCTGGAGCATCTCTTCGGTTGAATATGCTTTCCTAACCACAAGTGGTTCGACGCCCCAAATCAACGACAACTCACCGAGAACTTCCGGACGGTTAGTCAAAGCGATGATTCGTTGTTCGGGCCGCAAGGCAGACAGTCGGCGCGCCATTAACCCTGAGGCAGTGAACACGGCTGTAACCGTTGTCCCCATCTCCTCAGCCGCGAACACTGCAGCTTCACACAAGGCTCGACTCACTCTTCCTGACTGTTTGCCGGCCCATTTCGCCGCATTATCAGACAGTTTCTGTCGTCCGGTTTCCGCTGATTCGATAATTCGCGACATGGTGGCGACCGCCGCGATTGGATACGCCCCAGTAGCGGTCTCGTTTGAAAGCATCACGCAGTCTGTGCCATCCCAAACCGCATTTGCTACGTCGGATGCTTCGGCACGAGTCGGTCGTGGATTGTTAACCATTGACTGCAACATCTGCGTCGCCGTGATGACCATCTTTCCGGCTGCAACCGATTTTTCGATAATCCTCTTTTGATAGACAGGCACTAACTCCACGCTCGTTTCTACACCCAAATCGCCTCTCGCGACCATGATTCCGTCGGCTGCAGATATGATGTCATCGAGATGCTCGATCGCCTCAGCCTTCTCAATCTTCGCGATGAGTGGTGCACGACCGCCGGCCTCGATGATTAGACGCTTTGCCCGTTCACAGTCGCTTGCTCGACGTACAAACGACAGCGCAATGTAATCTGCTTGCTGCTGCACGGCCCATTTAAGATCCACAATGTCTTTTTGAGTTAGCGAGTCGATGGGTAAAGCGACACCAGGCAGATTTATCCCCTTCCGCTCGCCCAGTATTCCTCCGTCTACTACGCTGCAAACGACATCTGTATCGGTTGTACTTTCAACAACAAGTGCGATGGCCCCATCATCGAGAAGCAATCGCGTTCCCGGATGCAAAACTCTTGGCAGGTCCGGATAGTTCGTTGATACCTTTTGAGCATCTCCTTCAATGGTCTGAGTGGTAATTGTGAACAAGGCACCGCGCTGAAGTATTACTGGTTCATCGTTCTTCAATTCGCCAGTACGAATCTTGGGTCCTGAAAGATCTACAAGTACGGCCAATGACCTTCCTGCCTTGCTCGCGGCCATACGCGCACGTTCGATGTCCGCGGCTTTCTCCTCATGAGTTCCGTGCGACATGTTGATGCGCACTCCGTTTGCACCGGAGGCGAGTAGTTGTTCGATTATTGCTGGTTCACGTGATGCTGGCCCCAGCGTGATTAGGATTTTTGCTTTTCTCAAAACGATTCCACCGATGAGATTGTAAGGTTAACTCTGCAACTCTGGTTCAAATGTTGGTTCGGCAAGTTGAGAATTGAGTTGTTTTTCGATTCGCCTTCTCCGCGCACCCATGATGAATCCGTGGACTGCCATGACCAGTCCGGTCAACATGTACGCCATACCGGCAAAGCCCGTGTAACGATAACCTCCAAACCAAACCAGGGATATCGACAACAAGGCTATCAGACAGTTCAGTCCGCTTTCCTGAATGCTACTAATCGTGTCGAAGCATTCCAGGGTAGTCAGTTCGAGTTGTCTTCTTTTGCGGTAGGCATGTAGGTGTAAGAGAACAAAGACGACAAAAATTGCCAGATAACCGGCGCCAAAAATCAACATCAAAGTCCCCATTTGACTTTCGCCTTCAAGCATTGATTCCACGTTCCCGTTAGGCAGTCTGATTTCGCCATGTCCGCCGGAAATCATGCTAACCAGAAAGGTAAACAAGAACTTCAAGGGATACACATAGAACAGAACAAGAAACAGTAAGACAGCGTTGAGGACAATGGTGATGGTGTCCTGAAGTCCGTAACGTCTAAAAAACTTGTGCTGGTTGTACCAAACGAGAAACAGCAATCCAAAGCAAATCGCGAAGGCCCCAAACCCGCTCATGGCTATTGCGAGTTCGTTGAAGGTTTTGGGCACTTCCAGCGACACCACCAGCAGCGTGATAGCAAAACCGAATACCGCATCACTGAGACCTTCGATTCGCGCAATCTCTTCACTGCGCCAGCGGAAGGACGTGCGGTTACCGATTCTCTTTTCGATCAACTTTTCTCGAATCATTTTGTGACCCTCGGCGGATTTCAGATCTTCAGAGCTCAGCTAAAACAAATGTCTAATTCAATCTGTACTGGAACGGAGTGCAGCCTCAACAATACGGTCAATCTCTTCACCAGTTCGTTCGCTGAAGCCGATGAAGCGTTGTATTAGTTGGCCCTTGCGATCGAAAACAAATGTTTGCGGAATGGCGTCGACATCGGCCAAAAGAAAAGCCGCCAGTTCATCGTCTGGAACAGCGAGTGAATACTGGATATTAAACTGTCGAGCAAAGCCAGGCACTCGATCGGCATCTTCTGGACCGCCAACATTCAAGCCAATTACGCTAACCTGCGTTTCGTAACGGCGCTGCAAATTGATCAGATGAGGAATACTGATACGACAAGGCGAACACCACGTGGCATAGAAATCGAGAACCAACACCTTCCCCTTGAACTCGGAGAACGTATTGCGTTTTCCGTCGGTCATGCTCCATCCCATGTTCTCCAGTGACTTCCCGTTTAAGGGAGGCATCGGCAGAGCTGTCTTAGGGGGATTTGAAATAACTGGAGCGTTCGTGCTGCTGCTCAGGTCAGTGCCATTGCAAGCACAGAACAGCATACCGGTACATATCAACAGCAAGCTACCCAATGTCCGATATGCTTTAGCTTGTCGTAACGAAACACAAAAGGTTCTTAACGAGCAGGTACGAACAGCAGTTTTGGCTTCTTGCAAATGAAGCTGATCGACAAGCTGAAGCATATCGGACATTTTAGATCTCATTCTCAGCTTCATGGTCCACGGAAGTTTGATTATCCGGCAGCGGCTCACCGGGAACGCGATACTCACCTTCGACCCAACGTCCGAGGTCTATAAGTTGACACCGCTCTGAACAAAACGGACGAAACGGGTTCTCTTTCCACTCGATTGATTTACCGCAGGTAGGACACTTCATGTATCTCGAGGGTCACCGTGCGCCGCGCTTTATACCAGAGATGCGGGCCGTTTGATCAGAATTCGTCGCTTAACGAACTCGATCGTACCCTCGCGACGCATGGCGTTCAAGCGCACTGTCACACTCTCGCGGGTAGAGCCGACGATTGATGCAATCTCACGATGAGGAAGGGGAATATCTATGAGAACACCTTCGGGTTCGGACACACCATAGCGATCGGAGAACTCGGCAAGCAACCTGTCGAGGCGTGCGGGAATCGCATTAAGAGCAAAGTCGGCGAGGCGACGCTCTGCATGCTCAAGCCGTTGACCGATCAAACGGAAAGTGTAATCATGAAGTCGGTCATCCTCAGCCATCCCCCGCTTGAAATCCGCGACCTGAATACGCAGAATTCTGGAGTTTTCGTAGGCGACTGCGGAATTTGCGCGTTGTCCCGCAGCCGAATAAAGAGCCGACTCCCCAAACAGAGAACGTTCGGGAAGGATGTCGATTACAGCCTCGCGCCCAGATTCACTGTCAATCCGGCAGAGCTTTACTCGGCCATTTACAATAGCGTACAAACAGTCAGCCGGTTCACCGGCGCGGTAGACGAATCTACGGCGCCTAAAATCAAGGACGACGGAACTGTTTGCTAGATCTGAAACGAGGGCATCGTTTAGTGAGGATCCAAAGTCGAGTTGATGAATTATGGCCGCACGGTCGTTTTGAGTCAGGTCCCGTGCCCGCTTTTGATCTGGCGCGACTTTCATCTGCCTATCCCTCTGGGGGTGGAGTTATAGCTACTTCTGTGAATCGGTTATTGCAGCATTACTGCGGCTATCCAAAGTGGTCCTTCTACGGGTTAGATGCTCGTACTGTAAGGAAGCCCGTGACCGGGGTGCTCTTTTTTCGGCGATTTGAACTTGACTCAATGCTTGGGCGAGTGCCGGCACGAAACGAATTAACCGAATGGCCCGAACTGTAGCATGAAGCCAAAAGGGGCGCAAGAACAATAACGGTCCAATCTTCTAGTCATATGGAGTCTGAAGCAAACATACTCGTCGTCGACGACAATCCCGACAAACTGCACCTGCTGGAGGCCGCCTTGTGCCTTGCTGGTTATCGCGTCACCACAGCCACAGACGGAGATGAAGCTCTGGCTGCAATCGAGTCTTATCAGCCCGACTTGGTTATTACTGACGTCATGATGCCGCGCATGAATGGTTACGAATTGGCCCAGAGAATTCGTGCAAATCCACTTACAAAGTTTATCCCGGTGATCATGCAAACGGCGGCGAGCCGGCGGGTCGAAGATCTTCGTCGCGCGTCAGAAGTGGGTGCCCTCGGGTACATAACCGATCCTACAGATCTCGACCTCCTGCTCGCGCGAACCAGGACCCTGCTTGAATTTAAAGCCTACCTGGACGTATGTGAAGAAGCTGCGTTTACGGACCACTTAACCGGTCTCGCCAACCGCCGCAGATTTGAACGACAACTTGAGCGTGAGGTCAACCGCACGCTTCGTCTGGGCCATCCGTTCTGCTTGTTAATGCTCGATATCGACAAATTCAAACAGCTGAACGATAGCTTTGGACACGACGCCGGCGACGAGGCAATACGCCTTATTGGGAAGGTGTTGCGGGAGGGAACTCGGGGCATCGATCTTGCGGCGCGAATTGGTGGCGAAGAGTTTGCCATCCTGCTTGTGGAGACAGAGTTAAGCCGAGGTTTGGAGGTGGCCGAACGTTTGCGAATAGCAATAAGGGATATGGCTATTCCATCTGCCGGACACATTACTGCCAGCTTTGGAGTTGCAGAATGTCCTTCTTGTGCGCAGACTTCCGTCGATATCCTGAAGGCGGCGGACAGTTTGCTCTATCAGGCTAAGCGAAATGGACGCGATCAAGTGGTGGGGCAACCAACGCTGAAATCGAACTCGGCCGCCGTTGGTGACGTACAAAGCGAAAGGAAGTTCAGCTCCGGTACGTAGAGGTTTGTGATGGCAGATTATAAGGACAAGTTTGATGAATGGCAGCAGGCAGCTCGGCGAAAAGCCCGCGAATTGGACGAGAAGTATTCCATTTCGGATCTTGTCGACGAGGGTAAGCGCGCTGCCGGCGAAGCGGCGAAACGTGGCGCGGAGACAATGGCTAATGGAGCCGACCGTTTACGCACTGAGGCTGAAAAACTGACAGACGATGAAGAAGTTGGTGAAGCGGCTCGGCGCGCGGCAAGCGGAACCGTGCGCGGTGTGAAAAAGGCCGGTGAAGTCCTTCGGGATGTTGCTGGCGATGCTGGAAAGAAGGCGAGTGAAGTCCTCGACGACGCCAAGAACTACTATGATCGAGCTTCTCAAATTTACGGTACGGGCGCTAAGTTTACGCGGGCCTCAACCGCTGCCACCTCAGGTCTACTGAAAGCGCGTGATTGGATTAAGGAGAATCCCGGCAAAGCTGCCGTAGTCTCAGTCTCACTAGTGCTGGGCATCAGAGCGGGAGCTGCTTTCCCAGGTCTCGATGCGGTGTTGCTTGGTTCTCATCCGCACTGGCTGACTCACTCGGCGTTACCTGTTTACGGTTTACGCAAAGCGAGCGAGAAGTTTGACAACTACCTGAAGAAGCAAGAAGAACTGATCGGACGTGGTGAGTTAGCTGAAGCTGAACAACAGCGAGCAGAGTTTGAGCGGAAGATCGCCAAATATGTTGGCGCTCCGTTGTTAGGTGCATTTAGTTGTGCGGCAGGTACTGCAATGTGGGCACAGATCTTCCAGCCGGGTGCGATCACGGGAGCGCCGATCAGTTGGCTATTAGGCGGTAACCCGTTTCTCGACGGCGTTTGGTTATTTGCAAACGGTGTGATCTGTTTCCATCAAGGCTACAAGTTCTTCATGATCGCGCTTGCGGACCAGGCTGAGGTTGCGAAGGTCGTCAGAGAAATCAAGGGACTCTTGCCAGCTAGTGCGATCTAACCACAGATTTCCGCGGAAATCTGTGGCCGCAATTTCACCTACTTGATCGTTATTGGAAACGGCCAGAAACACAGGGCGAAAACAGTCAACGTCACGACCGCGATCACGATTCGCTTCATTCCCAGCGGCTCCATCACTGGCGGCTCCGGATGCTTTACGCGCATCATAATTCCCAACAACACCGCAAAGAGAAACCCACTCGGGCTCCTGTATAACCAAAAGCCGAGCGCGGCCAGAATTGCTATCGCGATAAAGGCTACACGACCAATCATTTTGTGAGCGTGTTTTCCAAAAAGCGCGAATGTACCGTGTCCGCCATCGAGTTGGCCCACTGGCATTAAATTCAAACTAGTTACCAACAGACCAATCCACGCTGCCATGTAATAAGGATTTATAGGCGAGTTGGGATCGAGTCTTACGCCCAGACCGCGCGCCAGCAGACGAAACAGGAGGGGATCATTGAAGAAGATTCCCGATGCTTGCGGAACCGGTGGACCCATCACGAGAAGTCCGATAACCGATACCGGGAGTGCGATAACGAAACCGGCTAACGGTCCGGCAAGGCCAATATCAAACAATGCGCGTCTGGTTGGAATCGTTGAACGAATCTTGATGAACGCGCCAAATGTGCCGGCGAGAAAAAATGGCGGGGCTGGAAGAAAATACGGTAAGGTGGCATCGACAGCGTAGTAACGACAGGCTAGATAGTGGCCCATTTCGTGCGAGAAGAGAATTGCTAGAAGCGACGCCGAAAACGTCATGCCGCTGACCAGTACCTTTGGATTAATCAGGGCGAATTTGAAATAGGCCGCGACTGAATAAACATATGCCAGCGGGAAATAGAGCACATAGTCAAAAAGCGTATCGAGCCTTGGCTGACTGACGGGCGGCACGTCTGGAGCCGCAAGCAAAATACCTGCGATGATTGTCGTAACCACCGTAAGAATGAAGAGAGTGCCGTGTAACCGCCAATCGCGCGCTGAAGGAACACTGGCATTCCGCGGGAAACTGTCGAAGCGCGGTGGAAACTCTCGGAGCGATTCAGCCATAAATCGATACTTAGAAGATTAAAGGCCAGAGTTTGGATGCTCTTGCATTTCCATCTCCAGCCTTAAATAAGACACTCGTAGTAATTGAGTCCGCCGTTTAAGTAAGGGTCTCAATATCCTCATGTGCCTGGAGTTCTTTACCTGGTTTGAAGCGAATAGTTTTGCCTGAAGGAATGGCAACTTCTTCGCCCGTTCTCGGGTTGCGTCCCACGCCCCGTTTTCTCGGTTTGACGACGAATACTCCAAAGCCACGTAATTCTATTCTCTCGCCCCTCGTCAGCGCCTCTTTCATTGAATGGAAAAGTGCCTCGACGGCTTGTTCAGCTTTCATCTTGGGCACGCCAGTTTTGTCGGCGACACGATTGATGATGTCTAACTTGATCACGGCTAGGGGCCTCTTTTCCGTTCCGCTGATTGGCGGGACTCTCTGGGGTGCAGAGCAGGTCAGGATGATAGAAAGCGCAAGTGAGGCTGTCAAGGATTTGATTCCGGTTGACCTAGGTGTGGTCAGTCTTACGGGTGAACTGCGTGACGCGCGCAACGCCACCTACTGCGGAGAGCTATATGACTAATTGTGTCTGGTTCAGGGACGGAGGCATTCTGCGACCAAATTGTCTGAAGTTACTTGGCGCGATCAGTTGCTCTTGCGTTCGGCGATTTATCACGTAGGAAACGATTCTAGTGCTTCACGTACTGGAGGCTAAAGTTACTTGATCCGTTAAGAGACAGTCGCTAGAGACTAGCATCACCGAGATAGCTCAGGGATTCCGACCCTCTGTTTTAGTTTCTCGAAGAGGGGCTCGCTGCGAAGGTTATCAAAGGCCGGATCGACTCCCAGTAGTATGATCCACCCAACTCGCTCGTCAGCGGCTTGCTCTAACAGCTCAATTGCTCTGTTCTTGTCGCTTAATGCGGTGTGGACCAGCGCCAGGTCCCAAGTCGATACAAAGCCCGGCCGTGATGGGTGTTCCAGTCTATTCAGAATCTTGAGTGCTTCAGATTTCTGTCCAGACAGCGCGTACGCTTGTGCCAGATCGGCAAGAATCCTGCCAGTTTCTCCATCGACGGATTTGGCATCGTCAAACTTGGAAATCGCTTTACTGTATTCGCCGATTCTCAAATAGCTGGCCCCCAGGTCCAGCAAGGCTGGAACGTACTTAGGATCCATTTCCAGAGCCTTGCTGAATTGATTAACGGCTCGATCGAATTCTCGTCCCTCGTAAAAAATCCAACCATGGACGGAAGCAATGATCAGTGACAAAGGATCGAGTTCCTCCGCGCGCGTGATTTCACTCAACGCTTCGGATTGTCTGCCGGAGGTCATCAGACAGATGCTGTAGAAGTGATGTGCGGACGCATAATTTGGATTGAGCGCGAGAGCCTGCTGAAATCTGGTTTCGGAAGCTTTCCAGTCGCGCTCGTAGAGTAAGGTCGTGTATGCGAGTGACGTGAGCGCCTCGGGAAGACGATCGTCGAGTTCCAACGCGCGAAGTGCGGCGGCCTTTGCTTTTGCGTATGAATCGCTGGGTGGCGCATATCTCCAATTGGCAAGAATAATGTAGGAGTCGGCCAGGCCTGCGTAGGCAAGAGCGTAGTTTGGATCCTGTTCGATGGCTTGCTGAAAACATTCAATGCCCTTGCGCAAGCCGACTTCGGTTCTCTTGTTCCAGAAGTAACGCCCCTTCAAATAAAGCTGATAGGCTTCTGCGTTGTTGGTGAGCCCCTTGCGGTTTTGCTTTACCTCAGAATCAAACTGCAAGCGCAAACCATTCGCAATCGCCTGGGCAAGTTCTATTTGTAGAAAGCCGAGATCACTCTGCTTGCGTTCGTACTTCTCGCCCCAAATGTGACTGCCATCTGCAACGTTAATCAGTTCCGCGCTGACGGAAAGATCGTCGCCGTGTTCCACGACTCTTCCTAACAGGATTGCTTCCACTCCCAATTCGCGTCCAACCTTCTGCGCATCTATTGGTTTGCCCTTGTATTTGAAGATCGAGTTGTGAGCGATCATCTTCAGGTGAGAAGCGAACGAGATTCGATTGATGATATTTTCGGTAATGCCGTCTGAAAGATATTCCAGATCAGAGTTTCCGCTGGCATTGACAAACGGCATGACAGCCAGCGAATCAATGGTACTGCGCGATGGCGGCCGATTCGCGTTCCGGCGAACAATCGCTGCGGCAATACCAATTCCAACCACAATGCAGACGATCCCAATCACTGCGACCGAGACAGGGTGACTCCTAAGCTTCGCAATTGCTCGATCAAGCGCAGAGGCCTGAGGAAGCAGCTTTTGATCAATGTCTTCTTCGACGCGCACAGTCAGCCGCTTCGTCGTGCGGCTTAGGAGCATTGTTTCCTCGGTAGGCTGAATGCTTTGACTTACTGCCGCCGAAAACCGATAGCCGTGTTTCGGCAGGGTCTCGATCAGTATTTCGCTCTTGCCTTCGAAGATCCTCCGCAGACGGGAAACGTACTTGGCTAGATTGTTTTCCTCCACAAAAGTACCGGGCCAAATCTGCGTGAGCATCTCCTCTTTACTCAAAGCTCTGCCGTTGTTCTCGACAAGCATTAACAAGGTCTCAAATTCCTTCGCCGGCAGGTGAATAGGCTGGCCGTCGACCAGGAGCGTTTTCTCCTGTGGATCGAGAACGAAGTTTTCGAACTCGTAGATGATTCGGTGATTTGCGGCTTCTTCCTTCACGGCAGAAACAATTCAGAACAAAGTCAAAAAAAGTCCAAGACGCTTGTGGGGGTTCTGGGGAAGATGAGGCAGCCCAAACGTCCCTTGAATCGCTTGCTGAATCTTAGTCTCGCTCAGCCCGGCAAGGCAATGTTTAGGAATTTAGGTAAGAGGATGAAACGAACTACTGAAGTTACCTACGAGACCGAGGAGCTGATCGCAGTCAAGTTGCGGCGTGGCTTTACGGGATTTTGCGACCAGTGCAACGCATTCGTTGAGATGCTTCCGACAGAAGCCGCCGCTCTTCTGACTGGATTGGGTGAACGCGAGATTTTTCGCTTGATTGAGACCGGCGAGATTCATTTTGTCGAAGCCGAGAGAGTTTTCGTTTGTCGGGATTCGCCAGTCTTCGATGAATTCGGCAAAGGTGCTGACCAAAGGATAGCGACAGGAATGGAATGGAGATTTAGCAGCCAACTGGCTCAACAAGCAAAGGAGAAAAACCATGAGACTGACTGACACAATTCTGACCGTAGCTTTTGCTGTGTTTCTTTACGTCCCAGTCTGCCAAGCGCAGAACGGGTCGCTGAAGGTTACGTCGTTCCCGTCCGGCGCACAAGTTTGGGTGGACGGAGCCAACACGGGCAAGGTGACGCCGATGAGCATCAGCTTGTCCGTAGCGTCGCACACGGTGACCGTGCAGATTCCCAACTCGGGTTGGACACCTGATACGCGGACAGTGCCGATTGCGGAAGGAAACAACGACCTCAGCGTGACGTTGCTCCCCGTGATAACCCAAGGTCCAAAAGGGGACAAAGGTGATAAGGGAGACAAAGGAGATACCGGAGCCACTGGGGGAACAGGACCGGCAGGCACCGCAGCCACTGTAACGGTCGGCACCGTCTCAACGGGAAGTCCTGGCAGCGAAGCGACCGTCCTCAATTCCGGCACACCTTCCGCCGCCGTGCTCAACTTCGTAATCCCGCAGGGACCCAAGGGCGATATCGGTCCAAGCGGACCGACCGGGCCGCGAGGCCCCGCTGGCTCAGCCACTGACGAATGGGTCAGTCTTCCCGGGATAGCCCTGCATAATCCCATCGTCAGTTACAACGCAACTGGAGTGATTCCCACCAACTATAACCAGCCGGATGGCCCGAACACTATCACTGACGCATTCTATTTCTATCGTCACTCGAGTTTGACGGGCAAGGCAATCTTGATCAATATACCGATAAATCTGCCCGACAAGAAGAGAGTAGACAACGGTCTTATCTGCGGTCTCGCGAAGCGGTCGTTCACTAGCGGTGATGGGTTCCTGAATGTGAGCATCCGACCAAGAACGGATGACCTTATCAATCAGATTGTAGTGGGTCCGAATGGCGCAGAGAGTTTGGCATTCAGTGCTCCTCTCGATACTTTTATACCTCCCGCAAGCATTATTATCCCGGGTACGCCGCCCCCTCCTCCTTCCGATCTCTGCGTATGCACCCCTTTTACATTCGCCGGCAATTTCACGGTGGACAACTCGAAATACAGCTACGTCCTCCAGGTCGCCGTATATCTTAATGTCACTGGCGCAATCACTGACACTGACCACTTCCTGCATGCGCAACCTGACTTTGCCCTCTCGTCGATAAAAGTGCACCTCGTGCCGATCCCTTGATGCGCGCGCGCGCAATGGCGGCAGCGAGTACTTCGCGAAGTTTAGATTCAAAATGTGCGAGGCTGAGAGAGGGGTTTTTGTTGTTTTCGCGATAAGCCGGCAAACGGTGGGAGCGTCGACCGCACCAGCATCGTGGTTGACAACTTGGCCGGCTCGACCTCCTTGTTGACAACCCTTTGAACAGTAACTTTTTGAGCGGAAACGGTTCGCACATTAGATCCATGGGTACCTCAGTTATCGCTTGTTATTTGAAGTCCTTAAGTAAAACAACATCGTGTGTTGCCGTGTGATGCATGTACGCGCACGACTGACCATCTCGGGACCAGGCAAATGACATCAGCTCTCCACTCTTGAAATTAGTCATTTGTTTTGGCGACTTACCATCTAGAGGTTGTAGCCACACATTCGAAGCGCCATTCTGAGTAGCGATGTAGGCAAGCGATTGGCCGTCCGGACTCCAACGAAAAACTCGCGATGATACAGTGGCTGGAAAAGGATGTTTTCTAAGAGATTCACCCGTGGCGAGAGGTCGAACAGCTATGCCCCACGATTTCTCATCAAGGTATACGTAGGCTATTTGCTTTCCATCGGGCGAGCCGATAGGACGATTCGTCAAGCTACTTGTCAATTGTTGTGGTTGCCCACCTTCAGCCGGTACTTTCCACACTCGCGGCTCGACGAGAATGTTTTCGGTATAGAGCACCCACTGTCCGTCGGCTGTGACCTCCGGTAAAACCTGCATTCCTCCATTAGTCAATTGCATCGCGTCATTACCATCCACATTCATGCGCCAAATATTGAACACGCCGGCACGATCGGAGGCAAAAAATATTGAGCGGCCATCCGGCGAAACAGCAGGAAAAAGATCGTTGTGGGGATCCAGAGTTAGTTGTTTAGCCCCGCTGCCATCTTTGTTCATCAACCAGATGTCCCAGTTGCCACTCACACGCGAGCAAAACACAATATGGCCGTCGGGAGTCCAGGTTAGACGTTCACGGCCGGCTCCAACTTCAGAAAAGATCTCGGTTGCATTAGCAGCGTCAGTTTGAGCGTCGGCAACCGAGATAGAAATCTTTTCGTGCGTTTGGATCGCCGCCAGGCTTTTCGCGTCCGCGGTCACACTGATGCTCGTGTAATCGTCCAGATCGTTTGTAAGCTTGCGGGCCACCCCGTCGGGATATGAGACGAACCAAAGTTGCCTCGCAGCATCCTTTTCGTCCCGAGCGGAGAACACCATGCCGGCGCCGTCTCCCACCCAGGTGACGCGACCAATGTCCTTCCAACTTTGTGAGCTTAATTTGCGTTCTTGTTTTGTTTGCGCGTTCACAACGAAGAGATACATCTGTTCGCGCGCGGCTGAACTACCATAGCCATAAGCGAGAAACTTGCCATCAGGCGACCACGCTGGACCGCCTGGATACAGAGAAAAGAACTCCGGCTGTTGTCGTGTAGCCAGTGTCTCAAGGATATTGCCAGAAAGATCAGCCACTCTAATGTAGGACTCGCCTTTGGAAGATAAAGACAAAACGTAAGCGAACCGATCCCCCGAGGGTGAAAAGCTAACTGGGGTATCCAGCTCTATTGGTATCTTGCGAGCCGTGCCGCCCAAGGCAGGTAGTTCATACAGTTGAGCGTTGGATTGGTTGCGAATCCACGTCACGTAGTAAATAAAATTGCTGTCGTTCGAGAATGTAAGCCCCCAATATTCAACAAGTGCCGGAGGTACCAATTTGACAGCACTCGTATTAGCGGCAACCTCTCTCATCCACAGGCTCTGCAGACCATTCTCATCAACCACCGTCGCAATGTATTTGCCATCTGGCGACACTGCGGCGTTCAAAACGTTACCCGACGCGGTGAAGCGTCTGACGTTCATAGTTTGGTGGGTTTGTGTGGTTTGTTGTGATGACGTTCTCGACTCCAAGTAGTATCGCAGGCCAATAACTGCTAGCACGAGCAATCCTAAGCCGGTTATCACAAAAACTGACGTAGAGATACGGGAACGCGTTACCGGCTTGATTGCCCGAGTGCTGGTGGCTAAATCCAGACCTTGCCACGATTCATCGTCTTCAACTTCTTCGCTAACAATTCGGGTAATCGTACGCCGCTCAGCAACGAACTCGGACTCTGTCCCTTCGCTCACAGAAACCTCGGGAAGGAACCGATAACCGTGCTTGGGAATTGTTTCGATCCCTCTTTCTTCAAACCCTTCAGCCAGCACTCTTCGCAATAAAGAAATATTGCGAGTCAGATTTCCTTCTTCGACGAAGGTGTCTGGCCACACAGCTCGCATTATTTCGTCTTTGCCAACCAGATGACCGCCCCGGCTTACGAGCAGAAAGAGCAGATCGAACGCTTTGGGCTCAAGTGGAACTGCCTGACCATCAAGCAGCAACAAGCGTTCAGACGCATCCATCTCGAACCGGCCAAAGCAATAACGCTGAGTTTCTGCGGGTTTCATTGCGTTCCCGAAGAACTTCCGAAGGATTTCTTTCGAGTTTCCGAAAGACAACTGCTGCGCGTGCGGATTATCTGAAGCGCACGCCGGCTTGCTAGGTCGAAGGGTCCAGTCGTGGACCCTGAGTGTAGGCAAATGTTAGTTCAGTCGCGCGTCAGAAGCCAAGTTAAGTGCTGACTACGGAATGATCAGCTTGAGAACGTGGCCTCCTGAGGTCATGGAAGAGTGATCAGGCCACAAAAAAAGATGCGGCAGAAAAAAGTTGAATTCACGATTGAGAGGCATGAACGGATATTCGTGAAACGATCAGCATTGACCTCTTCGCTTAACTGCCCCATCTGCGGGGTTTTGATGATTACACCTGAGCAGGCTGCAACGGTTGCGCGAGTTAGTTTGCGAACGATCTTTATTTGGATCGAAGCCAGCCGTGTCCACTTCACTGAAAACAGTGACCACGTGCTGATGATCTGTACGGCGTCGCTGCCTGGCCTGAAGTAACTGGGAGTTCACTATGAAAAATTACAAGTCCTCCTCGAAGACTTTTGCGCTGACGTTCTCGATCGCTCTTGCGTTGGCTCTCACGTCGAGCCGAGGCCCGATGATACTTGTTCACTCGGCAAAAAACATTACGGCGACGGTTACCGATATTGGGCCGGAGTTCGGTATCAGTTACTCCGGGGAAGGTTTTGCCATTAATCACAACGATCCCAGGCAAATCCTTCTTCCTTCTGAGGGAGGCATTTTCAAGTCATTAAACGGCGGGCTGAGTTGGTTTCCGGTGAATCTTGTGACAGAAGATCAAGGCTTTACTGACGGTGCAATTCTTGTTCGACAAGATCCAGGAAACCCTTCGGTGCTACTTGCCGTTACGCTCCGTTTCTCTAACTCGGAAAGCGGACAATGGGTTTATCGATCGAAGGATTTCGGAACAACGTGGAATCGGTTGGAAGGTAATTTTCCATCGCCTACCGATTGCGCAATACATCAAACTTCATCCGATCTGGTATTCGTTCTCAACAATACTGCCCATGATGCGGCCCTCTGGAGATCGACTGATGGCGGACTAACGTTTGAGCCACAATTCGATAATGGTTTACCGCAAGCGATATTTGATCCGGATACTGATGAACTATTGGCGGATCCGAGGTTTTCGAATATTGCCACAACACCGACAGATCCAAGCGTTGTTTATGTTGTGCTGAACTCTGATCCGAAGAAATACTATCGACCAGCAATCTACAAATCCGCCGATAGCGGCGCAACCTTCACAAGATTGGAAGGAAGTCCTCCAGGAGATCTTCAGGTATTTCCGCATCCCACTCAGTCGAATGTTCTTTTCGTGCAGGATGACTCTGACCTTGAGTCGCCGGGAATTTATCGTTCAACAGACAGCGGCATTAGTTTTCAACCAGTTAACACGGGCCTACCGTCCGGCAAGTGGAATTTCTTTGTCGCTTTCGATCCACTCAACCCGTCATTTGTTTATGTTGCCGGCGAAGGAGGATTCTTCCGCTCAGTAAACGGGGGGAATACCTTTCAACTGCTTGGTCTGAAGCCAGAGCAGCTTGGACTTGGGGCCAGCACGGCCACAGTCGACCCATCCAATCCAAACACGGTTTACGTCAATACGAACCGTGGGAATTTCAAATCAGTGAATGGTGGTATTAGTTTCGTCGCGATCAACAACGGTTGGAAGGACGCGTTTGCAAATCACATAACCTTCGATAACGCGATTGAGCCAAACCTGTATCTGACTGTACCGATCGGCGTAGGAATACTCAAAACTCACACTCGCGGAAACGACTACGCGCAAGTTCCTCACCCACTTGATCCAGGAGAATTGCATAGTGGAGCTGCTTGGCCGAGTACACTTGCAGTCTCGCATGGTGATCCAAATTTCATAGTAACCGCTACTCGTAATAGAGGCCTCTTTAGGACGATCGATGGCGGACAAAACTGGACAGCGGCGACGATCGATACCGGACAGAACCGATTTTCGAGCCTGGTCTCGGAGATTGCGATCGATCCTCTGCACTCGAACAACGTCTACGTCGTGACCGGAAACACAGGATTTCCCGGCTTCTATCGTTCGACGGATGGCGGATCAACCTTTCAGCGCACGTATTTTGTTCCCACGTCAAACGCCCGCTCCGCTTTCACCGATCTGGCGCTCGATCCTTCGAATCCAAATGTGCTCTACACCGGTTCAGCCGCCTTTTTGACAAGCAATGTCCTGCTTAAATCCACCGACGCGGGCTTAAGTTTCAGCGGTACTCAACTGGGATTCGCCTCGAGAATCGTCGACATCGCTGTGGATCCAACCAACTCCAATAACGTCTATGTTGCTGGAACGTATCGGTTGAGCAGCCAGGGCTTTTCCCTGAATCGGTTGCTTCGATCGACGAATGCAGGTGCCACATTTGTCGCCGCTGATGCCGGACTTGAAGGCGAGATCATCGCGATCGTAATCGATCCTCAGAATCCTTCGAGGCTTTATGCATGGACAAAAGAGGGCTTGTTCATGAGTGGCGATGGCGCGCTCACCTGGTCGCCATTAGAGAATGAGAAAACGCGTCAAGCAGCGGGATTCGGAACTGCGATCGCGATCAACCCTAAGAAACCGAATCGTCTATACCTTGCCGGAGCAACAGTTCTGGAAGTCGAGATCAATGAGTGAACATACGAATCATCCGATTTCTTTTCGGTACAACCATCGCGCTGGTGACTGCAGTGTTGCTGCTCCTCTTATACATGCCCCCGCCAGCGCACGCGGATACGACTGTCACTGATTGCACTGAAGCCGGGCTTGATGCGGCACTTGCAGGCAGCGGTACTATTACTTTCAATTGCAACGGCAGAAACGATTCCGCGATCATCGTCATCTCCAGTCAGAAGCTAATCGGCGGCAAGACACTCACGATAAATGGCGGGAACAAGATCACGCTCAGCGGCGGTAACAGCACGCGTATCTTCAATGTGTTTTCAGTAGGCAATTTCGTCGGCAGCCTGACGCTGCAAAATATTATCCTCAGCAACGGAGCCGTGAGCGGCAGCGACATAGGCGGCTGTATCCTCAATGACGGTGGCGTGCTGAGCTTGAATAACACGATCGTCGAAAAGTGCTCCTCTGCGCTCGACGGCGGTGCGGTCGTCAACAATACGGGCGGTCGCGCGACGCTGACCAGCAGCACGATCCGCAACAACTCCGCGAATCGCACCTGTGGCGGCATCTGCGATTTTGGTGAGTCCCTGATCCTGACGGACACGCTCGTATCCAACAACAACGCCATTACGGGGCACGTGGGCGGTATCGGCAGCACAGGCGTGGTGACGATCAGCAATTCCCGTATCATTAGCAACACGGCAAGGCTCGATGGCGGGGGACTCTATAACAATGTCCGCATGGTCTTACAGAACGCGGAAGTGCGTGACAACCACTCGACGGATGGTTCGGGCGGCAGCATCTACAGCGATGGAACGCTGGAGATCTCCTCAACCATGTTCACCGATAATCGCGGCGATTGTGGCAATGCTATCCACAACGCGGCAGGCGGGACAGCAACCGTCGTCGGCAGCACCTTCGCGCGCAACAAGACGACATTCGGTGCGTGTGGCGGCTTTGGCGGCGCCATACTCAGCGCTGGCACACTGAACGTGACGAACAGCACCTTCGAGGACAACGACGGCCTTAACGGTGGGGGCGGTATCGTCGCGACAGGTAATACCACCATTCGGGACAGTACCTTCGCCCGCAATTACGCCACCTACGGTGGTGCGCTGGATGTGATCGCGCCGGGCATGGTCAGCGTAGAGCGAGTTACGCTCATGAACAATCGCAGCGATCATGGAGGCGGCGTTGCGATTAGTGGTGGAACGCTGACCATGACGAACGTGACGATCAGCGGCAATACCAGTCCCGGGTTCGGCGGTGGTATCTGGTCGCCAAGTCCCGCGACCGTAACACTGCTGAACGTGTCACTCGAGGGCAACTCGGCCCAGCAGGGCGGCGGCATATGGAGAGCAGGTGGGACGATCAACCTGAAGAATACTATAGTAAGCCGTTCGACACCCGAAAACTGCGTCGGAACGGTCACATCGCTCGGATACAATCTCTCCAGCGACAATTCTTGCGCATCATCCTTAAATCAGGCAGGTGATCAGAACAACAAGCCTGCACAACTCGGAGTGCTCCAGAATAATGGCGGCCTTACCCAAACCCACTTACCGCAACCGGGCAGTCCTGCGATTGACAATGGTACAGGCAGCGGCGCGCCGGCCAAGGATCAGCGGGGTATCAACCGGCCGCAGGGCTTGGCAGTAGACGTCGGCTCGGTGGAAGTCGCGCCTAACGACACGCCAACACCAACACCGACGCCAACACCAACACCGACACCAACACCAACACCGACGCCAACACCAACACCGACGCCAACACCAACACCGACGCCAACACCAACACCGACGCCAACACCAACACCGACGCCAACACCAACACCAACACCGACGCCAACACCAACACCGACGCCAACACCAACACCAACACCAACACCGACGCCAACACCAACACCGACGCCAACACCGACTCCGACGCCAACACCTACACTTGGACCGATGATTTTTGTCGAAGAAGGAACGAACCAACTGGCTGCTGTTGACTCTGTTACGTTGGTCCGTGGTCCATTTACACTCACTGACGATAACAATTTCAGCAGCGATCATCGAACGCGGATCGTCTTCTTCACGACGAACCTGGGCTTTACTCAACCTACCCAGCCTGACGTTACGACTCTGTCAGTTGAGGTCGGTGGATTCGCTTTAGCGGTTGAGAGTGTGGGGCCCTCTTCATTTGGGGGATTAGACGTATCGTATATTGTCTTTCGGCTTCCTGACCTGCCGCCAGGCAATTGGCCGTTAAGCATCCGCCTGCACGGCGTACCCAGCACCAACAGTCCTACGATAAGCATCCGCGCCGGGCCATAGTCAGCGGTGGTGATTACTCGAACCAGGAGAGAAGCAGAGATGCTATCGAGAAACTGGCGAGGCGTGGCGAGAGTGGAGGAGGCGGATAATTACGTTCGTCACCTCCAGAACGAGACTTTCCCTCTGCTGTCGCGGATCGCTGGCTTTGTATCGGCGTCCATCTTACGCAGGCCGATGGCTAAGGGAGTCGAGTTTGTTATCGTTACAAGGTGGGAATCGATGGATTCCATACGGCAATTCGCGGGCAAGCCGGAGGATGTGGCGGTGGTTCCACCGGTCGTTCAAGCGATGATGGTTGAATACGACATCAAGGTTGCGCACTATGAGGTCGTCGACGAGTGTCATGACTTAAGCCGTGCTTCGCATTGAACCAGCTTCTCCTGGGTTGTGGCGGTTAATTCCTGCACACTCATTATTGTTCACTAATAAACAGGGATCCATGAACCTTTTCACTTCTCTCTGATCCGAGTTATCAGTGTCTATCCGTCGCTGACAAACCTCAAAATACTCGTTTGACAACCGCCTGAGCGAAAGCTAACCTCAAAATCGAAAGATCTGTGAGCGCCCAGTTTCACGGCAGATCCTTATTTGAAACACTATGTTTGGAATTAGACGACGCAAACCGCCACCGTTTGGTGGCGTAGATATCGACGACGACAAAGACATTCAGATTCAAAGACCGGAGGTCTCCTCGCGAGATGATCTCTGGTCGGAGGCCCGTTTGTTACTGCGCGACTTGGTCTTTGCTCTCATGATCGCGGCGCTCGTCGTGGTTTTTATTGTGCAGCCCGTCAAGGTGGAAGGCACCTCGATGCTGCCGCGCTTACACGACGGCGAACGAATCTTCGTCAACAAACTGATTTACTACGACGACTATCGCTGGGCCCCGCATCTCGATCGAGGCGATATCGTGGTGTTCTGGTTTCCTGACGATCCTTCCAAGAGCTATATCAAACGAGTGATCGGTTTGCCCGGCGACACAGTTGAGATCCACGAGGGCCAGGTAAGAGTGAATGGCCGAGACTTGGACGAGACGTATCTTGATCCTCGGCTAAATGTCACGCATCACAGCACGTCCGGGATTTATGTTAAGCCAAACTACTACTTTGTAATGGGCGACAATCGCGACAACTCGAGCGACTCACGTCTTTGGGGTCTCGTGCCTAAGAAGTATATTTACGGAAAGGCATTATTCCGTTACTGGCCACTGACCGCAGCGAGTGTGATCCATCATGAAAACATTTCGTCGCCGGTCCCACCGCCGATGGGTTTCAATCCGAACATGCGGGACATGCCAGCAAATGACACGCCTGAGTAGTTCTGTGGTATTTAGACTTCTATGATCGTTTGGCTTCGGCTGGTACTGATGATTTTCTACGCCCCGCTGCGCGGTATGCGCGAGGCGCGTGATCATGGATCTCTTTTTCCAATGGCATTACTGGCGTTTACCAGTCAACTTGCCTATAGCTTTGTCGTTTCCAAACTCTCTTCTTCAACATCATGGAACTCGAGCGCCAGTATTTGGCGAGAGATTTTTCAGGATGTTGGTTTCGTCGTCGTAATTGCTGTGGTTGTTGTTCCAATCCTGACACTTGTGGCCAATCTATTCGACCGGCGCGGGAGCTTTCGCGTTGTTATGACCCAAGAGTACGCACCCTTTGTCGCGACGGTTTTCTATATGTTAGTCGTTGCCAATGTGGCTGCGATGATTGCGGCAGTCGTGCTGCATTTCTCAGGAATCCAGGCGAATCAGGTTGCCGGCGTGATTCAGCAATCAGATCAAACTAAAGCGATGTTTCAAGACAACGCTAGATTTGCGGCAGCGGCGGAGCAGTTAAAGGATCCAACGATTGTTTCCGAGTTTCTATTCCTTTTTATCAAGATGGGATTTGTTTGTATTGGCATCGTGTTTAGCGTGAAGGAAACTTTTCGTATTGGTACACTGCGTGCGCTGGCTATTTCCGTTGTTAGTGGCGTGGGTACACTGATTGTGGGGCCGACGGCGCTACATCTATTTTCCGGGATATTCGGTTCGCCGTTTCTCTTCTTCTTAGTCTTTATGTTATTGCGCGGTTACTTCGGCGAGATCATAGGCGGTCATCGGGCGCGCGCCGCTTTTAAGCAAAACCTTGAGTCTGCAACGTTAAATCCAGCAGACGCCTCAGCTCACTACAACCTGGGATTGATTCATCAGAGCCGAGGCGAACTGGACGCGGCGCGTGAGAGATTTGAACGTGCGGTCCAGATTGATCCAGAAGAGATCGATGCGAGTTACCAGCTAGGACGCATTGCACGGGCGCAGAAACGATTCGCTGATGCCATTCCGCACTTCGAACAGGTCGTGGCTCGGAATCCAGCACATTCGCAGTATGAAATATGGCGTGAAGTTGCGGCAACCTACATTGGTGCGGGTCAGTTTGAAGATGCCCGTACGGCCCTCGAGCAGTTTTTGGAGCATCGGCCATCGGATCCAGAAGGTCTTTATTTGATGGGTCGAGCGCACGCCGGATTGGGTCATCAACGCGAAGCGAAGAGTTTGATGCAGGAATGTATAGAAGCAGTGAAGACAGCGCCCGCTTACAAATATCGTACAAGCAAACGCTGGATGAATGAGGCGCAACAGTTTATTAAGAGTGGTCAGTAATGACATCCAAACAAACCCCAGCCCTCCTCGCCCTTGAAGACGGCCGCACTTTCCGTGGTCGATCGTGGGCCGCCGACGGAGAGGTGTGCGGTGAAATTGTTTTCAATACATCGATGACCGGATACCAGGAAGTACTGACGGATCCTTCATACGCCGGTCAGATCGTTTGCATGACCTATCCGCTGATCGGCAACTACGGCGTCAACGAGGCTGATTCAGAGTCTGAACGACCGTGGGTAGAAGGATTTGTCGTACGCGAAGCGAGTCGCCTGACGTCAAACTGGCGCGCGGAAGAGAGTCTCGCAGATTATTTGAAACGCTGGAACATCGTCGCTATCGAAGGTATCGATACACGGGCGCTTGTGCGGCACATTCGCGATAAAGGTGCGATGCGCGCCTGTTTGTCGAGCATCGACACGAATGAGAAGAGCCTGGTGGAGAAAGCGCTGCAGTCGCCGCCGATGGAGAATCGTGAGTTGGCCAGCGCAGTCACGACGAAAGAGTCTTACGACTTTCCGGCTGTGGGTGAAGAGCGATTTCATATCGTCTGTTACGACTTCGGCGTGAAACGGAATTCCTTACGTGAATTTGCGCAACTTGGTGTTCGCACCACAGTTGTTCCCGCCTCGACTTCAGCCGTGGATGCGTTGGCTCTCAAGCCTGATGGGATCTTTCTTTCGAACGGACCAGGTGATCCGGCGTCGATGAATCGTGAAGTTGAAGAGATTAAGCAACTCTTGCAGGCGAGTGTTCCGGTTTTTGGAATCTGCTTCGGCCATCAATTGCTCGGACGTGCCTTTGGGGCGAAGACCTTCAAACTCGTCTTCGGTCATCGCGGTGGAAATCAGCCGGTGAAAGAAGTCGCTGGTAGTGGTGTGGAAATAACGTCACACAATCACGGTTTTGCGGTGAGTGCTGAGACTCTGCCGGCTGAGGTGGAAGTCACGCATATAAATCTAAACGATCAGTGCGTTGAGGGTATGCGGCATCGCACGCTACCAGTGATTTCAGTCCAATACCATCCCGAGGCAGCGCCAGGCCCACACGACGCTGAACACCACTTTAGAAGGTTTGTAGAGTTGATGGAAAAGTCTCACCCACCAGCGTGACCCTGGGGAGGACGTCAAACCAACACTCAATTCACCGGAATTACAAGTTGGGAAGGGGCTTCTGATCAACTCGATACCCTTTAGTGGCGCTCTTAAGGAATTGTGCGCGCCCTAGTGCTGGGACCGCAGGCGTCCTCTCCTGCTGTGTGCCAACCAGGTACGTGGAGGGAAACAAGCAGGCGAGGACGCCTGCGGTCCCAGCATCGGCGTTCCCAGTTCTTCGAAGGTACTACTAAAGGGTATCAAGTTGATCAGAAGCCCGTTCCCAACTTGTTAGATTCTGGTGAGGTTCATGTGGGTCTGCTTGCATGCTACCGCGTTGTCCACTTCTTACTCCGGCATCTTCAACTCACCCGTCGTCAGATCCGGCCGCGCACGCGCCATCTCTTCAGGGGTTGTGTCTACGTCAGGATGCTCAGGAAGATGATGATGAGGATGCACCTGAACTGTATGCTGATGCTCAACAACGATTGCCGCAATTGTTGCTTCCGTAGCTGTGGTTGCATCTGGCGGTGATTCCAATAGATCCGCCAAACCTTCACTACCTCGATGTTCCATCCAGTGTCGATAACTCACCGTCAGAATTGCCACCACAGGAATAGCCAGAAAAATTCCAGCTACGCCCGCCAGCTCAGCTCCTGACAATATCGCAAAGATCACAGCAAGCGGATGCAAGTGAATACCTTGCCCGATCAGACGAGGGTAGATGAAGTAGTCTTGCGCAATTCTGAGTACTCCCAGAAACACCAATACGAAGAACATGGAGACAGGCCCGTCGTGCAACAGCGCTAATAATGCTGCCATGATTGCAATTGACAACGGACCAACTAGTGGAATGAACTCAAAGACACCCGCAATGAATCCCATCACCAGACCGCCGGGTAGACGAAGCAGAGTAAATCCGAGCGCGCAAACCAAGCCCACGAACAAACAAGCAGTCAGTTGTGCTCTGGTGTACGCCGCCAACGTCGAATTGATGTCCTGAAAGAATTCGTCACCGCGCCAACGCCAGCGGCCACGTGGCAACATCTGCAACACCGAGCGCCGAAAGCTTTCGACGTCTTTCAACAGAAAGAACGCGAGGATCGGTATTAGCACCAGCCAGGGAATGAAAGCTAAATAAGCCAAAGAGGCGCTCACAAATTCGCTCACGGTGGCGCTAACTTTCTCAATCACTTTGGGAATTGCATTGTTGGCAGCGTCAACCACAGGGTCAGGCATACGATGGGAGCGGAAGTACTGATTCAGTCCTTGTGACTTTTCGCCCAGCGTTTTCCAGTAAATCTTTGCCTGTTCCGCAAACTCGGGAAACTGTCTGCCGAGGCTTGGGAGCACGATGTAAATCGCCAGCACGATGGCACCCATAATGGCCAGATATGCCAGCAGAATTGAAAGCGCCCGAGGGATTGCGATAGTACGGTTACCTATCTGACGGGGACGCCGGATGAAATCGACCAGAGGTGAGACGAGGTACGCAAAGAAGATCGAAAGTACCAATAGGAGAATTAAGCCGGTTAACTTGAAGATGATCCAAAGTAGAACAACTACGATAAGGAAGATGAAGATGATGCGGAGGATAACGCGAGGGGGTGGCCCGACAGGTTCGGCGGCTGCCCGGGCGCCGCTAGCTGCTGCTGCTTCTTTGATTTCTTGTTTGTTCAAGCTAGCTTCTACGCCGTTTCATTTGTAGAGGCGGCACTCCGTAAACGCCCCTCCGTTACAGTGTGTGAGGAGGCCACGGAGTGGCGCCCCTACAATCGGGAATGCAGGCGACTGATCATATCTCCGACGGCTCTTTGCTGACTCGTGGACAGCTCACTGAACTCAACCCCAAAAGTGTCAGCAGTACCATGATGAACTACTTCGCCTTTTAATGACAGTGAATCGTCGGTATCAAGCAACAGCAGACCAAGTTGATCGCCTACTTTAACTTTCGGACAAGCCGGAAGATTCCTCACTCTCACACCGCCGAGGCTGATATCTCCAGGTTCACCTATACCAATTGATTCGCGCAACGTTTCATCCTCAATGGCGAGCATTAGCCGGGAAAAGACGTAATAGCGTGGGTGTTTTCGCCGGTCATGCGGGGCAATGTCATGAGCATCGGGAGTTGTCATAATCGTGCGGGCCTCAGTGGGTCAGATCGTCGTCGTCATCCTCCGCATCTTCGTCTGATTCCGATTCTTCCGGCGGAGGTGGCGGAGCGACGCGTGGAGCAGCCGGTTCCCAAACCAGTCCCCTCCATTCATCGGTCTCGCCCAATAGTTGCAAAGCAGCGAGAGGGTGTCCCGGGTTTCGTTCGATACGCAGAACTTCAGCGATCACCTGAAGGCGCTCGCCGTTTTCACCAAGCACCTCGAGACGAACAGTACTGCCCACGTCGGGTAATTGCCGAGGTAAATGTACCAACGTTCCCTCGGGACCGACGTTTTCAGTTGTACCTTCCGCAACGATATGAGTTCCCGTGGGTTCATCCCACTCCGCTTTGATCTCCAGACTCGCGAGATAGCGCGGTCCAGTTCTACTTTCGAATTCCATGTGACGAGCCATCTGGAGCCTCCTAGCATGGTCCTAAGTGTAGTACGTCAGACAAATCATTTTCCATTTATCATTTGACAGTTTTCAGTGAGCGCCGGGATAAACCGGCAGGTTGTAGTGAATGAAAGAGTCATACGTTGAAGGACTAGCCAACCACAACGGCTCCGAGTCATGCGTCGAGTGGAGAGATTCATTAGGCGAAGCGTTGACAGGGGTACGTGCAGG
>DASYRR010000196.1:0-16335 GCA_036004125.1 Pyrinomonadaceae bacterium | reverse complement strand
CCGCTGATGCCTAGCGTGAAAACGTTTCCACCGCTAACGATAGGTGTTGATTTTGGTCCCTTGCCGTGGCCCTTTGCGGCCTCATGCATTTCGTAAGCAATAGGCAGCGCCGATCGCCACAGTTCTTTGCCGGTTTTCAAGTCAAGACATTGCAGCACTTCCTGCTCGTTCTGCCGGGCGAAAACGTAAATTTTTCCGCCAGTCACTACGGGAGTCGAATGGCCTACTCCGACTGTCACTTGCCATTCTTCCTTGAGCTCTTTTGGCCACGCGGCTGACGGTGCCGCGGTGCGACCATCACGACCATTGCCACGCCACTGTGGCCAATCCGCCTGCAAACTTGTCGCGCTGATTATTAGAGTTGCTGTCAGTCCCAGTAATCTGAGCCTCGTGTGTAACATGCAGTACAACTCCTCCGGAAAGACAAACAGGTTATTGAGGTTTTCCAAGTTTTACGAACGAAAGTAGCGGCGTCGTCATAAACGTCGTCGCTAATGCCATGATAACCATCATAACGAAGATTCGCGCGGATAAGATTCCTAGATCATATCCAATATTTAAGACAACCAGCTCTATCAGGCCGCGCGTGTTCATGAGCACCCCAATTGAGAATGCATCGCGCCAGCTCATTCTCGTCCAGCGGGCCATTAACATGCTGCCAACTAACTTTCCCGCCACCGCCACAACAACGATTGCTAGACATGTTAACCAACTTTTCCAGTCGTTCAAGAGCGTGATCTGGGTTCGTAATCCTGTAAAGACAAAAAAGAGCGGCAGTAACGCCGTGGAACTAAAACCTTCGATCCTTTCCTTTAGAAACGCTTGAACACTGGCGGCCGACGGTATCACTACGCCAGCAAGAAAACCTCCGAACAATGCATGGATGCCAATGGTTTCAGTAAACCAGGCGCAAGCTAGCGCAAAAGCCAGAATTCCCGCCATCATGAGTCGGGAATATCTCTCGTTCTCAATTCGTCTAATTATGAACGTTTCTATTCGTGGTTTTAGGAGCAGCATGAGAACCACGAAAAGAAATGTAAGGACAAGAGTGAGTATAGAGTCGCCAAACCCTCTGGCTTTGACTACAGCAATTACGAACGCGAGTATGCACCATGCAGTAACGTCATCGATTGATGCGCAGGCGAGCGCCGTGTTACCCAGGGCCGATTGTGTCAAGCCTCGATCCTTCAGTATCCGCGCGAGCACAGGAAAAGCTGTAATGCTCATCGCGATTCCCATGAACAGCGCGAAGGCTGTGAAGGAGGTATTTGAAGGTGCCAATGAAGGGTAAAGAATCAGCGCCAAAGCCGAGCCCAGAAGAAAGGGAACCACGATGCTTGCGTGACTAACCATGATTGCCGACGAGGCTCGTTCTCGTAGATGTTGTAGATCGAGTTCCATTCCCACGATGAACATGAACAAGACGACGCCGACTTGACTAAACACGCCGAGGGTGACCATTGAAGATTGAGGAAAGAGGAAGGCTGAAATTTGCGGAGACAGTAACCCCAGTATCGATGGTCCCAGAGCAATTCCCGCAACCATCTCCCCCATCACTGGTGGCTGGCCGATTCGGCGAAACACGTCGCCGAACAACTTGGCGACAATAATGATTACGATTATTTGGAGAAGGAGAATGCTGAGCGCGCTGCGGTCAGTGAATCGGACTAACTTACTACCGGAAGAATTCGGCGAAAGACTAACATCGATTGATCCGGCCGGCGCGGACGCAATTCGTTGGTTCGTTGCGACGTTTGGGGTGGTTAGTTTCGAACCGGCAGCCAATATCAGCCAGATGCCCAGACCAAAAATCGCCAGCAAGGCGAAGTAGTAAAGGTAGTTTTTGCGCTTAGTACGATTCGACTCGGACAAAACGTTTGCCTCGACTATCTGTGAATCTTGAAGCTTAGTGAATGCGGTAGAGCACAGTCGTGTGCAGTCTGATTCTCTAGTCGTTTGCTTGGATACGGTAACTGACCTTATCCAAGCGGAGAACACAAAGTTACGCGGAGAAAGCGCCAAATTAGGGCCACTAACAACATGAAGGTACGTCAAGAATTGTTTCCAACACAAACCAACTCAGGAGATCGCTAATGCAACATAAGATGTGGGCTGAGTGCCAGGCCCTAATTGATTCGGCGTCTTATGCATGCTAATTTCTTTTGCCCTTAAATCTCAGATCAACCGCTCGCAAGTCGGCTTGATCCCAGGTATTTGAGGATTATCTCCCGAAATTCTGGAGAATAGCCGAAACCCTGACAATCGCACAGTCATCTAAGAGGTTCATGACGAATACGTCTCAGACAAGTACGCAAGTTGGTAATTATTTTGTTTCCAACTATCCACCGTTTTCGCAGTGGAAACCTGATTACGTTGGCGAAGCAATCGAAGCACTCGACCAGCCGGCCCGTAGCGACGAACCCTTTGGCCTGTATCTGCATATTCCATTCTGTCGCAAGCGCTGCAAGTTTTGTTACTTCAAAGTATATACCGACAAAAATGCCAACGAGATCGAGGTGTACCTGGAGGCACTGGTCAAGGAAGCCGAGCTCTACTCGCGAACACGTGCCTTTCAAGGTCGGGAGCTGCGGTTTGCTTATTTCGGTGGTGGGACGCCATCGTATATCAGTGAGAAGCAACTACATCACCTCGTAGATGGACTCAACCGTCACGTGAGCTGGAAGAATGCGGAAGAAGTTACCTTTGAGTGCGAACCCGGAACACTGCGTAAATCAAAGCTCGAGACTCTGAAGGAGATTGGTGTTACCCGTCTCAGCTTAGGTGCGGAGCACTTTGACGACGAGTTACTAGCCGCGAACGGCCGAGCTCATCTCTCTGCCGAAATATACGAAGTCTACGAACTGGCCCGAAGAGTTGACTTCCCCCAGATCAACCTCGATTTGATTGCTGGTATGGTCGGGGAAACAGAAAAAAAGTGGCGCGAGACAGTTCGTAGAGCCCTTGAGTTGCAACCAGACTCTGTAACCATCTATCAAATGGAGTTGCCTTATAACACGATCATTTCGCAGGAGATCCTTAAAGAGGGCAGGGAATCGCCCATAGCGGATTGGCCGACGAAACAACGCTGGCTAAACTATGCGTTTGAGGAATTTCAATCGTCGAGTTATCGCATCGCCAGCGCGTACACGTTGGCTACAACGAAAAAGCCCTGCCGTTTTATTTATACCGACGCGTTGTGGCATGGCGGCGATATGATTGGCTTGGGTGTTTCTTCCTTTTCACACTTCGGCGGTGTGCATTTTCAAAATGCGCATAGCTTCGAGGAATACATCGAGTTAATCGACAAGAACCAGTTGCCGTTGCTTCGTGCGCTGACGTTGACACCGAAACAGAAGCTCATCCGCGAGATGATCCTGCAACTTAAAACTGGCTCTCTCGATCGGCGGTACTTCCAAAACAAGTTTGGTGTCGATGTTTGGGCCGAATTCAATCCAGTTTTTGAGCAACTAGAAAGCGACGCACTTGCGGAGCGCGAAGCTGAACAGATTGTCTTAACGCGAAAGGGTCTGCTGCAAGTAGACCACTTTCTTTCAGAGTTTTTCGAACCAGAACTAAAGACGGTGCGGTACGTTTAGAACAAGTATGGAAATGAAAACTAACTATGACGTGATCGTCATCGGTGGCGGACCGGCGGGCAGCACGGTGGCCAGCATCCTGGCACGAGAGGGTCGGAAGGTGGTGCTCTTTGAGAAGGAGCGTTTTCCCCGGCATCACATTGGCGAGTCTCTGATGACTGACACGTACTTCACATTCGAGCGAATGGGCTTGCTTGAGAAGCTGAAGGCCAGTCCGTTTGTTAGAAAATACAGCGTGCAGTTTGCAAATCCGGCTGGCAAAGAGTCGCGCCCTTTCTATTTTTTCGAAGCTTTGCATCACGAGTCAGCCGTAACATGGCAGGTTACACGTGCTCAATTCGATTTGATGCTGATAGAACACGCCGTTGATCAGGGAGCGGACGTTTACCAGGAAACACAAATCAAGCGAGTGTTATTTGACGGAGATCGATCCTATGGTGTTGAAGCGTTGATGAAGGATGGCTCATTGACGACTTTTGAGGCGCCGGTGGTGGTTGACGCGACCGGTCAATCGGCAATGCTCTCGAATAAATTCGGCTGGCGTGTGCGCGATCCAAAACTTAAGAAAGCGGTGCTTTACTCGTATTTCAAGGGCGCCCATCGTGAACCCGATCTGAATGGTGGAGCGACGCTTGTGCTTCGTACTCCGCTTGGCAGCAACGGCTGGTTCTGGTACATCCCACTCGAAAACGACATTACGAGTGTGGGGGTAGTTGCGGATCCCGAGTATCTGGTGAAAGGCCGAGGTCAGGACCTGGCAAAGATCTTTCATGAAGAAATTGAGAAGGTGGAGTCCTGCCGGAAACGAGTTGAGGGCGCAACCCGCGTGGACAAGATCTACTCGATTCTGGATTACTCGTATCGTTCCACACATTGTGCCGGTAACGGTTTTATTTTGATTGGCGACGCTTACGGGTTTCTTGATCCGATCTACTCATCTGGTGTCTTACTCGCTCTCAAAATGGCGGAGCTTGCGGCCGATAGCATTCATGACGCTTTCAAAGACAACGATTTTTCAGGGGCCAGGCTCGGGCAGTATCAAGAAAAACTGGACAACGGCATCGAGTCGATGCGGAAACTCGTCTACGCCTTTTACAACGAGGGCTTCAGCTTTTCACAGTTTCTGAAGAAGTATCCGGAACAGCGTGTGAACATCATCACGCTCTTAATGGGAAATGTTTTTAAGGAAGGCGTCGACGATATCTACGAACCCATGGCGGATTTTGCCATCATCCCACCGCCGCTTTATGAGGAGTTAGATGGTGACGTTGTTCCTCTGGAGCGACCAACAACTGAGCCTGAGGTTTTGTCGGCAAAGTATCAGTATTACGACGATCGTGTTGTGCTGCAGGAGTCAGGCGATTAGGAACTTCTCTGTGCAACCTCTGTGTTCTCTACTTGGACAAGTCAGTACCGCACGCGGTAGCGTCGGGTCCGGGTCACCTTGATGGCTTGGTTGGGTTACGGACCCGACGCTACCGCGTGACGGTACTGACCTTGTCCAAGTAGAGGTCGCAGAGGTTACTCAGAGAAGAGCTAAAAGCAGACTCTACAGTTCTAAAACAACAGCTTCACACCAAACTGAATATGCCGTGGATCTCGCGCTGAGCTGATCACACCAAACGTCGGCGAGCCTAAAAAACTATCCGGTAGATTGAAGTTTGGGTGATTGAACAGGTTGAAGAACTCAGCCCGCAGCTGCAGATTGACCTGCTCAGTGATCGCAGTGTTCTTCACCAGCGACGCGTTGACATTCTGATAGCCTGGTCCGCTCCCAATATTTCTTCCCGCATTTCCAAAAGTGCCTGGATTGGGAAAGACGAAGGCGGTCGTGTTGAACCAGCGCTGGAGTGTCGGGTTACTTAGGTTGGGATCACCCACAACGTTCGGTCGATCATTCGCCCCGAAACCCAGAATTGATCTGCCGGTACCGCTGTTATCTATCTCGGAAAGCAAAGCCACGGTAAATGGTCGCCCGGACTGCAATGTGACGATCCCAAATGTTTCCCAGCCACTGAGAAGCGAGGTTACCCAACCCGAGTCTGCTAAATACGTCCTACCTTTTCCAAATGGAAACAGATACGAATAGGAGACTGAAAGCCTGTGTCGGATGTCGAAATTTGACCGGCCACGTTCCGCTCTAACGTTGTAACTGTTCTGTGGGAAGTTAGGGTCGCCAGCACTGCTAAAAAAGTTTGATGCGTCATCAATCGACTTCGACCAGGTGTATGAAGCGAGCGCAGTAAAGCCTCGAGAAAGTCGTTGTTGGAATCGCGCTTGCAATGCGTTGTAATTGGAATTAGCGCGTGATTCCAACAGATCGATGTCGTCGAAAAACGGATTTGGGCGGGGTACGAATGGCAAGCCCGGTGGTAACACGCTCGGTTGAGGTTGATTGATATCACGCGCAGTTAACAACTTGGTGCCTTTGGATCCGACATAAGCGACTTCGAAAACACTCTTCGACCAGATTTGCCTTTCAACATTCAGATTCCAATGTTGCATATAGCCAGTTCGAAGATCTCTTTGGATCGCCAGGGCTGAATCTGGCAACGGGAACGGGAAGAACGTCGGAAACGGATTGTTCAGCGTCAAAGGCAAACCCGGCAATGAGAAGAAGATGTTGTTGTCGAAATACGGTGAGTTGAAATAGAGCGCCTCCGCGGGGGCCAGGGGCGACTGGTCGTAGTAGACGCCATATCCTCCGCGAATTACCGTGGCCTGATCGTGTCCAAGGGTCCAGGCAAACCCGACCCGTGGAGCAAAGTTGTTCTTGTCCGTTTCAAAACCACTGCGAGGAACACCGTTGGTGCCAACCTGAACAAGTATTCGGGTTGCCACATCGTACACATTCGCCCGGTCCCGAGTATCCACTGGTGGCGAGTTGTATTCATAACGTAGACCGGCGGTGAGCGTCAGGTTGCGTCTGATCCGGAAGCTATCGTTGATGAAGAAATTGTAACTCTGCGTGCGAATGTGTTGTGGGTTGTCGACTTTTGCAACGGTCGTAAGCAGAGGGAACCCCAACAGGAGATCTCCCAGCGCATTGAAGGTGATCTGACCGAACGGTGAAAACTGCAAACGGCCTCGCGACTCGATATCACGAAAAGCATTCTGCTGCGAAAAACGGAGGTCAGCGCCAAACTTGATCAGATGGTCTCCATGAACGTAACTGTCGTTATTGAGAACCTGGTAGACATTGGTCACACTGTTCTGCGGATTGTTTCCCTCGTCGCCTAGCGGCGAAAACCCGGTGATGGTGATAAAGCTAAGTCCTGCGTCTCGCTGACGCGGTGAAATAGTTGGCAGTCCTACGTTCGCATTGAGTTGGCTTGCCTGCTGTGTTACTGACGAAGCAACGCGGCTGAAAGCCAGACGAGTTTCGTTAACCAGATTCGGAGTCAGCACCAGAGTCAATGCCGACATGACGTTCTGACTGCGTCTTCTTACCGAATCACCAAAGCCCGGGATGGCTGAGAACGAAGGGCCAGTAAAAGGCTCGAAGAGATCTCTATCACCAAAGCTATACCTAAAAGCCAGGTCCGCGCGCTCGGTCAAACGATGGTCGACTCGAACGTCAAAGCTATCATTATCGTCGCGTTGCGTTGGCGACGAGACGAAGTTTTGAAATGGAACATTACGATTAGGAAGTGGGTAGAGTGCGGCGATTGCCCTGCCGACACTATTAATGAAGAAAGGCGGTATTGTGCCTTGGTCAAAAGGCTGACCGGTAAATGGATTGATTGGAACGCCAAACAGACTTTGCGAGAAATTTCCCGCACGCTCCTGGGCAGTTGGCACGTTTGTGACACGTGTGATTCCCTCGCGAGAACGAGTGCCTTCATAATCGGCGAAGAAAAATGTCCTATCTCGTTTGATTGGTCCGCCCAGCGTTCCACCAAATTGATTGCGAATGTACTTAGGTTTAGGTTGGCTTGCTGGCGCGAAGAAATTACGCGCATCGAGGGCCGCGTTTCTGAGAAACTCGAAAGCCGAACCATGCAGATCATTAGACCCGGAATTCAAAATCACATTGACTTGCGCGCCAGGGTTGCGACCAAAAGACGCGTCGTAGGTGCTCGTAAGCATTTCAAATTCGCGAATAGCGTCGACTGACGGGCGAACACCGAACGTGTTCAGTTTGGGATCGACGTTGTAGACGCCGTCTAGCAAAAAATTATTCGCATCTTCCCGAGCGCCGTTTACGCTGAACGCAAAATCGCCACGAACTGAACCAGCCGAGCCGGGTGCAGCCGGAACCGCGCCTGGAACCAGCAGAGTCAACTCATAAAAATTGCGGCCGTCGAGTGGCAAGCCTTTGATTTGACTGTTTTCGATTACAGTACCGAGAGACGCGGAGTCTTCTTTGAGGTCTTTAGTTGAAATTACCGCAACAAAGTCTCCCGTTCCGCCCAGGCGCATGTCGACATCAACTCTCAGTTCCTGGTTAACGGACAATTGCACAGTTTGTTTGAAGAGCTGAAAGCCCTGAGCTTGAACACTAACATCGTACGAACCTGGCTGTAGTGCCGAGATCGAATAATCGCCGTTGGCCCCGCTGGCTGTCGTACGGGTTTGGCTTGTGTCCGTGTTCGTTAGCTTTATCTCGGCGCCAGTAATCACGGCTCGATTCGGATCATAGATCGTTCCTCGAATTGTTCCTCGATACGTTTGAGCGTTGGCGACCACAATGCAAATAAGCAGCACCGGGAGCGCGAAGAGACGGTGATAGTTCGACTTCAAGGCTAGTTCTCCAGGGTTCGAGATTATGGATGAAATTCCTGAATTTCCGAGACCTTACCAGATGAATCGACGACGTGTCTAAGACAAAAGGCAGCGGTCGGAAACGGTTGAGCAACCACAACGGTATTTTGCGTATTCAAATTCCGAAAGCGACTGATAGAATGCAAAAGTCCAAAGAGGCACTACACATCTTTTAGATCCACAGAGATTACGGCAAAAGTCTTTCCTGAGTTTCAGTTTAGCTCGTTCGCGTTGTCCGCGAAAAGACCAATGGCAAGATCGTAGTCGTCAAGTCTGCAGAGCTTTGGACATTTCGCTCTTTTATCTCAGGTGCTTCTGGAGGATCTGATGCTTTGGATCGTTTTTGCTCTTGGCGCTGCCCTCGCGTGGGGACTGTATGGACCGGCGTTGCATCAGGGACAAGTCCAACTTGGAAGCCCGATGCGTGCACTCCTGTGCGTTGGCGTTGCTTACTTTCTGATAGGAGTCCTGGTTCCCGTCATAAGCCTCTCGTATCAAGGTGAATTGCAAGGCTTCACGATGAAAGGTTCGGTGGGCGCAACGGTTGCCGGTGCTTTGGGAGCTGCAGGTGCGGTTTGCATCATTTTTGCTTTCAAGTCGGGAGGGTTACCGACATACGTCATGCCACTCGTTTTCTCGGGCGCGCCATTGGTAAATGTGCTTTTTTCAATGTGGTTACATCCACCTAAGACATCTCCCAATCCGTTGCTGTATCTCGGATTTGTTCTGGCGGCAATGGGCGCTGGATTGGTTTTGTACTTTAAGCCTGCGTCATAGTCAGTCTGCCCTTTGCTTGGACAAGGTCAGCACCGTAACGCGGTAGCGTCGGGTCCGTCGCATCTTAGATCTCGTGTTACTAACGGACCCGACGCTACCGCGTTACGGTACTGACCTTGTCCAAGCAGAGACAAGTCGCGCAGAGAAGATAGATTCTACCTCAAAAGGAGATCGCGTAAAGATGAGAAGTATCAGAACCGTAATGGTCTTGGCTGTCGTCCTTGTCTCCCTGTCTGAAGCTGCAGCACAAGCTACTGGCGATTGGCCACAATGGCGTGGAGCCAATCGCGATGGCATTTCCAAAGAGACTGGATTGCTTAAGCAGTGGCCGGCGGAGGGTCCCGCACTTGTGTGGAAAGCTACGGGGGCAGGAGCGGGTTATTCTTCGCTGGCGATTGCCTCGGAACGTATATTCACAATGGGAGTGCGTGGCGGCCGTGAATATGTTATCGCTTTTGATGTTGCAACTGGAAAGGAAGTCTGGGCAACTGCGAACGGCGGTGTGTTTAGCAATGACAAGGGCGACGGCCCACGCGGTACACCAACTGTCGATGGCGACCGTTTGTACGCCCTCGGCGGCAACGGTGATCTGTCCTGTCTCGAAACCAAGTCAGGTCGTGTGGTTTGGACAATGAACATTCTGCAGAAGTTTGGAGGCTCTAACCCTAGATGGGGTATTAGCGAGTCGCCACTCGTGATTGGTGAAAAGGTTCTGGTAAATGCGGGTGGCCCAGACGCTTCAGTAATAGCCCTCAACAAAAAAGACGGATCTCTTGTTTGGAAAAGCCAAAGTGATCCTGCTGGCTATTCTTCGGCGATGCCGGTCCAGATAGGCGGGACGACACAGGTGGTTTTCTTCACAGAGCAACGCGCCCTGGGTGTAGACCTCAAGGATGGGCGATTTTTATGGTCATACCCGCGAGCGGCGAACGATGTTGCCAATGTGGCCACTCCGGTGGTGAGAGGAAATCGAGTATTCATTTCCTCTGATTATGGAACAGGAGCGGGATTAGTTGAGATTAAAGCTGACGGTACGGCTCAAGAAGTTTACTTTACGAAGGAGATGCGTAATCACCACAGCAGCTCGATTCTGATAGGTGACTACCTCTACGGCTTCTCGAGTGGAATCCTCACCGCGATGCGTTTCGACACTGGCGCCGTAGCTTGGCGAGACCGAAGCGTCGGCAAGGGATCGCTTGTCTTCGCCGATGGACACTTTTATGCATTTAGTGAGAACGGAGTGGTTGGGCTTCTCGAAGCAAACCCAACCGCTTATGTAGAAAAGGGTCGGTTCAGAATTCAACAAGGCTCTCTGCCAACTTGGACTCATCCGGTAATCGCGGGCGGCCGCCTCTACCTGCGTGATCAGAACACGATCTATGCGTTTGATGTGAAGGAGAAAAAGTAAGCCTGGAATTTTAGCCACAGATTTACGCAGATGAACACAGATCAGAAAAAGAGTAAAGCCGTTCCGTTTCTTAAAAATGTCTTTTCTGATCTGTGTTCATCTGCGTAAATGCTCTCAGTTTTGTGCCTTTGTGTCTTAGCGGTAAAGATTCCTCCTGGTCCGAAGAACCTGTCGATTATTGTTTCCCTATACAGAAGAGCTGCCCGGCGGTGCGAATAAAGATCTGTCCGTCAGAAATCGCCGGAGAACTTAGACAGTAGTCGTTCAAAGCATTCTCCGCTAGCACTTCGAACTTTGGGCCAGCCTTAACAACTGTTGTTAATCCCTCTTCGCTCGTCACGTAGATCTTGTCATCTGCCAAAACCGGCGATGCACTATACGTTCCGGGTTTAATACGCTGCTGACCGTAAATCTCCTGGCCTGTCTTAGCGTCAAGACACCACATAATTCCGCGGTCGTTAACCACGTAGAAGAATTTTCCGTCGGTCACCGGTGTCGGCACGTCGGGTCCATTGATGGTTGACCAGAGCACGTGTGATGAAGTGATATCACCGCGTCCTCCGGCCTTTAATGCCAGCAAAGGTCGAACTCGAGTGGGCGCATAGACAATGTCGCCAAAGATCACCGGCGACGCGACGATTCTGTAGGAAGGATTGTTGTCAGGATTGAGGCCGTTAGCTCGCCAAAGCTCCTTGCCGGTGGCGGGATCATGCCCCGTGACACAATCTCCGCCTGTGATGACGATCTCCACATTCTTGCCGTAACGAAGCAGGCCCGGTGTTGTGTAGGAGTCTGGGGACTCTCGAATTGCCGTCGTCGAACGCTCAACTTTCCAGAGCGTCTTCCCTGTTTTCTTATCGATGCGCAGGATGTAGGAGGGATCATCAGTTTTCATTCCGTGAAGAACCTGCACATAAAGCGAGTCGTCGAGTAGTAACGGCGACGAGGCATAGCCCCAGTTTAGGCCAAACGCTCCATAGTCTTTTTGGATATCGCGCGTCCAGAGCTCCTTGCCGTTGAAGTCGAATCCCTTGAGGATTCCTGTTCCCGTCATCACAAAGACATTCTTGCCATCAGTGACCGGTGAAGGCGACGACATATTCTGTTTGCGCATTTTTACGTTGCCGGTACCGAGCGGCTTTGTCCAGACTACATCGCCCTTCTTCCGATCGACACACCAAAGCGCAAGATTGTCACCATCGGCGACGTGCAGAAAAATGAGGTTGCGCCAGATAATTGGCGTCGAGCCACTCCAACTCGGCAGCGCCAATTTCCAAACGATGTTCTCCTCCGTCGACCAGCGGAACGGAAGGTTTTTTTCCCCACTCAACCCATTGAGAGTTGGACCACGCCACTGAGGCCAGTTCTCAGCATGAGCAATCGCAGCGAGAAGCAAAACAAACAAAACAGACTGAGTGAAACGCGACTTCATTCTGGTCCTCCAATCTCAACGCTTCGTGTCATACTTTAGTTTAACTCTCTGCGCAATCTCTGCGTTCTCTGCGTTTCTGCGGTAATTGGCAACCTAAAACTCTTCCAAGAGACGCAGAGAACGCAGAGGTTGCGCAGAGAAGACTGAGAGTTGACGTCAATACAAAGTTTCGCTATTCCGCTCTGAGCGCTGTTAACAAAGGTGCCCGAATCGTTGCCCAAGTCGCTGCGACGGAAGCTGCCAGGCCCGATACTAATACTGCAAGCAACAACAAGCCCAGCGAAATAATAGAAACTTGACCATGCCGCGCGAGAAAAACAGGAGCGATCGCAAGGAAAGCGCACACCGTACCTGTAATCACTCCAGCGAAAAGAAGGAGTGCGTTCTCCGCAATTATCATGAGCGTGAAATGTCTGGAGTTGTAGCCCACAGCACGAAGCAAGGCCAGCTCGCGTCTGCGCTCCAAAACATTCCGCAATAATACCGCTCCCAATCCAATCGTTCCGAGTATTAAGCCCAGACCGCCGAGCGTTTGAAAGGTGGATAAATATGTGTTTTCAACTCGGTGAAAACTCGCTAGTCGTTCAGCAGTTGGTTGTACATCGAACCCGAAATCTGCAAGTCGATCTTCAAGAGTTGCAGCGACAGCTGGAGACCTATCAGCAGCGGGAATGTCTATGAGAAAGAAACGATAACCCTGCTGTTCCGGAAAGAGCTGGATGAAGTTGTTTTCCGAGATTACCAGTTCACTTTGAAACAAACTGTCAGCAAGAGCAGCGACGACGCGCAGACGAATTGGTTGATCTGTGCGCTGCAGAACCAGGTCCTCGCCAAGCTTTAGATGAAGCACGTAGGTTAGTGAATTCGCATCGGCAATCACCGGTACTGCGCCATCACCGAATTCACGATTCAGAAGAAGCCATGGGTTGGCGAGTTCCTCCGCTGTTTCCGCAAGTGTGCTTTGAAATGAAAAGCGATTGCTTCGCAGGAAGTCACTGGTCGGAGCCACAATTTTCGGGTTACGCGGCTGGTACAGATTCAGGCAGCTGGCATCATCTCCAGGTTGAACGCGAAAACGTGTCAGAGTGACGCCGTTAATTGGTGAATCTGGGATCAGATTCAGGGCTTCCTGACCTTCACGCGTGGATGGATCCTGGACGAGCGGAACTAATGACTCCGCCAACAGAGGGAAGCCGCCGGTACCCGACTTTCGCTCCAGTGAGTTGTCAGCACTTTCGCGATGCCGGAAGGAGTCGACGGCGACAATGATGAATGACGCCGAAGCGATCAGAGCAATACATAGAATGCTCCTGCCCGGACGATAAGTTGCGCTTCTGAATCCTAGCCGTGCGATTGGCCACCATCCTGCCCCAGACAGTGATCCCAGTTGACGCTGTCGTAAGAAACTTGATTGATAAAACAAAAAAGCGACCAACAACAGAGTGCCGCTGCCAAAAAAACCTGCAACCTGTCCGATCAAATGCAAGCCGGCAGCAATCAGGAGTAAGACTCCAAGTAATGTTAGCAATCCGGCAATTCGAAGCGATGTAAGAAATGCAAAACGACTTCTGTTTGAGATTGTAGGTGCAGGATTTGAGATTGTTCCAGCTAATAAACTGCGAGGCGATTGTTTTCTGAGACCGCGCAAGGTGAGAGCCACGCAGATCAAGGCTGCGAGTATTCCACCACCCGTGCCCACCAGAAGAGACCTTGGAAAAACATGGAGATTCAGGGAAGTAGTTCCGACAGCACCGACCCACCAGGTTCGTAACCCAAACATCATCATCTGACCATAGGCAATGGCCCCGACTAAACCGAGAACGCTACCGGCGACTGCAAGGATCACACCCTCGGTTAGAAACAGCGCGCGGATTTTGGATGGCCCAAAACCCATTGCCCGCAAAGCTCCTATTTCGCGGACACGTTGTTCAATGCCGAGCCTGAAGAAGAGAGTTGTTAATAGCAACGCGGACATCACCAGGAAGAAACTGAAGTAAAGAAAGTACTCTCCAAAGTCGGTAGCACCGCGTGATGCAGCGAGTCCCTCCGTTCGAACCGGTAGGACTGCGACACCCATCAACACCGGATTTAAAGCATCTCTAAGGCTTTTTTCAAACGTAGTTTGTGAATCGTTATTTGACCACAATCTAAGTGAAGTCATTTTCCCGAATCGAGACTGCCACAGTGATTGGCCCACTTTGAGCGGCACAAAGGCTTTCGCCGTTGTTCGATATTGATGCCAGTAGTCTTCATCCTTTTGGCGAATGCGTTGGAGGTCAATCGGAAACGGCGGATCCCAATCCGACAGGTTCGCTGAGCCAGTGATTCCGGGATACTCCGGAACCAGATTCTGATCAGCTGCCAGACCTCTTATTGGAACAACACCCGCAAGTTGGAACGATGCCGATTTCGTTTCGAGTCGCCCGCCTTCCTGCCAGAGGTAATACTCCATTGAGATCTCATCACCTGGTTGGATCCCCAGATCGTTTGCGGCCCACTGGTTAACGATGATTGGTGGAAGAGCGGAATTTGAGGACGAAGGAAATGTCTTGCCTGAAATCTCGCGCAGCTGCTTGAAGTCTTCCTCATCAAGCGCAGTCACTAGAGAGTAGGGAATTGAATGGCCGCCCGAAGTAATGTTGTTTGCGAGATATGACAGGACACCAGAATAATGCAGACCCAGTTTGTTTGCTGTCTCGGCAGCGATCTTTGCTAACGGTTCGCCAATCATCTTGCTGTCGTGTTCAAGAGCAATGACAGCTTGATTGTCCAAATTAAGGGATCGCAGTTTGATTCCGAGATCTGACAAAGTGAAATGTTTTTGCAGGATCTTCGTGAGCTTGTCCTGACCTGTCGCACTCGCAACTTCCGAGACCAGGATTAGATTAGCTTTGTCAGGTTGCTCAATTTCTCTCTGGAGAAGTTGCAAAGAGACAAAGACTGCTCGCACCCCCGATTGTTGAGGTTGCAACGAAAACTCGCCGAGGGAATCTGCACTTAGAAGATCGCCAATGGTTAAACGGAGCGTCTTACCCAGGTCTTCTTTCTTACTGTGCAACGACTCCAGCGGGATTTCGGACGGTTTTTCAACTTGCAGGAGGATCGGATCTCCGACCTTTGCGGCTAGCTCAGTCGCGAGGCTGTGGCTGACGAAAACGTTTCGATTTTGCGGGCCCGTTCCTTCACGACCGTTGAATCTCCAAAAGCGGTCATCAACTCCGTAAACTTTTATTGTGGAGCCAATTCGCTTGCTTGGTTCGTGGGTAACTGTACCTTCGAGTGAAATCAACGGGCAGAGGGCAACAAAACCGCTCGCCGCAAATTGAGGATCATTTTGAATATCTCGCGCTAGTTGCTCACGCACGTAACCAGTTGAAGTGACGACTAGACTGGTTTGGCCCAAACGCTGTACAACGAGATCCCGTAGGCTGGCCCTCACCGAATCGCCTACCAACAAGGCTCCTGCTAGAACAGCGATCGAAGTGGCCACGCCGAGAACAACAGCGATGTTGGTGCGCCAGTAGTATGCAAGACTTCGTTTGGTGAGTTGGGATATTCGCATAATCATTCAAACTAGACTCAGGGTTGGGGAGGCATTAGTGGACTAGTATCACCCGGTTGAAACCGGGTGAGAATGAGAGGTTTTTACACAACCTCTTCCGCCCGGTAATCGACCTTAACCCCTTAACAATCGCAGCCTCTCATCTACTAATTCGTACTGCGTCGGTAGACGTTTTGAGAGCTCGGCGCTGTGGGTAACTACAACCAGAATTGTCTCCTGCTGCCGATGTAGATCCAGCAGCAATGAAGCCACTACCTCTGCCGCTTGATGGTCGAGATTCCCAGTTGGTTCATCGCAAAGCAGCAACTTTGGCTTTGTGATCAACGCGCGCGCTAGTGATACGCGTTGCTTCTCTCCACCAGAAAGCTCTGCTGGACGGTGATCCATTCGATCACCCAGACCAACCTGTTCGATTAATTGACGTGCCCTTGCTGTTGAATGTTTACCATCTGTCGATACGAGTGTTGGCGTCAGAACATTCTCGAGCACAGAACACTGAGGCAATAGACAGTGGTCTTGAAAAACAAATCCTATCTCGCGGTTTCTAAAGGCGGCCAACCGTTTTTCGTCGAGAGTGAAGGGGTTTTGACCATTGAGTGTGACGTTGCCTTTCGTCGGTGGTTCTAGTGCTCCAATGATATAGAGCAGCGTACTCTTGCCGGTTCCCGACGGTCCCATGATCGATATGGCATCACCCTGGGACAGCGACAATGAGACGTCCGACAAGACCCGTAAGGGTCCCCTCGGTGTTGGATATTCTTTGGAAACGTTCTCAACCTTGAGCAAAGAGTCTCCC
>DASYRR010000195.1:0-9555 GCA_036004125.1 Pyrinomonadaceae bacterium | reverse complement strand
CACATTAGCTCCAGCCCAGGTGGCACCCTGATGTGTAAAGGCAAATGGTTCGTAAAAATGAAAGTTGTAAATAATATTTGCGTCAGAATACGGTTCAAGCGTCAGCAGGTCGTATAGACCTGACCAACGATTTCCACTGACAATGATCGTGTGTTGCGGAGCTCCGCTGCGTATCGCCGTAATAAGTTTGGCCTGAATGCCATACCAACGATAACGATCCTCGACCATCGGTTCATTGATCGTTTCCAGGAAAACTCGTTCCGGATCGCGAGCAGAAAGATGTGTAGCGAACGAGTTCCAGAATTTGGCGAGGGCCTCGACGTGACGATCTTCAGTGTTCAGCCTCACCTTGAACGGATCCGACGGGTGAATGTCGACTATAACTGCCAGGTTCTGGGCCAGGATCGTATCCAGGGCCTTATCGACATACCCCAAATAATCAGCATTGAGTTTCGATGGATCGTCCCATTCTTTGAAAAGCGGTGCCGGCTCAATAGTAAAGCGCACGTGGTCGAAACCTAGTGCCTTGATCAGGGCGATATCCTGAGCAGTTGTATGTGATTCAAGATGGGCTTTCGAATAATCGTTGTTGTTTGATTGAGCAAACCAATGACTCAAATTGATCCCGTGTCGAAGCCTCGAAAAACGGGCTTCGAGTCGGGTTGGATTCCTGCTTTCTGCCGATCGTGTCCCTTGAGCAAGCGCCGTCACCACGGGTTTGACGGTTGACACAAACGGCAAGGTCGTGGCTATCATCGCCGCGAGCATTAGCCCGAATCTTCGTCGTTGCATGCGCTCCTTTTAGCAGGCGTTAATTTCTAACGCAAGTATTTGCTTCTGATACAACAGAGAGTTTCAAACTCAACGAGGTAAATCTTGAAAGTGAGATATTCCCTTTGGCTTGTTCTGTCACTCCTCCTGAGCCCAACAATGGTTAAATCGCAATCCGTTCAAGCAACCACTTCCCTGGTCAAGGTTCGAATCGATCGTGGCTGGCAGTTTCGAGAGGCGAAAAAAGATGCGTGGTACCCAGCTACCGTTCCTGGCTCCGTGCACACCGACCTCGTTACAAACAAACTAATTGACGATCCCTTCTACCGCGACAACGAGCAGAAGCAACAATGGATCGGCAAGACGGATTGGGAATACCGCACCTCTTTTGAAGTTTCCCAGTCGCTATTGGATCGTAAGAATCTCGAATTGGTGTTTGAAGGGCTCGACACCTATGCGGATGTTTATCTCAACGACAAGCAGATACTCAAAGCGGACAACATGTTTCGCACCTGGCGAGTCAACTGTGCGGGTATCCTCAAGCTCGGTGATAACAGTCTAAGAATCTCATTTCGATCCCCGATAAACGAGATTCTGCCACTCATGTCGAAGATGAGCTATCAGCTTCCGGCAGGTAACGATCAAGGTGAAAAGACTTCGCCTCACACACGCAAAGCGCCCTACCAGTACGGGTGGGACTGGGGGCCGCGATTTGTTACCAGCGGTATTTGGCGACCAGTGGTTCTTGAAGCTTGGGATGCTGTGCGTCTAAATGATTTTCAGATCGCTCAGAATCAGGTTACTAAAGATCAGGCAAGCCTGACGGCTAAGCTCGAGGTCGTATCGACATCGACAAGCAATGCTGAATTAGTTGTGGAAAATATTGGCAATAAGAGCGTCGCCGCGAAACAACAAGTAAAGCTGGTAGCTGGTTCAAATCAACTCTCTCTGGATTTTGTCGTCGCCAAACCAGCGCTGTGGTGGCCAAATGGTCTGGGGGCTCATCCGCTTTACACATTCAGGGCGCTCTTGTTGATTGGCGGCAAAGTGATTGATGAAAAGTCTGTGCGCACGGGATTGCGTTCGTTGGAAGTCCGGCAAGAGACTGATTCGTGGGGAAAGGGTTTTTCGTTTTTTATCAATGGTGTCCCGGTGTTTGCGAAGGGTGCAAATTGGATTCCCGCCGACAGCTTTCCTACGCGTATCGATACAGCAAAGTATCGCTGGCTGTTAAAGTCCGCAGCCGATGCGAATATGAACATGCTTCGCGTATGGGGCGGCGGCATTTACGAGCCCGACGAGTTCTATAACGTGTGCGACGAAATGGGAATCCTTGTGTGGCAAGACTTCATGTTCTCTTGCAGCATGTATCCAGGCAATCAAGAGTTTCTCGCTAACGTTCGTGCAGAAGCGGAAGATAACGTCAAGCGGCTAAGGAATCATCCGAGCATCGCGATCTGGTCGGGGAACAACGAGATTGAAACAGCGTGGTTTAACTGGGGATGGAAGCAAAGTCTACCTGCGTCGGTGTGGGATGACTATCAAAAGATCTTCGATGGCGTACTGAAGGAAGTTTGCGCCAGTTTGGATCCGACTCGGTTGTACTGGCCGAGCTCGCCTCATGGCGGTCTACCTGATGATCCCAACTCACTAAAGAGTGGTGATACACACTCGTGGAAAGTGTGGCACGCTGCGGCACCCTTCACCGATTACCAAAAGGAATTCCCTCGTTTCATGAGCGAATACGGCTTCCAATCTTTCCCGCAGATTGAGACCGTAAGGTCATACGCTCTCGCCGATGAGCAGGAAATTCAATCTCCAGTAATGATGGCGCATCAACGACATCCTCGTGGTAATCAACTGATCAAAGAATACATGCTCCGCGAATATCACCAACCCAAAGACTTCGAATCGTTTCTTTATGTCAGTCAGGTATTGCAGGCGGAAGGAATTAAGGTGGGCGCTGAGCATCTGAGACGAATCATGCCTCGCAATATGGGTTCACTCTACTGGCAGCTTGACGATTGTTGGCCCGTCGCTTCGTGGTCCAGTATCGATTACTTTGGTCGGTGGAAGGCGCTTCAATACTATGCGAAACGTTTTTACTCGCCAGTGTTATTAAGTCCACATGTTGAGGCAGAGAAGGTCCATTTTTACGTGGTGTCGGACTTGCCCCGACAGTTGAACGCGATAATTAATGTGGAGCTGCGAGATCTCGTCGGCAACAAAGTTGAGGTCCTCCAGAGAAACGTTTCTGTAGCCCCGCTTAAAAGCCAGTCGTACTTTAGTGTGCCAGTCAGTCAGTTTTTGACTAATAGAGATTCAAAGAACGTAATGATTTATTGCGAGCTCATTGTTGATGGAAAAGTTATCTCCAGCAATGAATACTTCTTTGAACCATTCAAGAGTCTCTCGTTACCAGCTGCCCAAATCAATGTCGAAGCTGCACGAACACGCAACGGTTACAAACTAATCGTGACTACCGATAAACTTGCGAAGGCCGTTTACCTTTCGACAAAGGTCGACGGATTCTTCTCGGAGAACTATTTCGATCTGTTACCAGGTAAGCCCAACGAAATCGAGTTTCGGACACGTTTGAATATTCCACTGGACGACTTTCGTAGCCAGCTCAAGATACGATCGATGAAAGATGCGTTTGCCAGTGTCGGGGGAATAAGCACAAAGTGATGGCTCTACCTGTTCTCGAATCTCTGAAAACCGCGATGATTACTGGAGTCATATCAGCGATGCTTTTGCTTGCGGGTCTCGTTACTCCGATCAACCAAGTCCAAGAGTCCCGCAACGAGAGTCTCAGACCGGACCGGCTTGCAAAGGTCAAGTCGCTATTTAAGGAAAAGTGCGCTCGCTGTCATGGTGAAGACGGTCGAGGTGAAACAGTCCTTGCCGAGCAAATTAACCCTCCAGACTTCACTGACGAAAAGTGGAGCAAATCAGATCTAAACAATGAGGAACTTGCCGAGATCGTCGCGCGAGGCAAAGGCGAAATGCCGGCATTTGGAAAGAAGCTCACGCGCCAGGAGATTGCCTCTTTAGTTCTCTATGTTCGGCAGTTCATTAAGACTAAAACCAAGACTGAACAATGAACGATCAATCTGACAAAAGGTCGGCCCACAAAATGAATCTGACTGCAGCGTATTCCCTGCGCACAACCCTACTCCTCCTTGCTTGCCTTGCCTATTTCGGCACGCTAGTTCAAGCACAAGTGCTCGGCGATCCGGTTGACGTTAGCCAGGATTTTCAAAAGATGGAGAATGTCTACTTCGTGGGTAGCTCCGTTAAGAGTTTCGACACAGCGACTGGCCAGGGGACACTGCAGTGGGATCGCTACTTGCGGAACACTACTCTGTCGTTCAACAAAATCGACGTAGGCTTTACTCGCGGACGCGCGACTGAGTTTCCCGGGTCTGAGTATGACCAGGATCCTGGGCTACCTTTTTCTCTTTCCTTCGTAAGTCCACGAACCATACGCTTGCGGATGTCGACGCGTGCTGTACCACTTGATGATGGCAACTCACTCATGCTGGCCGGCCCAGTTCCCACCGACAACTCATGGAAAGTCGAGCAAAACGACAAGTCCATTATTTATCGAAGCGCCTTTGGAGAAGTGCGCGTCATCAAACAACCGTGGCACGTTGAGTTCTACGACAAACAGGGTCATCTCTTGACCCGCACACAGAATATTGGCGACCCCGCCACTTTCATCACACCCATTCCCTTTTCGTTCGTCAGGCGCTCAAACGATTTGTCGAGACGTATTGCGGCAACATTTCTGCTTCAACACGACGAGAAGATTTTTGGCTGTGGCGAATCATTCACCCGCTTAGATAAACGTGGCCAACACGTACTCGTCTACACACGTGACGGCATGGGCACGCAGAACGAATACATGTACAAGCCGATCCCTTTCTTTCTGAGTAGCAATGGCTACGGGATGTTTGTGCACACAAGTGCACCAATTACTTTCGATTTTGGAAAGTATTACGATGCCCACAACGTCATCTATTCCGGTGACGAGAACCTGGACCTCTTCATTTTCCTGGGTGAGCCGAAGGACATTCTGTCTGAGTACACGGCCCTCACCGGACGCAGTCCGGTCCCCCCGCTCTGGTCGTTTGGTTTCTGGATGAGCCGCATCACCTACAACTCCGAAGATCAAGTGCGTGAGGTCGCGGCGAAACTCAGATCACACAAAGTGCCGACTGATGTGATCCATCTTGATACCGGTTGGTTCGAAACTGATTGGCGCAGTGACTACAAGTTTTCCTCATCGCGATTCAAAGATCCGGCAAAAATGCTAACCGACCTAAAGCAACAAGGCTTTCACGTTAGTCTCTGGCAATACACTTACTTTACGAGCAAAAACGATCTATGGAAGGAGATGGTGTCGAAGGGTTATCAAGTCAGAAACGAGAGCGGAGCATTACCGTTTGAAGACGCGACACTCGACGTCACCAACCCGGCCGCGGTGAAGTGGTATCAGGATCACTTGGCTAGTCTGCTTAAGATGGGAGTTGGGGCAATCAAAGCTGACTTCGGTGAAGGTGCACCGCTCACTGGACAGTACGCTTCGGGGCGCACAGGTTGGTACGAACATAATCTTTACCCGCTGCGCTACAACAAAGCAGTCTCTGAGATCACGAAAGAGGTGACGGGCGACAGTGTCATTTGGGCTCGAAGTGCGTGGGCTGGCAGTCAGCGGTATCCGCTGCACTGGGGCGGCGATGCTGAGAACACTGACTCGGCGATGGCCGGAGAGCTACGCGGTGGATTGTCGTTTGGTTTGTCGGGGTTCACTTATTGGAGTCATGACGTTGGCGGCTTCGTGCAAAAGGCGCCCCGAGATTTATACCGCAGATGGCTTGGTTGGGGCGTACTTACCTCACACACGCGTGCGCACGGCGTGCCACCGCGCGAACCGTGGGAATACGACGAAGCCCTGACTGAAGATTTTCGCAAAGCACTAGGATTGAAATACTCGCTCATGCCGTATATCTACGCGCAAGCAAAAGACTGTTCCGCTCATGGCTATCCAATGCTGCGCACGCTGTTCTTCGACTATCCGAACGATCCGGGTTCGTGGTCAATCGATGACGAATACATGTTTGGCTCGAGTCTGTTGGTTGCCCCGCTTATTGAACCGGGCAATGCTCGTAAGGTTTATCTGCCACCGGGAGTTTGGATCGATTATCAGACGAATAAGAGTTATGAAGGAGCGAAGTGGCACGACATAACCGCCGGGCAGATTCCCGTTATCTTGCTAGTTAAGGACCATTCGGTTTTACCGCACATCAAAGTTGCTCAAAGCACTTCCGCCATGGATTGGAATAATGTTGAGCTGAGAGTGTTCAGTTCTGACAGTGCACCTGTGACGGGATGGTTTACGTCACCTCAAAGTGACTTAGTTTCATTGACGCTAGAAGGTTCTGCGCGAGGTTACGTATTGAAGAAAGATCCGCTCGCAGGGAAAGTGAAATGGCAGGTAACACGAAGCGGCAGCAAGTAGAGCTCTCTGCGCGATCTCGGCGTTTCGCTAAGCATCTACCGCAGTCTTTGTCATTATCCGGTTTCTTTCTCTCATTCTCACCGGGCTTCAGCCCGGTGCAGACGCCGTCTACTTGTCCTCGAACCGTTTCAATTCATTCCAGTGCCACTTAACATCGGCTGAAGAGACTCTTTTCAAAACTCGGATTACCGTCATTTTCTTGTTCGTGTTATTTCGTGTGATTTCGTGGATCGCCTGTTACGCTTCGAGAAAAACGATCCACGAAATCACACGAAATAACACCAACGAAGTCCCAAGGCAAATTAGAGTTTTGACATAGTCTCTGAAGCCCGGTGAGAATGAGATAAGAAAGAATCATTAGGAAAACATAGATCTGTCTTGGTCCTTCAGACTTCTCATGACAATTCATAGACGTTACCTCTCGATATCTCTCGCCTGCCTTCTTTTGATTGTTAGTCTATTACCAACTGCCGAAGCGCAATCAGGATTCGTAACAACTCATGGAAAGCAGATAGTCTCAGCTGATGGTAAGCCACTATTACTCAAGGGCATCAACCTCGGGAACTGGCTCCTGCCCGAGGGTTACATGTTTAAGTTCAAGACCGCTAATTCGCCGCGGCTGATTCATACATTTATCAATCAGCTCATTGGCGAGGATGACGGGCGCCGGTTCTGGAAAACTTATCGAGACAATTACATCACTCAGGACGATATTCATTTCCTCAAGCGAGGCGGTTTTAATTCTGTTCGGGTTCCTTTTAACTATCGCCTCTTTGTCTCCGCTGATGATTCAACCAAGCTCGAAGGCGAAGGATATGCACTTCTTGATCGTGTTGTTAGTTGGTGCCGTCAGGAAGGTCTCTACGTCATTCTGGATATGCACGCCGCGCCCGGTGGTCAAACGGGTGACAATATTGACGACAGCTGGGGTTATCCGTTTCTTTTTGAAAACAGCGAGAGCCAGGAGTTAACAGTCAGAATCTGGCAAAAGATCGCCGGGCGCTTTCACAGTGATCCGACTGTTCTTGGATACGATTTGCTAAATGAGCCAATTGCAACTTATTTCGACGCGAATTATTTCAATCCGAAGTTGGAGCCACTCTATCGCAAGATCGTCGCCGGAATTCGGGCGGTTGATAAGAACCACATTATCTTCCTGGGTGGCGCGCAGTGGAACAACAACTTCAAAGTCTTCGGCCCACCATTCGACAGCAAACTTGCCTATACCTTTCACAAATACTGGTTCGACGTGAACCAGACGGCAATTCAGGAGTATGTTGATTTTCGCGATAAGTATGATGTGCCAGTTTGGATGGGTGAGTCGGGTGAGAATACTGACGAGTGGGTATCTAGTTATCGAACACTCCTTGAGCGGAACGAAATTGGTTGGTGTTTCTGGCCGTACAAAAAGGTTGACGCGACCTCATGCGTCGTTTCGATAAACCGACCAACAGACTGGGACGCGATCGTTGCGTTTGCAGAGAATCCAAGGACAACGTTTGAAGAAGTGAGAAAGGCGCGCCCAACAAAAGAAAAGATCAAGAATGCACTTGATGGTTATCTTCAGAACATAAAGCTGGAGAACTGCAGGGTGAATCGCGGGTATTTGAATGCGCTAGGTATGGGTAGGGCCGAGGAGTGAAGATCTTGGTTGTGCCGATGTCATCGCTGCACCAAAACAGAACCAGGAGCGAAGCGACTGCACGCAAGAGATCGGGACGTTATCCCATAAGATCGTTCTCTCTTGCGTGCAGTCGCTTCGCTTCAGTTGGTCGTTCATTTTAGATCGATCGCAGAGTTTCCATTTATCGATACGAGGAAGTCGATTGAGTCCTGACCGCCATCACCTGACAGATATCCATCCCTACTCTTCCGCCAGCAATCCCGCTAACAAGAACACCAGCGGCGCGTTCCAATTAATGCAGATCTCGTTCGTCGCATAACTTTCCCAGTCATCCAAATACATCTTGGCCGGGGGCAGGGTAGGCAGTTTCTTCATCGCAGGGTCCTGCCGAAACTGATTCGGACCACCTGACAACATGCCCGGCCACGGCTCGACATTATTGTCTGACTGACTCGGCCGGTGATGCGGATGTCGAAACGGATGCTCGCCAAGTTGCGTTACCCACGAGAGCGAGAAAGTATTCCGTCCAAGCAAGTAGTGAAGATTACTGACGGCAGTCTCCACATAACGAGCATCAGCCTTTATGGCATTTGCCACCAGGAGTTGAACTCCGTAGTTTGCGGCGACAGCGTTTGAACCCCACACGAATTCACGCGTAGTCAAACTGATCTGATAACCATTTCCCTTCGTGCGTTCGACAATGTCGTTTGCAGCTTTCACTGAGGCTTCACGAATCGAATCGTTCGCTGCACGGTTCTGACCGCCGCCAAGCACATAAGTCCAGAGCCCAAGTTGAGCAACACGCGGCCAGGAGGGTGGCGCGACTGAACTAATCGTGGACAATTGCCCGGCGAAGTGAGTGAGGAAGAATCGCTCGTACTCTTCAGCCTTCGTCGTGCGCCAAAGTTCGGCAGCAGCCCATAACAATTCGTCCCGGCAATCGTTATCGCCGTAACCACCAGTCACAACGTTATCGGAATTACGAAAGGTAACGGCCGGATACTTCTGTAACCACGACCAGGCTCTTTCAGCCGCATTCAGGCAAGTTTGCGCGTAAGCTGCGTCGAAAGGTTTGTAGACGCGCGACGCAATCGACATGACGGCAGCAAAATCCGCGGTCGCACACGAACTCTTATATGGGTCTTTACCGATCCCGATTACATAACTGACAAGCTTGTCGTTCTCCGGCATCACAAACGCGGCAAACTGTTCGCTGGTTTGCTTATGCCAAACGCCACCGTCCGCATCTTGCATCGTGAGCATCCAGTCAACATTCCAACGGATCTCATCGAGGATGTCTGGAATGGCATTGGTTGATTCCGGAATGTTGAGTTTCACATTGCGAATGCGCGGGCCAAACATTTCCCACGTCCAAAGAAGTTCGCCAGTGGAGATTCCGGAGTTCACCACATACCGGCCGTAGTCGCCAGCATCGTGCCAGCCTTTCAGCGACGCGTGTGTTCCGCTTTTACCGGAGGTTGAGTGAAACGCGCCGGTGAGGTGACATGCGGCATGTTTGTAATTTGGAAAGTCCGGACCAAGATTCACGGCAGTGCCACATCGCTGTCCATAAAACGCCCTCAAGGCGAGGTAGAAGGCTCGCTGGTAGATAAGTGGACCGATTCCAAAAGTCCAA
>DASYRR010000194.1:0-10712 GCA_036004125.1 Pyrinomonadaceae bacterium | reverse complement strand
CCGACGTGATTGATTCGGCCCATCACAGCCGCTGACTCGTCTTGATTTAAATACACGTCGCTGCTGACTTCATAGTTCTGCCAACCCTCATCGCCAAGAATCGTGTAAGGGGCCCACTCGGGCGCCCACGAAAGTGGTGGCGCCGGAATTACCTGTCTTAAACATTTTCCTTTCCGGCCTGGACACGACGTAACCTCAAAAACTTCGGCGATGTCCGCTGTGTATTTGGGGAGGTACCCGTGATTTTTAGGTACGGAATACTGATCGAACGTTTCGCGATAGGGAAAAGGAAATGGCTTTGGCGCAGGAATGTTTGCAAAGCCTCCCTTCCGCTGCCCCGCAGTCGTCGATAGGGAATAAATAGAATCTGGTTCAACCGAGACCTTGAAACTGCCGTTGACAGGCTTGATATCCTGCTGCCGAATAAATTGTTCTTTGGCATTGCTGCGCCAGACACTCAAGTCTTTCGTCGATAGTCCACCACGGATTTTAAATTCAATTTGCTGTGGTTGTTTCGCTTCCTTCGTCTCAATAATGATGCTGTAATCATTAACAGGCGATTTCAAACTGACAAAACTACCGCCGCCAGCTAGTCCACCTTGTCCTCCATCGATGTATTGCCAACCTGCCTCTGTGAATTGGCCATAGTGCGCGTATCCCCACAATGCTTCGCGTACCTGGTAATTGCCGCTCCACGGCGAACGCGCGAGGATCATCGCCGGATCTTCTGAATAGGGTTCAATCGGATAGACGCCGGCGATGTCGTACCAGTTCACAACCTTCGTAGCACCACTGCGAATGAAACTTTCGTTGAAGGCTTCCACGATGCTGATTGCGCAGTCGAACCCTTTCTTGTAGACGTGTTCTTCAGTATTCCAAATCGGCTTATTCATTTTGGCCGCGAGCTCCTGCACCTCTGACGATGCTGGGGCTTCCGTAGCGAGAATGTGGCCACTGATGATGTCAATGGAGTCTCGCAAGGTTTGGTCAGTGAGCAGTTCCTTTACGAAATCAAATTTGTTGTTGGGCCAATTATCGAAGCCATGGATTTTGACTTTTGCGAAACCGTGCGCATTGAGGGTCGCGCGAAACTTCTTCACGAAATCAAAGTTCGCACCTTTTTCGTTTCGACAACCAATCGCGTCAAACTCCAAACCATAAACTTGTCTCAAACCTACAAGCCACTTCACGTAGTAATCGGCAGCATCCTGCGACCAGAACTCTCCGTTGCCGATCCAGCCTGGGGCACTCCAGGCGGTGCCGTCTAAACGGAGGTTCGGATTTCTCTTTTTCGCCTCGCGCAAAAACCACCACGTGTAACCGCGGTAGTAATTGAGGTCTTCGCGAGTTCTCATATGACTTGGCATCGAGCCCTGCGTTGAATTGCCATCGCCGGGTATCTCAATAAAGAGCGCGCTGACTGAGGCTCCGAATTTGGGCTTGAACACAAGGTCGAGAATCTGGCTGCGTTGAGGTTCAGGATAGTCTTTCAATAGTACGGAAGTGGCGCCGCCGCCATTCACTATACCGATCCCATCGAAACGCTTACCGCTGGTACTGCCGTCGAGGTTTACGACTTGGACGCGAGTGGTTTGTTGAATCGCAAGACTCGGAACGGCTGCGACGGCAAACAGCGCGAGAATTAAATTTGTGAGTTTCATCTGGATGATACTCTTAGAAAACTGACGTAGAGAGCCCTGTGCAATTCGGAAAGAAATACGAGCGGTGAAGGTCCGGTCCGTTGGATAGTCTGAATCCTTTTCACATTCCCAGCGGTAAACTCCACGTTGTTCCATCACTGAACTCGACTGATTCTAAATAGAGTTGGACATTGTCTATTCTCTTTCTAAAGAATCCCCGATCCAGCGAGACACAAACAGTTTCTGTGTATTCTTTGGCGGCTAGTGACAGACCAGTATTATCCTTGCGCATGCTGTGAACGAGAATCCTCTTATACTCATAGACGACCTTGTTATGAGATTTGACAGCCCAAACTTCGAAGCTGGCTTTAGACTTTCCATTTAAGCTTTGCACATTAAACGTAATGTCAACCTCGGACAAATCGTATGAACGCTGCACCTCCGAAACGGAGATGCGCGCTGGCGCCTTGGGCCAGGACTCCGGCAGGTGGTGATCCCGTTCGACAGCAACCAAAGCATCATGGCAACATTGATCGTCGGAGCGTGAACTTTGTATGTTTGACAAGACAGTGGTCGCTACAATTCCAACAAGGCAAGCAATCGTGGCAACACCGAATCGAATAACAAGACTTCGCATAATCTACCGGCCTCTCTAGTCTGGCATTATTTCGTCGCACCATACTTTATCTAAGGTTTGAAGTCGATACACCAAGCTGAAGCAAACGTGCAAAGGTCAGAAGCTCAATACCGCATCTCCAATCCTTTCTCAATATCCTGGGCAAGCTTCGAACCCATACGACTCATGATCACAGACATAGCTTGAAGTTTGGCCGACTCAAGCGCCGACTTCTGATTGATTTCGGCGCCGGCAACTCGGCCACTGAACTCAACCCTCGCGGCTTGATTGTTCAATCCCAACGCTGACCTTTGTCCGGCGATGGAAACACGCGCAGCCGCATATGCTGCTCCAGCTGCTTCCTTCCATTGTTGAATTGAAATGGCGGCCATTCGATCGCCGGTCTCGCGATTGGCTTGATTAACAGAGCCCGCGTAGGCGGACGCATTTTGGTTGGCGCTATTCGTGTATTCGACTCTTGCCCCATCGTAGCCGCGCTGATGAAGCGTTAACGGTCCCAGCATCACGGCGCCTGAATTCTGGAGGCGCGCTGCTAAAGGGTATCGGACTTTAGAACATCCGATGGATCATACGGATGAGCCAAAAGGATAGTGCTGCTATTATCGCGGCAGCCGGGATAGTTAGGATCCACGCCCAGACGATCCGGCCCGCGACTCCCCACTTCACCGCTGATAAACGACGTGTCGCGCCAACGCCAACAATAGAACCCGTGATTGTATGTGTGGTCGAAACAGGAGTACCGGTGAGTGTGACATAAGCGAGTGTGAGCGCGGCGGCTGTCTCGGCACAAAACCCGCCGACGGGTTTGAGCTTTGTGATCCTTGTTCCCATGGTGCGAACGATGCGCCACCCGCCTGACATAGTACCCAAAGCGATTGCGGCGTGAGCTGATAAGACGACCGAGAGAGGTATTGGTGGTAGCGATCCGTTAGGTCCATACCCGAGTCCCCAAACACCGCCAGCGGTCAAAACTGCAGTGATTATTCCCATTGTCTTTTGCGCGTCGTTACCGCCGTGACCGAGGGAGAACGCTGCGGCTGAAAGCAGCTGACCGCGTCGAAACACCTTATCGACACGCGTGGCTGAGAAACGCCTGAAAATCCAGTAAACCAGGACCATGAGTGTAAAACCGAGGAGCATGCCGATCAGTGGCGACAGCACTATGAACCTAAGTGTGCGAAACCAAACATCCGGCTTTAACAAACCTACGAAATGACCATATGCAGCGATGCCGGCGCCAGCGTAACCACCGAGAAGCGCGTGTGAACTCGAGGTGGGCAAGCCTAAATACCACGTTATGAGGTTCCAAATGATTGCGCCCAACAACGCGGACAGCAAGACGTAGAGCCGGAGATCGGGGCTAATCAAATCCATTCGCACACCGTCACCTATCGATTTGGCGACACGAGTTCCGAAAACTGCGAACGCGATGAAGTTGAAGAACGCTGCCCAAAGAACGGCGATACCGGGCGAAAGGACGCGAGTGGAAACTACCGTTGCAATCGAATTGGCTGCATCGTGAAAGCCGTTAATGTAATCGAAAACCAGAGCGAGGATAACGAGAATGATGACGAAGGCGAGAGTTGCGGTCATAGGGAACGTTTGGTCTTTGGAGTACTTTCCTCGGTGATATTAAGAAGTCTCGAGACTGACCAAACAAAGACCAAAGGCCAAAGACCCAAGACCAACTTCCTACGTATGCTTAATGATCACACTCTCAATTATGTTCGCCACGTTTTCACAACGGTCCACCGCGGCTTCGAGTTTTTCGTAAACTTCTTTCCACTTCAGCACGAACAACGCATCATGTGAATCATGAAATAGTTCCGCTATTGCGGCGTGGTAGATGTCGTCGCCTTCGTTTTCGAGTCGATGGATTTCAACGAGGCGCTGAGTGACATTCTTTGGCCGTCTCAGAATCGCCACGATCTCCTTCAACTGTTCAGCCATGCGTTCTATTACATCGGCAAAGTCGCGTGCGTAGTCGGTGATTTCCTGAACGTCGAAAATAATGATAGCGCGTGCGGCGTCATCGATTAAATCTACTATGTCGTCCAGGGCTGTCGACATCATGTAGATGTCTTCACGGTCAAACGGGGTTATGAACGACTTGTTGAGCCGGGTTGAGATATTGTGGGTTAGCTCGTCGCAGGCGTGTTCGAGGCCCTTGATTCGTTGTGCGTACTCGGCATAGTCGCGGTTTTTGTCGGCGAGCATCTCCTTCAACTCACGCGCTGCGGCAGAGATGTAGAGCGTCATCTGCGCAAAAAGATCGAAGTACTGCTCCTCTTTCGGCAGAAGATTGAGAAAGCTCATGTTGGCTAATCTGACTCCTGTCTGAATTTGGTCTGAAGAAGGCGGGACTATAACGTAACTGCCTCCGACTTGCCAAACATCGGCTGAGTCGTATATCAAAGCGGGCGCATGACAACAAACTACTTCGCTGACGTCCAGCAACTCCTGAAAGTCGAATCCGACGCGATTGCGCAAACGGCTACCCGTTTGGATCCCGCACAAGTGGAACGAGTTGTAGATCTCCTCGCGAATTGCAGAGGTAAAGTTGTGATTCTTGGCGTTGGGAAATCTGGAATCATTGCACAAAAGATTGCCGCCACTATGACCAGTGTTGGGACGGCGGCGATCTACCTTCACCCGTCTGATGCTTTGCATGGCGGCATCGGAATAGTTCAACCAGATGACGTAGTGATAGTGCTCAGCAATAGTGGTGAAACGGACGAGATAGTGGCGATGCTGCCTTATCTAAAGAATCGTCAGCTAGGAATCATTGCCATAGTTGGGAATCTCAACTCCACGCTGGCTCGTCGGGCTGATGCAGTGCTAGATGCGACTGTCGACCAGGAAGCTTGTCCGTTGAACCTGGCTCCCACGACAAGCACCACCGTGTCGTTAGCGATTGGTGACGCGTTGGCGATGACGCTGATACCGGAACCTCTCCTGCTCCAAATTATGGGGAAGCTAGAGGTGCTGAGAGCCGAGCTGATTTCGTTCACAAGATTAGGATTGTTTTTAAAGAACTGAACGAGACATTAATCTGGCTTCGGATTATTGAAAGGAGTCAAATGCTGCCTACGAGTATGCTAGCGGACATCATTCAGGAGAATGGCGACCTGTGCAAGATCTTTGCCTCAACTTTAAAGACGGCTCGTGACCCCACACAAAACTGATAACTGAAAACTATCAAATGATAACTGTCAAATGATTTAAGGAGCCGCCGCCGGCGAAAGATTAGCTCTACTCGCAGGCATATCAACGATATCCCACGCCGATCTCACGCGCAGCAATTTAGACATCAGACCAGCATGCAAGATATGCCCGCTTCGTTCGGCAACAACCTTTCCCAGAATCGGCATTCCCAACAATGCGAGGTCCCCAATGATGTCGAGAATCTTGTGTCGTACAAACTCGTCGCGAAAACGAAGGCCTGTTTGATTCAACATGCCTTCCGGCGTCAAAACGATTGCGTTTTCGAGTGAGCCGCCGCGAATCAGGTTTGCGCGCCGCAGTGTTTCGATCTCGTCAGTGAAGCCAAAGGTTCTAGCTGCCGCAATCTCCCGACCGAAGGCGCCATCGGTAAGTTCCACTGATAGAGTCTGCACACCGATCAACGGATGTGTGAAATCGATCAGGCAATCAATTTGATATGTGTCCGCCGGTTCGACACTGATCCTCCGGTTACCTTGTTCATACGAAACCTTCTCACGGACCAACAAAGCGCGGCGTGCGAGGGGTTGCTCAACAATTCCTGCTCGTTCGATGATTTCGGCGAAGTTTTCCGCCGAACCGTCCATTATGGGAATCTCGAGATTATCGACTTCAATAAAAACGTTATCAATGCCTAAGCCCCGTAGCGCGGCCAATAGATGTTCGACGGTCGAGAGCATTACGCCCGTGCGCATTAGAGTAGTTGCGTAACCACAGTGAGCAACTGATTCAACTGTGGCGGGGAGCTCAAAGCCTCCAAGATCTGTTCGCCGGAATACGTAGCCGGTATCAGGTGGTGCTGGGAGTAAGCGAAGGTGAACTGGAACCGCAGTATGCAGTCCAACTCCTTGAGTTTCGACGATTGTCTGAAGCGTGGTCTGTTTGATCAACTAATCGAGTCCGTTTCCTTGAGGTGTGTTTGATGAGTGCAACCAATGTGCCGTGTGGAAATAAGGAGTTTAGGCGGTTTTTAGATTGGCCGTGTGGTGTCCAGGCGACAGCCTAACAACTCCTTGCAGAGATTCTGCGACACAGAGGTGGCGCAAACTTCAGTCCCAGATCTGCGGCAGGAACCGGGGCAGGAGCGGGGCAGCAGCAGGGGCAGGAACACCGGCGTTCAAAGATTAAGGCAGCGAGTCGATCCTCGCCGCTTTAAATTTTTGTTGACACACAATGCACGGTAAGCGAATGCTCTCGCGGCTCCTGCTCCTGCTCCTGCTCCTGCTCCTGCTCCTCCCGGGCTTTGTCTGCAAAAATTTGAATACACCTTACGGCTGGAGTACACTCACGCCCAATTAAAACGTATCGGAGCCCGTAAGCCTCGGCGTGGTGTTTGAAATACGGCGCTTTCATTCCACACCCGTGGTTGAAAGAAACACAACGCCAGCACTCCGAAGAGCAGAGAGAGTGGCAGTCCTCGAGTCCGCTCTCGTGGAGAAACCGCGATGCCAGACCTTGAAATTACGTGTTCGGAATGCAATACCCCTTTTACCTTTTCCGAGCGCGAACAGGAGTACTATCGGGAACGCAACCTGACTCATCCGAAACGCTGTAAGCCCTGTCGAGACGCGCGGCGCGCGAACTTCGGAGGCTCAAGGGGACCAGGCGGTGAGCGTCAACGATTTGAAATCACGTGCGATCAATGCGGCAAGACTGATTCGGTACCGTTTAAGCCATCTACGGGCAGACCAGTGCTATGCAGCGATTGTTTTAGCGCCAGTCGCGCGACGCAGCAGAGAACCTGAAGATAGTTTCCGTTTGAGTTGCGGCGAAGTGAGTGGCTTCGCTGTTACAACCATAAACAAACTAATAAGTTTGGACGCGGTCAATGTCATACGCGATTAGCGGTAAAGAACGCCCTGAGGAGCTGATGAGTTACGAAACAATTCAACTCGAAATGCTTCAGGCAGTTGGTCTATTGACGCTAAATAGGCCGGACAAGTTGAATGCGTTAACCGTGGAGGTTGCGCGTGACTTTCAAAGTGCTGTTGGCGAAGCCCTGGACAAAGGAGCGAGAGTAATCGTTATCACGGGTGCTGGTCGAGCGTTCAGTGCGGGTGGCGATTTGCGCGAGATGCAAACCATCGCTGGTCGCGAAGGTAGACTGGAAGCTTTTTTTGATGAGCCGCTTCGAATTCTCAACGAGGCGATATTACTGATCAGGCAAACCCCCATTCCGTTTATCGCAGCGGTTAATGGCGTAGCTTCAGGTGGCGGCTGCAATTTAGCGCTCGCCTGTGACCTGGTTTTTGCTGCCGAGAGCGCAAGGTTTAATCAGGCATTCATAAAAATTGGCCTCTCGCCGGATTGCGGTGGAACTTTTATCCTGCCCCGCCTCGTAGGATGGAAAAGGGCGGCTGAACTGATGTTCACAGGCGATATGGTTACGGCAGAGGCAGCAATGGAGTTGGGAATGATCACTGGAGTAACTCCCGATACTGAACTTATGAGCCACGCAATGGCCATGGCTGAGCGACTTGCGTCAGCGCCAACTGCGGCGATTGCGCAAATCAAGAAGTTGCTGGAAGCGAGTGCGGTAAACGATTACGGAGGCCAACTAGAACTTGAACGAAAGGCTCAGATTGAATCAGGCAAGACAAAGGATTTTGTAGAGGGCGTTGCCGCCTTCTTGGAAAAACGGCCGCCGCGATTTGTTGGTGGATAAACGTTCGATAAGAACGATTGATGTCGCGAGCCGCCTGGGATGATTGGGCGGCTTTTTTGATGGACGATATGCTTAAGCTTGTCGTTGTCTCGAGAAAGAGTATCCCGCAGTTAGACACAGTTGTGGCCGCGTTGTGTCTTTGGTCAGCGACAAGCTAAAGCATATCGGACATTGGGTTCCGATCATGGACTACTCGCTAACCTACACCCAACTGCTTCGTCGCAATCGCTCTTTCAGGCGATTGTGGACCGGGCAGGTGATCTCCGAACTCGGCAATTGGTTTAACTTTATTGCCGCGCTCGGTGTGGTTCGTGTTGTTTCCAATGCAGCCCCGGAAGTGACGACAATTCTTCTGATTGTCCGTCTCATTCCTTTCACGCTGTTTGCTCCACTCGCGGGGGCGTTTGTCGATCGTTGGTCCAGGCGCACCGTCATGATTGCGACTGATATCCTGCGGGTTTTCGTTGCGCTCGGCTTCTTGTTTGTCAGACGTCCGGAGCATTTGTGGATTGCCTATTTCTGTACTGGGCTACTTTCATTCTTCGGAGCTTTTTTTGAAGCAGCCAAGAATGCTGCCGTCCCCAACATAACTGGCGAGCGTGATCTGCTCGCTGGAAACGCATTGATGTTTTCATCGAGATTTCTCTTCATGTCAGTGGGCGCTGCACTGGGTGGTTGGACCGCGGCACAGGTCGGGTATCACGCAGCCTTTGTAATCAATGCGGCTTCGTTTTTGGTGTCGGCCTACTCAGTGTGGTTGGTTCCCGAAGAAGAGACACGCCAAACCACTCCACCAGAAATCACAGTAGCTACAAGGAAGAGACATCGGGGCTATTGGAGCGACATTCGAGAGGGCTGGACTTATATCGTCCAGCATCGACCAGTCGCTGCCATTCTTGGCGCTAACATTTTGTGGGCGACAGGAGGCGGTGCGATTAATCTCATTGCCGAACGGCTAGGCGCACTTGTCTTCTCGCTTAAAGACAGTGTCAGTCCCGATACAGCTGTGGCAGCGCTCTACTTCGCTGGCGGGCTCGGATTGTTCGTCGGGATGATGATCGCGCGACGAGTGGGAGCCTATGTTGAGTTGAAAGATCGCACCGTTGGCTTCATTGGTTGGAGTCTATTGATCCAGGGAGTCATCTTCGCGTTGATTGGGTTCATGCCCGGGTTATGGCTGGCAGGTCTCATGCTGTTTGGATCGCGTGTCCTGTTGGGCGCTGAATTCGCTGTTCAAGAGACGCTGCTAATGCGACTCGTGCCTGACAATCTTAGAGGTCGAGTTTCTACAACCGATCGTGCCAGTGAAATGTTGGTTTGGAGTTTTTCGACTGCAGTTGCTGGTTGGTCACTGCACGTGATCACGCCACGATCGCTTACGATCATTAGTGGGCTACTTTCCGGCTCCGCCGGCGTGGTGTGGTTGATTCTGTTTGCCATGCGAATTGTAAGACTTCCAATTTTGGTTAGCAGGCGCGCACCCTCATCAATCGAGGACCGTAGTACGACAACAAGCAATGACCGGGGTTCGGTGGTTCCCAGCGAATTTGAATAATGTTGTTTACATAACTATTACAACGTGAGGTCTCTGATGTTGCTACCGTAATCAAGAGTGGGTCATCAAAGTGATTAGGCCCAACTGTATTCTTGATACTTGACAGTGGAGTGGAAGTAGAGAATGAAGACGACGAGTACGACCTTGAGACCAGCAAAGAGAATAAACTGGCCGACCATAATTTTTATGGTCATTTTTCACATCGCATCAATTGCCGCACTATTCTTCTGGAGTTGGCCGGCTGTCATTACAGCCGTATTACTTTATTGGATAGGCGGTAGTTTGGGAATCGGAATGGGTTACCACCGTCTCCTGACACATCGGGGTTACAAGGTGCCAAAGGGCATCGAGTATTTTCTGGTCCTCTGTGGGACCCTGGCGCTGGAAGGAGGCCCAGTGCAATGGGTAACAACTCACCGAATTCATCACGCACATACTGACAAGGAAGGTGATCCACATTCACCGAGAGATGGTGGGTGGTGGGCCCACATTGGTTGGATACTAACTCCTGATTACAATCTCCAGGACAAGGCCAGACTTCAACGATACGCACCGGACCTGTTAAGCCAAAGGTTCTACAGGTTCTTGAATACCTACTATTACCTTCCATTAATACTGCTGGCGATCTCCTTGCTGGCGATCGGCGGTGTCAAAGTCCTGTTATGGGGCGTGTTCCTGCGGGTTACTCTCGGCCTTCACGCGACTTGGCTTGTGAATTCAGCGACACACCTTTGGGGTAAACAGCGCTTCTCTACTAGCGAGGACTCACGGAACAATTGGTGGGTAGCGTTGTTGACATTTGGCGAAGGGTGGCACAACAACCACCATGCGTTTCCGCGGGCAGCGCGGCACGGTCTCAAATGGTATGAGATCGATATTAACTGGTATGGCATTCAGGTCTTGAAGTTCCTTGGATTAGCGAAGTCAATCAAGCTTGTCACTAAAGAGCAGATCGCTGGCAGCGATGAGTACGGACTGCGACGAGCGGCGTAG
>DASYRR010000193.1:0-12665 GCA_036004125.1 Pyrinomonadaceae bacterium | reverse complement strand
AAGGAGGCGTCCGGTGAAATGAAAAAATGACAATGACCAATAATTCTGACCGGACCAAAGAATCCTATGTCGTCACCATCGAGCGCATCCTGCCTGGGGGCGTTGGACTAGCGCATACAAAAGGCAAAACGATCTTTGTGTCGCTGGCGGCTAAAGGTGATGTCGTTCGTATCTCAATCGACCGGGAACAGGGTAATCTTCTCTTCGCTTCTATTGACGAAGTCCTTGAGCCATCTGCCGACAGAGTCGAGCCACCTTGCCCTTACTTTGGACGTTGCGGTGGTTGCGATTTCCAGCAGTTGAATTATGAGGCCCAACTAAACGCGAAGGCTGAAATTATTCGCGACTGTCTTCATCGCATCGCGCATCTGGATATCCCAAAAATTGTCGTTGTCCCTGCTCCCGTTCCCTGGCATTACCGTGCGCGTGCCACCTGGCAAATCGATCCGGAGCAAAAGACCATCGGATATTACGAACGAGGCTCGCGACGCGTTTGCGACGTGGCTGAGTGTGCGGTGCTTGTGCCGGCTCTGCAAAACACGCTGGAAGAGGTGCGCAAGACCCCGACAGACCTGGTTCCTGATGATCTGAAACATCTCGATGCCGTTGTTGGAGACAACGGAGTATCGCTCGCTCCAGCGTTTGCAGACTTCCAGACGAGGGAACTCAGCCTCACTGTGGGTGAAGAGACTTACAACTACAGCGCCGCAGGTTTCTTTCAAGTGAATCAGGAAGTACTTAGGGATGTTATCGAGTTTGCTCTGAACAATTTGGTTGGCGAAACAGCTTTAGATCTCTATTGCGGGGTGGGACTGTTTACCCTGCCACTGGCCCGACACTTCAGGACAGTGATTGGAGTTGAGTCGAATTCCGTTGCCACTCGTTTCGCGCGCCGCAACCTGCAGCAGGCGGAGTTGTTGAATGCGAACATAGTCACCGCTTCCGTTACTGACTGGTTTCGTTCGACCTTATCAACACGCGACACCGTTGACTTTGTATTGCTCGATCCGCCGCGAGCTGGTGCTGAGTCGGTGGTGATCAAGGGTATTTTAGATCTGAAGCCGTCCAAAATTTGCTACGTCTCCTGCGATCCCGCCACTCTGGCTCGCGACTTGAAGAAACTGATCGCCGGGGGATTCGGGGTCGAAGCCATTTCCGGATTTGACATGTTCCCGCAAACGCACCATGTAGAGACTGTAGTTCACCTGGTATCCTAAATATTTCAGATTGCAGATTGCAGATTTTTCCGACATTTCCAAACTCATAATCGGCAATCTGCAATCTGCAATCTGCAATCGTTATGCTATCCTCACGGCAACTGATTAAGTAAACAGCTGTCACACTCACAACAGCGATGAAGAACACTCCTCAACGTTTCAGTTTTCATCCACTCTTTCAGCTCGCACTGGCTTACTCGGCTGGTGTCTTGACGTCCAACATCTTCATTACGAAGCTCGCGCTACCAATTAGCCTCTGTGTCGTGTGCTCTCTTTCCGCGGTGTTGATGGTGGCACGCAGAAAATTGTCCATTGCTGGGCTTGCAGTCTTGATGGCGTTCTTTTTCACCGGCGCGTGGCTCAACTCAATTGAGAGAAGTGTCAGCGCGCCAGATGGCGTGAAGCAGCTCTTGAAAGACGGAGTTCTGGATGGCGAAAAGCAGTTGTTAGTTACAGGCGTTTTGGCGAGACCACCAGAATTTGCCCGCGATCGAATCTTCCTTGTTTTGCAAGTTGAGAATCTCGCCTTTCGCGATTGCGATCTAAAGGCCTCCGGTAAGGTGAGCTTACTCGCAAATTCTAATGGAACGTCAAGTGCTGAAGAGTATCGCCGGCTCAATCTTCGCTACGGAGCCAGGTTGCGGGCGAAGACTGCTTTGAATCGGATCGATAAGTATCGGAACCCAGGCGTTGCAACTATGAGCGAATATCTCGATCGAAACGGCTACGACGCAACCGGAGTAGTGAAGAACCCAACTGCAATAGTCCGGCTGGATGACATCGATGTCTTTCCACCGCTGGCCTGGCTCTACAGGTGGCGTGAACACGTTCAGCGAGAAATTGACCATCGCTTCCCGGCGGAAACGGCCGGAGTGCTGGATGCAGCATTGCTGGGCAATCGATACAACCTCTCCAGAACTACGGCCGAGCGCTTTCGCGATGGCGGCACATTTCATGTGCTGGTTATTAGTGGACTGCATATCAGTTTTATCGGTGGCATCGTATTTCTGCTCACGCGCCGGTTTACTAGAAAACGAATTCTGCAGTGCTTGATTTCGAGTCTCGTGGTCTGGGGATACACGTTCGCTGTTGGCGCCCAGGCATCTGTTGTGCGCGCAGCTCTAATGTTTACGTTTGTGGCACTGGGCGCTGTAGTGTTTCGAACAGGTTCGGCATTGAATGCGCTCGGAGGAGCAGCGCTAATTTTGCTGATCAAGAGTCCGAAAGATTTGTTTGATCCATCTTTTCAGTTAACGTGCCTGTCTGTATTTGCAATCGTCACGTTAGCCTGGCCTCTTGTACAGACGTTTCAGGCAATCGGTTCCTGGCGTCCCACGCGAGGATCTCCGTACCCACCGTCATGCGCGCGGTTAGTCAGAACGGTTTGCGAGAGTCTCTACTGGACTGAAATCGATTGGCAAAAGGAGATGGATCGCGAACCTTATCAATACCGTTTGTTCAAGACGTCGATCGCGATCCTGCTGGAAAGAGTATATATCCAACGATTACTGCGCTACATCTTCAATGCGATTCTTGTGTCAGTCAGCGTGCAGATCGTGTTGTTGCCGCTACTCATCATTTACTTTCATCGGGTGTCGTTATCGTCAGTGGTGCTAAATATCGTTGTCAGTCTGCTACTTGCCATCTTGGGTTTCGTTGCGTTGGCCGCATTGTTAGTTTCACACTTGAGCGTGTCCATCGGTGCACCTCTTGTTTCACTGGCAAATGGCATTGATTGGATCATGGTTCATGGCGTGGATCCGTTTACAAGTGTCGGCCTCGCATCTTTGCGTTTGCCTGAGTACACAGGGTGGAGCGGATGGATTTATTTCCTGTATTACGTGCCGCTACTCACATTGTTAATCGTGTTATCGCACTGGCGTCCTCTGCAGTCACCAACGCCGAATCGTCCATCTCGTCACAAGGTGATTTGGCTTTCAATGTTGTTCCAGACCATCCTCTTAACGACTCTTCTGTTCCGGCCATTTAGCGCTGGTCAACCTGACGGAAACCTGCACGTTGATTTCCTCGACGTCGGTCAGGGTGACGCCGCATTAGTGACGATGCCCAATGGCGCAACGCTTCTAGTAGATGGAGGTGGGCGTCCGAACTTTATCTCAGCGAGCGGCTCAGACTCAGGTCAAAGCTCAGCGAATCTATTTGAACGCGAAAGCCGTAGCATCGGCGAGATTGTTACTTCGGAATATCTATGGTGGCGCGGACTGGACAGTGTTGACTATGTGCTGGCTACACATGCTGACGCGGATCATATCGACGGACTCAACGACGTAGTCAGGAACTTTTCGGTGAGAAGTGCGCTCGTGGCTCGAACGCCGGTCAACGATGCGGAGTACGTTAAGTTTGCACAAACGCTCACGGCAACAAACACACCCGTCGAAATTGTGCAGGCTGGCGATGAGCTCCATTTTGGAGATGTTACCGCGACCGTTCTCTGGCCAGCTGAGTCGTCTGATCGTAACGCGCCTTCGCGCAACAACGACTCGGTGGTTCTGCGTTTACAGTTTGGCGAACGTTCGATTCTCCTGACCGGAGATATTGAGAAAGAAGGCGAGGCCCAGATCCTCAGTTCGAACAAGGAACTGCACGCCGATGTTGTCAAGGTTCCGCACCACGGCAGCCGCACTTCGTCTACGCAACCTTTTGTAGCGGCAACAAGTCCCCGGGTTGCGATTGTCTCGGTGGGACTCACATCGATGTTTGGTCATCCACACAAGGAAGTAGTCGACCGATGGATTGCGAGCGGATCAGAGGTGTTGACAACCGGACGCAGTGGGACGATTAGCGTCACAACAGATGGAAAGGAGATATGGGTGAGAAAGTTTGTGGACTAATTCGTTTGACATGATTACAGGATGAACAGGACTTGAAGAATTTCAGATCTCAGATCTCAGATCTCAGATATCTCAGATCTCAGATATCTCAGATCTCAAAGACCAAAGACCAAAGACCAAAGACCAAGGCTTACCTCGATTGCTCGAAACCGTACTTCGCGAGGATTGCTTGACCTTGTGGCCCAGTGATAAACGACGCGAACGCACGGGCCGATTTTTCATTCTTCGATCCATTAATTACAGCAAGGCCTTGATTGATTGGCTTGTGCAGTTCTTCGGGAATCAGCGTCCAATGTCCATCGCTTTGTTTGCTGAGCGACAACGCAACGATCGCTACTTCCACGTTCCCTGTCTCGGCAAACTGGAGCGTCTGCCGAATGTTATCTCCATAAACCAGCTTCGACTTTACAGAGTCCCAAATCCCTGCGTGTTGCATTGCCTCGCGCGCGGCCATCCCGTATGGAGCATGATCAGGGTTAGCGATCGCAATCCTCTTTACCTCGTCGCGCTTTAGATCCTCAATTTGATTGATTGTCAGCTGCGAATCGTTCGACGTCCATAAGGTTATGCGGCCGCGAGCATAAACCGCTTTTGTATCTGACAAAATCAAACCTTTTTGATCGAGCTGTTCAATGAAATCGACGCTAGCTGCGGCGAAGAGATCCATCGGAGCTCCGTTTTCAATTTGCCTCGTGAGCATGCCCGTCGAGCCAAAGCTAAACACGACTTTGGTTTTGTGACTTGACTCAAATTCGCGACCGATCTCTTCGAAAGCTGGAATTAGATCCGCGGCAGCCGCGACGTGAAGTTCGTCTGTTGCAGTATTCTGTTTCGTTTCGCATCCCGACAACAATGCCAAAACTACGAGCAACGCCAACGCCAAAGAACGCTTCGGTGTCCTGACATGCTTTTCTCTGCGCAATCTCTGCGTTCTCTGCGTCTCTGCGGTTGATCTGATTGCCGAACACCGGTTCACCGCAGAGACACAGAGAACGCCGAGATTGCGCAGAGAAGCAAAAGCAGAGACCGATTTACTGTTTTGGCTTTCGAAGGCTAATTTTGAACTATGTGGTAGGACCTTGGATCTCACGTTGGTAGCAACGCTCAATCGGTGGGAAAGTCGTTTGGAGTGTAAAGGTCAACATTTGCACTTCCGACCTTATATGTTTTCAAAACGCCGAGCGGAGGTGCATAGACGTGGACTGTCACTAGGTCCTGACCGCTGACATCGGGGTTGCCAAGCTGGTGGATGTCGGGAACTCCTGCTCCTGTCACTTCACCTGTCGGACATTCGCGACCCGATCTGTATTGCAGTCCAAGATCGTTGTCGTAGGTAAACATCGTTTCCCACATCAACCCCTGTTGCACGCGGACAACGCCATGAGAACCGTTATGATCGTGAATTGGTGTTTTTTGGCCCGGACGCCAGCAGATGATTAGCATCTCCACGGCTTCGCTTCGACAGACACGGTGGCGCCAGTAGTTACCTTCCTTGAAACCGAGATAAGGCTCCAGGTCCAATTGCGTAATCTCGACGTTCGCAAGCCACGAGCTGATGTCTTCCAGTGAGGGCGGCCCAGTTTGTGTCTGAAGACGCTCGATCAAATCGGCGAAAGTAAATGTCGGCGAATCTAGTGGCTGAGCATTAAGCTGGTCGTCAGGATTGAGATGTGTTGACAATGTCTGGACTCCAAGAGGGAATTCGTGAAGGGTTCTCGGCGATCAAAATGGCCGACGAAGTCTTATATGCGTTCCGTGAGACGGAGTCAAGAAGTCGTAACACTAAAGGGAATCAGGAAAGTAATATCCGAACATCGCGAACATTCGTCCCGGTCGGTCCCGTCACAATTGCATCGCCCAGCTGCTCAAAGAACCCGTATGAATCGCTACTTGCGAGAAACGACTCAGGATCCAATCTGAGTGCGCGTCCGCGACTCAACGTAGTTTCGTCAGCGATAGCGCCAGCCGCTGGACTGTTGCCGTCAATTCCGTCGGTGCCGGCACTTAAAACCACGATGTTTTGCTTGCGATCGATTTCCATCGCACAACGCAGAACCGTTTCCAGGTTGCGCCCACCTCGGCCTTCCCCTCGAACTGGACACGAAAACTCTCCACCGGAGATCAAACAGACTGGGGCCTGTTCCGACGTCAGTCGCTCGAGCAGTTGTCGACAGCCTTCCGCGATCGGTTGTTCGCAAATCTCTCCAGCAACGACTGCGGAGAAACCCAGAGCCTTCGCACGTGCACACGCGGCGTCGATTGCTGTTCGATTATCTGCGAGAACGTAGTGTGAACCATTTGCTTGTAAAGTGCTTGGGCGCTTGTTGGATTGTCTAACTGCGCGAAGAACTGTCTCAGGCAGTTTCGATTCGAGATCGTAGCGAGCAACTATCTCACCCGGCGCAGGCAAGCCGGGAAGCGGCGACAGACTAGGTCCGGATGCTACGTTTACTTCATCGTTGGGATTTGTATCGGAGATTATTAAAGTCACAATCCGAGCATTTGGCGCCCGTTCGGCAAGCCGTCCTCCTTTAACTGCTGAGAACGCCCGCCGCACTGTGTTTATTTCAGCGATTGTCGCTCCACACGAAACCAGCTGACGATTCGACTCCTGGAGATCAGCGAGCGAGATGTCCACGCTCACCGGCCATTCGATCATTGCCGAGCCGCCTCCCGAGATTAGAAAAACAACCGTTGCCTGTTCAGAGTTTGCTCGGTCGAGTAATCGAAATGCGGCCTGTGCAGCGGCGAGGCTCTCGCTGTTTGGCAAGGGGTGCCCGCCACGGAACACTTGCCAGTTTGGCTGCAGCATTTCTCCTGGTGGTTCAAGGCAGGTAATTACTCCCTGGGTAATATGATCTCCGAGCGCCTCAATCAAAGTGCCGGCCATCGATGTTGCCGCTTTGCCAATGCTCACGGCATAAATAGGTTTGCCATTAGCTATCGGCGTTTCTCCGATTGTTATGTTATTGCCTTCAACCTCTATCGCTCGCGCAGTCACTTCGCGTGCATCAACAACACGCAAGGCTGCGTCAAAGATTTCGCGAGCTGTCTTACGAAGGTGAATGAGTTGATTGTCAGACAAGGCTGCGAGTCGGCCTACGGAATAAATGCCGTTTCAGGAATGCAAACAAAACTTCGCGAACAAGTTATCCGCACGCCGTCCGCGTGTGCATTCTGCTAGAAACTCAAGCCAGTCAAAAACTTATCCAGTTCACACGGATTTTCTCCACAGACTTTTTCACAGGTCTCGGTGGAAGTTCTTGCGAAAATGTTTCGGTCAGTACCATAGCGCAGTAGCGCATGGGCTGGAGGGCGACTACTACAGAGCGATGAGGGCAAGTGTTAGGCTTACTCTTCGATAACACCCATTTCATCCCAATCAGCGACCATCTCATAAGCCCGGCCGAGTACCGGACGCGGACGAGAACCGTCAGCGGCGCCAATCAAGCCTTCGCGTTCCATGATGTCCAGAATGGCGGCAGCACGTCCGTATCCGATGCGTAGCCGGCGCTGAAGCACGGATGTTGAGGCGCGTTTCATTTCAACGCAGATGCGCAGGGCTTCTTCAAAAAGCTCATCATGCTCGCCTTCGGTCTGCTCCAGTCCGAGTGCTTCTTCGTCAGATTGGGTAATCGTTTCGTCGTAGGCTGGCGGTCCCTGTGCCTTGATATTCGCAACAATGCGATCGATCTCTTTTTCATCGATGTACGCACCATGGACGCGAATTAAACGTGACGTGCCCGGAGGCAGAAACAACATGTCACCGCGTCCGAGCAGTTGCTCAGCACCGTTCGTGTCAATGATTGTTCTCGAATCGATCTTCGAAGAAACGCGGAACGAAATGCGCGATGGGAAGTTTGCTTTGATAAGTCCAGTGATGACATCTACCGATGGACGTTGAGTGGCTAATACCAGGTGGATTCCCACGGCGCGGGCCATCTGCGCCAGTCGAGTGATCGACTCTTCAACCTCACGTCCTGAGGTCATCATCAAGTCGGCCAATTCGTCGATGATAATGACGATGTATGGTAAGGGTTTCCAACTGTCGCCATTCTCGTCATATTCCTTGACGAGATTGCGTCGCATGATTTCGGTGTTGTAGCCGTCGATATTGCGCACGCCCCAGCCCGCGAGATCGCGGTAGCGACGTTCCATTTCACCAACTGCCCATTTTAGTGAACGCGAGGCGAGCTTTGGATCGACAATGATTGGCGCCGCCAAATGGGGAATGTCTTCGTAAAGCCCGAGCTCAAGTCGTTTAGGATCAATCAGAATGAACTTAACTTCGTCTGGTCGCGCTCGATAAAGAATGGAAACGATGAGTGCGTTCACGCCTACTGACTTGCCTGAGCCCGTGGTTCCGGCAATCAATAGGTGGGGCATCTTGGCAAGGTCCGCGACATAATTGAGACCATCGATAGTCTTTCCCAGGGCAATCGTTAGCTTTGAACCTGACTCTCTAAATGCCCTTGATTCGATCACCTCACGCAAAAAGATTGTTTCCCGGCGTGGATTTGGCACTTCGATCCCGACGTGGGGCTTGCCGGGCATGCGATCGATTCGAATCGACTCCGCCTTCAACGCCAGGCATAGATCGTCAACCAGCGATACGACGCGGGAGTACTTGACGCCCGGATCCGGTTTGAACTCGTAGGTAGTAACTACAGGACCAGGACAGATGTGTTTGATTTGCCCGGTGACATTAAACTCTTTGCATTTCTCCGCCAGCCGGGTAGCGAGGCTTAAAAGCTCGGCATCCGCTTGTTCACTGTGTGGTGGTGCTTCGTTAAGAAACTCGAGTGGCGGTAACGAGTAATCGCTGTAACTGACTTTGCGCGAGTCGAATGGTAACTTTCCTGCTGCTGGTGCTTCCGCTTTTGTCCGCAGCACAGATGCGCCCTTGACCATCAGTTCCAGTTCGTCGTCGTCAACTACAACGCTGGTTGAATTCCCGGGAAAGATTGATCTCTTACCAGAACGTTCCGGAATTACTATGCCTGCTCCTGCTCCTGCTCCAGCGCCGGCCGCTGCGGCCGAAGCTTGCGGTTGTCCACCACCAACCTCTCCACGCACTACCGAAGTAGTTTCGATACTGGGTCCGGGCTCCTTCATGAAATCAGCAACGCGCTCGGACGGTGTCAGATTCAATGTTTGCTTTAATTGACTTCGAGCGGCTTCGCGTTCGGCCTTGATGGCAGCCTTTGTTTCTTTGCGGAGTTGAGCCTGTTCTCTGTGGGTTTGTCGCCACGCTCTAAATCGCTCGGGGATTCTGCCCACGAAAGCGAAGCGCGTGGCGATCACTTCACTGAGGAGGGAGTAGAGGCGAACAAAGGAAATATTCGTTGCTAATAGTAGACCCATCGCCGCAATGGCAACCAGCACAATCGTGGCGCCGATTCTATTGAGGCCACTTGCCAGGCCCTCTGCTACGACCGCGCCGAGTAACCCTCCGGGCTGCACACTTGAATCAAAGAGAGGTCGTAGATGTGAGATTGAGAGCAGTGCGGAGGCGGCAACAACCAGAACTATCAGGCCTGCTATTCGACTCAACGGACTTTGAATACTACGAGTACGAAAGCGTCGCCAGGCGGCGGCGAACAAGAGCAAGGGAAGCAGGTAACCTGCAAGGCCAACAAATTGAAAAACAATGGCGGCAACATTGGCACCGATTGAACCCGTCCAGTTTTGCGTTTCTGTTTGACCGGCGGCGTTCCATGATGGATCGTTTGGATAAAACGCAGCTGAGATCAGGCAGAGCGCCAGCAGCAAACCCACCGCGAGAAAAAGAATCGCCAGTATCTCATTTCGACGACCTCCGCGGGGTGTGATCACGCGCGGCTTCTCTTCGACTTGTGTAGTTGCCATTTAGACCCCTTTAACCGAACTAAGAGGCTTTCTTACTCAGCAGATAATTCGTAATGAAGTCGTCAATATCGCCGCTCAACACAGCATCGACATTCCCACGTTCGAGTTTGGTGCGCGTGTCTTTTACGAGTTGGTAAGGCGCCAGTACATAGCTTCTGATCTGCGAGCCGAATGAAATATCGGCCTTGTTTGCTTCGAGCTCGGCAGTTTCCGCCTGACGTTTCTCCAACTCTAGTTCGTACAGTCGCGATCTTAGAACCTGCATGGCCACGGCACGGTTTTGATGTTGCGAACGCTGATTCTGACAGGAAACGACAATGCCAGTAGGGAGGTGAGTGATCCGAACGGCTGAATCAGTTGTATTGATGTGTTGTCCACCTGCGCCCGTGGCTCGGTAGGTATCGACACGAAGATCCTTATCCTGAATGTCGACTTCTATGTCTTCGTCAATTTCCGGGTAGACAAAGAGGGAGGCGAAAGAGGTGTGTCGCCGAGCTGCCTGATCAAAGGGCGAGATCCGGACCAGCCGGTGCACACCGGCCTCGGCGGCAAGTAAGCCATAAGCATACTCGCCTTCAACTCTGAACGTGACGCTCTTCAGTCCAGCTTCCTCGCCTGGTTGATATTCGAGAACCTCAGTCTTGAATTCCCGTTGCTCAGCCCACTTGAGATACATGCGCAGGAGCATCTCAGCCCAATCCTGAGATTCGGTTCCTCCGGCGCCCGGATGAATAGTGCAAATAGCATTGCGGCGATCGTTATCGCCCGCCAAAAGCATTTCAGTCTCCGCCTGGCCTAAGTCGTGTTCAAGACGTTGAAGCAGGGATTGAAGCTCCTTAATCGACGTCTCGTCTTCTTCAGCAAACTCAAAGAGCACCTGGGCATCGTCGATTTGAGACTGAAAATGTTCGTGGCGATCAATTTTCTTTTCGAGACGACTGCGATCCTGTAGAAGTTTTTGCGCGGCTTCCTGATTGTTCCAAAAGTCGGGTGCCGACGCTTCGGTCTCGATCCGCTTCAGTTCTTCACGGCGCGATGGTACATCAAAGAAACCTCCCGAGTTGTTCAACTCGCGCCTTGAGGTCATCAAAAATCGCCCTCAATTCCTGGATAGATAAAGTTTCACTCATCAGGTTGTTCTAAAACTCCTTCTACGCTTCAAAACAGTGGAAATAAAAGTGACGCCTGTAAGTACCGCACAAAGCCAAACGAACAAATCTCCGAACTTGGTGTAGAAGGTTGTTCGGTTTCGATGATCATCAACCGTCCAAACTCGACCTCCGGCCACGAAGCCGGGTGTGGCTCCCTGGACGATCCCGTCAGGAGAAACTGCGGCGCTGATTCCACTATTAGTAACTCGCAATAGCGGTCGACCGTTTTCAATTGCGCGAAAAACTGCATTCGCCAGGTGCTGTCGCATCACCGCGGTTGGCCCGAGGTATCCATCGTTGGAGATATTAATCAGGACATCCGCCCCTTCGCGCGTTAGATTTCGAGCGATTGAGGGATACGCCGCCTCGATGCAGATGAAAACACCTGCCTTATGATCCGCAACGGGTACTAATGTGTATTTGTCACCCGCCGTGAAGTCGCCAACGATTCCAGATATCAAAGAGCCTCCCAACCATTGCGGAAGCGGCACGTATTCGCCAAAGGGCATCAGGCGAATCTTATCATACTGAGCGATCAGTCGACCGTCCTCATTTACCGCCACTGCGGAATTGTAGCCACCATCGTTTGGTGCAGGTTCGAGAGAGTTTAAGAGCAACGACGTGTGATTCTCTTTCACGAACTTGGAAATCAGATCTTGCAGAGACGGGTCAGTGCTGTAAGTGAAGTTCATCGGTGATTCAGGCCAGATCACAAGCCGCGGCAGATTGTCATTTTCGAAAAGCTGAAGTCCGTTTGTGCTGATGGTGAGATGTCGTTCAATCAACTCCTGAGTTTCGGCGCGGGTCTTGACTGCCGACATCGGCACATTAGGTTGCACCGCGACAACATTCAAATAACCTCGGGTTCCGGAACGACGTGGTTCCCGGAATTTGATCAGGAACGAGGTGCCCAGCAGAGCCGCGACTGAAAGCAAAAGCGCGGCTGCGATAAGGACGTCAGTCGCGCGTCTTTTTAAGGCCATTAATGTCAATGCTGCATTGACTGTGACTATTAGGAAGCTGACGAAATAAACGCCGCCCCAACTGGCCGTCTGAATTAGAAGCGGGTGAGAGGCCTGGGAGTAACCAAGAGCGTTCCAAAGCTGACCGGTAACGCCGAGTCTCAACCATTCACAAGCTGCCCAGAAGAAAGGAGCTAACAGAACTGTGCGGAGGCTCCATTGTTTAAGTACGAGCGCCGTCAGCCAGGTAGACAGAGCCGGAAAGACCCCGATCACCAGGGCTCCAGGTACTAACAATACATACGCGAGCCAAGTTGGTAATCCACCGTAGTGGATCATTGAATACGTAAGCCAATAACACGTCACGTAGAAGAAAATGGTACCCACCAGCCATCCCAGAATGAATGCTCGGAGGGGTGAAGGTCTGCGGGCAACAACAATGAGAAGTGGAACCAGAGCGATCCACGCGAAAAGCGGTAAATCAAAGTTTGGAAATGAAATGATTAAAAGGAGTGCGGTTGCGGCTGCGCCGATCCACTCGATCAGTGTCGGCGCTTCGGTGCGTGCTCGTGAGGTTGCTCTTGTTATCCACCCAGCATTGGGTCGTAAATCGCC
>DASYRR010000192.1:0-6043 GCA_036004125.1 Pyrinomonadaceae bacterium | reverse complement strand
CGCGTGTACCTTTTCCAGCCGCAACGATGATCGGCCAAATATCTTCGCCGTTAATGTCGATTGGTATGGCGTCGATTATCGCGAGGAGATTTGAGGTGTAAGACATTGCGTCTCGTCCCATTGAATTGATTTGGACGATCGCCTTTCGCCAGAAGCGAAAGAGATCTAACGGCGCTAGACCATCACCGGGCGTTGAAACCATGATCGAACCTTCTTGAACTCCAACGCGTCTCTGAGGTTCGTAATATTCCTTCTGTACTTGCGCGATAAGCGCCTGGGTGTGCTCTTTTGTCGTGAGCGCAAGTACGTTTCCGCCGAAGCCCCCGCCCATCAAGCGCGCACCCAGAACGTTTGGATCAGACCTGATGATACTGATCAAGCGCTCAACTTCATCCGTACTAACACCATAGAGATCTCGCAAGCTTTGATGTGATTCGTTCAGCATTTGCCCGATCGAACGCATAGCTGACATGACGTTGGAATCATCGTCGTTGTGCATCGAATCGAGAGTCTCGGCCGCGCATGAGACTCGTCGAATTTCCCCCAGATGGTGACGCGCTCGATCTCGTAACCGGAGCGGCCAGCGATTGTGTTTGGCTAGCAGGGCAGGGAACTGTCGTTGTAATTCGGCCAAGGCGCCTGGGTGATCTACCTTTAATTGATCGATTGCGATGGTTTCGGGAAGGTTTGTTAATAGCTCTTCAGCGCTATCGAGTGCCATGAGCGACCCCGCAGAAAATGAGTCGATTGCTTCGCACCAGGCACGATGGCGATCGCGATGAGTGATTCTCCAGGCGTCTATGAATGCGGGTAGCAACAAACGAGAAACTGCGGCACGTTCGTTGTATTCAATCATTATTTCACGCCCTTTATTGGCGGGTTTTGAGAAAAAAGTAAGCCACTGAAAAGGTGCGTCAGGCAGCGCGACACGCCGAGTTTGTTTTGTTGAATAGCTGATCAGTACTGCACTGGCTCTTTGTGCAAGACAGATCGTTATGTGATCCATCGAGCCCCCACGCGTGCCGATATACCACTCGGCCATGGCAGATTCATGTGCCAATTCTTTCGGGGAGAATGAAACGCCATTTACCTCGCGGATTGCGGCACCTCCGAGCACGACCAGCGCGGAGGACGAAGAAGCGCCGCCGCCGGCCGGAATCGAGGAATCAACAGCAAAGTCGAAGCCCCTGCTGATTTGTTGGCCAAATTTGCAGTGCGCAAAGTTCACTGCGCCTCTTATGTAGTTCTGCCAATGAGCCTCAGGAGTGCCAGTTTCGTAGAGAAACGACAACCAGTTTCCCTCGACATTGTCGACGAGTGGTTGGATCGGACACGGCAGGAGGGAAAAACAGAACGGGGGATAGTTATCAGCTGTTGATGCTCCGCTAACGATCGGCTCTGCAGACTCTCGATACAACATAAGTGCGTCGCGTTCACGACTTCCGAACGTCAACGACGCGGTGGGAACATACGAGACATAATCGATATGTTCGCCAAGAATGTTGACGCGAGCAGGAGCGCGAATCAAACTCACGTGGCCATCGCCATATTGATCGAGAAACAAATTGCAAAGTTTGTTCAGTCGCGAGCGTTGTTCATGCAACTCGACATTGTCTGAACTTACGACCTTAGCTAAAGCAAGTTTTAGACTAGACAGGATCATCCTTGGATCTTTACGCGTGGTCTGGTGTGGAGGCGGCCGTCGAAATTGATCACTCGAAGCAAAAACGGTTGCGACCATTGATTCGTGATGCTATAACCCGCATCAGTGTTTTCCCCCTGGTTCGGACTGACAATCACTAAAATGAGAGTCACAGGCAGATTAAGCGCTCGCGATTTTACATGGGTTAGTTGGGGATGTTTACAAACAAGAGCATATCTCAACCCTGCTGAAACAAATTTCTTTTCTCGGAGAACGAGCGCTACTTTCCCAATAAGCCGCGCCACTTGTCAAACATTAATTTGTTCTCTTGAGTGAAAGATCCCGTTAGGAGGAATTATGAAGGTCAGAGGAAGAAGAGAGTGGTTGAAAACAGTAGCGACCGCTGGATTCGGTGCTGTCGGATCTCAATTTCTAAATCATGGGACCGTGCAACCGCTGGTACACGCCAACGTTAAGACTCCGCAAACGAACCAGGGGCTCTTATTGAAAGACTATCAACCGAAAAGCATGTTGCACGTTCCGGAGACTCACGTTCCACGTTCTCGATTTCCGAATATTGACTTTCACACACATCTATCCTGGATCGATCGCAAGGGCAAGAAAGATGTGGTGAATCACACGGGCACTCCAGACGAAGTGCTGCGCGTAATGGACGCAAAAAATATCCGAATGATGATCAATCTTACCGGCGGTTATGGGGAACTACTCGAGCAAACTATTGCACACTGGCACACGCCACATAAGGATCGATTTCTTGTTTTTACTGAACCGTGGTACGCAAAAATCAAATTGCCTAACTTTTCTCAATTCCAGGCGGACCAACTTGAGAGTGCGAAGAAGGCTGGAGCCCGAGGCGTCAAGGTTCTTAAGACGCTTGGTCTCTATCTCCGTGAGAATGTGACGACAGGGCCGCTGGTAAAGGTGGATGACAAAAGATTCGACGCCATGTGGGACGCGGCCGGTTCTCTAAACATGCCCGTCGCGATTCATGTCTCTGATCCTGAAGCGTTCTTTCTGCCAACAGATCGCTTTAATGAGCGTTATGAAGAGCTCAGCGCTCATCCCGATTGGTCATTTCATGGCAAAGACTACCCAAGCAATGCTGAATTGCAGGAGTCTCGCAATCGCGTAATGGCGCGTCATCCACGCACGAAGTTTGTGGCGCTTCACACCTCCGACTCAGAGAATTTGCCTTATGTGGCTGAGTGCCTGGATCGTTATCCAAACATGTACGTTGACATTGCGGCACGCATTGGGGAACTAGGTCGACAGCCGCGGATGTCCCGCAAATTTTTCGATAAGTATCAGGATCGAATTCTCTTTGCCACTGACGCGACGCCTCACGGAAATGAAACGCCGCAGCAATTATTTGGAAACCAGCTCTATGAGATTTATTACCGTTTCCTCGAAACTGAAGATGAGTATTTCGATTATGCCCCGGCCGCGATACCGCCACAGGGACGCTGGCGGATTTATGGAATCGCCTTGCCACAAGAGATCTTGCGCAAGGTTTACTACGAAAATGCAGCCCGCTTGCTAGGCTTGTAGGCGATGAGCACATCCAGATCTTCACGACGGCGGTTTATCAGGAATGGACTTCTCAGTGTCGTGGCTCTTCCGTTTGCGCGTCATTTGAGAGATCGGCCTGTTGAAGTACAGGTCACTCTTGAAGGTCGAGCAACCGATCTTGGTAGTGAGTTGGTTAGTTTTGGCTTACCACTTCCGTTTGGGCTCTTGAATGATCCAGACAAGGTAGGAGTCGTCGGTGAAGACGGAAACGAAATAAGCGCTGCAGTGAGATCGCTCGAACCGTGGCGCGTGGGTGGCACCGGGGGATCGATAAGATCACTTCTTGTTCAATTCAGGTCCGAATTCTCGGGTCAAAAAAGGAAACAAGTTACAATCCGTTTTCATCAACGCCGCCAAAAGATCGAAACGAACTTCGCACCCGTAGTTCGCACTTTGATAAGTGAAGATGGTTTGAAAGGCCCTCGTGTTGCCGCTGTGTTGCCTGCGCAGTGGCTATGCAAATCAGAAATCGTTGGTCCGCAAATACCAGCCGATGCTTCGGCTCAGTATTCATCCTACGATCAATTTGTTGAAAGGAACTTTCCAGGTTCACTCCGTTATCTTGATAGTCAGGTCTATAGCGAGTGGCTGTTTGATCGGACGACTTGTTACTACAAGATGTACGCTCGCACGGGTGATATCAAGTTTCTGGAGGCTGCATATCACTGCGCCAACTTCGTCAGGCAACATACAAAGTTAGATGGTGCCGATGCGGGAATTTTCACTCTAAAAGGACCCGACTTGAAGTATGTGTATCCAAGGGCGATGCATATCCATTATTTGCTGACCGGTGATGAACGCGCACTGCAGGTCGGCAAATTAATGGCCCAGTATTGCATTGACCACCAGGAACCCGTTTATCGTCCGGCTGTCATTAAACCCGTTCCCCTCGGGGTCGACCCTGAACGAGGTCGCAATTTCTGGACACTACGACATCAGGGATACGGTTTATTAGGAATTCTGCACGGTTGGGAAATGACAGGTGATCGCCGTTATTGGACCAAGGCGCGTCAATGTGTCGATGCCTATTACCAGCATCAGACGCAGCCACCTGATGGTCGACCGCCGGATGGATCCCTTCGCCAAAACTGGGAGCTATATGATCCCAATGAAGCGACTTTTCCAGGCGCAACATCAGCCTGGATGATGGCTTTATTACTGGATCCACTCTTTCACTACTGGACACTGACCCGTGATACGCGAATTCCGCAGATCGTTATCAGGTGGTGTGACTTTCTTGATCGGCAGGGAATTCTGCCTGATGGTTCAAAAGCCTACTATGTAATCAATTGTTTCGCCTCGCTTGATCCAAAAGCATCGCCGGGAGAGATTGGTTCTGATATGGAGATGCACAACACGGAGATGGCTTACACATTTGCCCTTGGAACGTTTTTCACGCGTGATCGAAAGCGGCAGGAAGTCTATCAAAGACGGCTTAAGCGGTTTTTGAACCTGGCGGTTGCCCTCGACGTTAACCGTCCGGCACGTGCTTTTAATTGGGCATTCCAATTCACAAGTCAGCTGATCTATTTCATGCAGCTCGCAGGTGCGGGTGCGCGATCCTGAATCAAACCTATGAACAAGCTGCCTAAACCTCTCCTGTTTTTTGATCGACTTTTATTGCTGGTTCTGCTCTCCGCTGTCTTTGCGCCAACTGTTTTGGCGCAGACGGTCCAGGTTTACAGAGTCGCTATCCAAAAGGGTGTTAGTGTGAAAATGCGCGACGGTGTGTCGCTGGTCGCTGATATTTACCGACCCGTAAGCGACGAAAAGTTCCCGGTACTGCTGCAACGCACTCCGTACAACCGCAATGGTGAAGCGGTTATGGCAAATGAGCTCGCTTCACACGGTTATGTTGTTGTGCTGCAGGATACCCGCGGTCGTTACGACTCCGATGGTGAGTTTTATCCGTTTCGCAATGAGAGTGCAGACGGGTACGACACAGTTGAATGGGCGGCTCAATTGGACCGGTCGAATGGAAAGATTGGAATGTTTGGCGGGTCTTACGTTGGCGCAACACAGATGCTTGCCGCTATGGCTAGGCCACCTCATTTAGTGGCGATATTCCCTTTTGTGACCGCGTCTGAGTATTACGAAGGATGGACTTATCAGAGCGGAGCATTGATGCAATGGTTCACCAGTTCGTGGACATCAGGTCTGGCAATTGACACGCTGCGTCGTAAAGCCGAGCAGACTCAAGCGTTGAAGCAGTGGAGTGTTGGACTACCTTTGGAGAGTTACCCGATTTTGCAGCCACCGGCGCCCACGTCGCTCACCCCATACTTTCGTGACTGGCTTGAACACGAACAAAACGACGCCTATTGGCAAAAATTGCGCGTGTCGGATCATTACAGCGAAATGAATATATTGGGTCTTTACGCGGGTGGCTGGCACGATCTCTTTCTAAAAGGCTCCATCAGGAATTACAACGGTTTGCATGAGTCGGCTTCTAGCGCTGAGCTGCGTTCTGGGCAGCGATTGATAATCGGTCCCTGGGCGCACGCGCCAACGTCGCCCGAGGGAAAAATTGGTGATGTCGTGTTCGGCAAGACTGCTGTTCTGGATATCACCCGCGCCACACTTCAGTGGTTCGATCACACGTTGAAGGGAATCAAGAACGAATATTCGACGTCTGCGCCGGTGCGTTTGTTCATCATGGGTGACAACGTCTGGCGTGATGAGCAAGAGTTTCCCCTGTCGCGGACTCGATATACCAAGTACTACCTTCATTCGGTAAAAGGTGCGAACGGAATTAAGGGTGATGGGACGCTAAATCTGACGCCATCGGAAGTCGAACGAAAAGACGAATTT
>DASYRR010000191.1:0-65187 GCA_036004125.1 Pyrinomonadaceae bacterium | reverse complement strand
CCGATTGTCACCTTGCCGCTAATCGTTGAGGTCGAAGCTTTATCGACTGCCGATTGCGCATTCGCACTGACAATAGCACTTAGAAGAAGGAGGAGAAGGACGAAGATCTGACGGCTGGATGAAACCATAACTTTGTGTCTTCTGTGTGTATTAAAGTTGTAATCGAAAGTCAATAATTCTGAAATTGCCGCAAATACTTCGATCGACCGCTCCACGTACTCTCCTATATTGAATGCCTTTCTGATCGATTCTACCAGTCCTTCTGCTCTCGGCCGGCCAGCGCGATCAATCCATCCGCAAGCGATCCGCGCCAGTTCAGATATTCGTGTCCGCCGGCGAATTCCGAATAAGCCACCCAATAGCCTTTAACTTTCAGCACATTGCGCAGTCGCCGGTTTTCAGACAGTCTCGGGATTGGGACCATAATAGACACCAAACCAAACGCGATTCCTAAGGCAACGAAATCAATGAAAGTGACTAGAGATACTTACTGAAGGGAGGTGCCGTTTGTTTCTGTGCAAAACGCCTGAGTATCTTCTCAGTGATCCACGTTCTCCATGATCCAAATGTTTCCGGTCCTTTCGGTCATGGGCAGAATGAATCGATCGGAAGTCAGCGCCATTTCCATCGTAACGAAATGCGGCATGATCATATGGCTTGGATTTTCAAAAGCGGTAACACGCACGGGCTGATCCAAGGTTTTTCCATTACTCGGATCAAACCGAACCTTCCAAACGTTGAAGAATCCCGATCGGTTGGAGACGAAGTAAATCGTTTTGCCGTCGGGAGACCAGCGAGGCTTATCATCCCAATATTGACCCTCGGTAATGCGAATCCAGGGACCGCCTGAGATTGGCACCACATATATAGTCGATGACACTGAGTCTCTTGACTTGTATGCATTGAAGCTAATCCACCGGCCATCAGGCGAGAAACGACCTTGCCACAGGTGATATTCAGGGTCCGATGCTATCACGCGCATTTGCGTTTCTGCGTGAGGTGCCGCGTCAAGAGGAATTAAGCAAAGTGCGACTTGGCCGGGTGTCTGCCAGTCTGAGCTTGCCAGGATCCATTTCCCATCCGGTGTCCAGTCAGTTAACGATTGGCGAGCCGGTATTAGCGATGTCACTACTTGCTCGTCGCCGCCACCGACAGGCAGCAAAGTTACAGACCGATCAATCAGAGGATCAAATTCCGATTGCCCCTTGGTTTCGGGTAGGGACCGAAGATAAACCAAGCGAGTACCATCGTGTGACCAAATCGGAGTGACTCGCCGGAAGTCATCGGCCGAGACCAACAAGGTTTCACTTCCATCCTCAAGCGACTTGACCCACAAGTCTTCCTTGTTAGCACGCTGTTTACGAAACACCAGCTTTTTGCCATTCTGCGAGAGTCCAGGTTGTAGCGCATCAGTGCCAGCTATAGTGATCGGTTCTCCGTTACCAGTGATGCGACCGTTGACGGAGTCAAATGGCAACGACCAAAGTCTGCTTCTTTGGCTGCGAACATTGAAGGCCAATTTACGACCATCCGATGAGACCGCGACATCGCAGTCCATGCCTGCGCTCATGGTTAAACGCTCTGGCCCATCGGTCCACCGCAGGGTTTGCGAGTCCGTTTTAATTTTCCAGAGGTTCCTGACTCCCTGAGCATCGCCCTCAAAGACCAAGCCCTTTCCAGAAGGCAACCATACGAAATCGTCAAAGGCTACGGCAGCGTCCGCGATCTGTGCTTCTACATTGGGATCTACCGACGATTGTATCGGCGAGCCTTTTGACAATGGTACGGTCCAAAAGCTCATGCCAAACTGTCCCTTTTTTCCCCAAATAGATATCCGCTGCCCATCCGGGTGCCATGCCACACGCAGTGGAGATGAGAACTGTGAGGTGAAGTCTACAAGTACCTCGTGTGGAGTTCCTCCAGTAGCGCTCGTTACATAGAGTTTAGACTTTACGTAGTTTGGGAACGGCGAGCTGAAAAAGAGGATCTGTGTACCATCGGGCGACCAACGCGGCCGATAACCGAACGAGCTCAGCTTTCGTTCACTACCACCCAACGCTGGAACCATAAAGAGTCCACCGCCCTCCCGTTCAGAGCGGAATACGAGCGACAGTCCATCTGGTGACCAATTTGGTTGCCAATCGTGAGCTGGAGAATTAGTCACTTGAATTGGCTTACCTTCACCAGCCGGACGCACCCAGATATCGAAGTTTCCACTTTGATCCGAGGTGAAGGCGATGAAGCGTCCGTCTGGAGACCATGTGGGTTCGCCTTCCAAACCAGGCTCGAAAGTCAATTGCCACAGTTTGCGTTGTACTAATGATTGACTTGAGTGCGACCAACGCTTAACTAGAAAGTAAGCGACGCCCAACAATCCAGCGACTACTACGATGGCGAGGGCCGCGACTAGATTGAAATTTCGCGAACGACTTTTAACAGCCGCTCGGGTTACAGCAATTTGATTGTCGTTGGGTATTTCACCGGGTTGAACAGCTGGGGGCACCGGCTCTTTCAGAACTTGTTGACCCATCGCCTCGTCAGGAGAGTCCAATTCTCTGACGCTAGCCACAAAGCGGTAGCCTTGGCCCGGCACGGTCACAATATATTTGTGCTCAGTCGGCTCCTCACCCAAAGCTTTCCTGAGCGCCGAAATATTCCGGGGTAAATTGTTCTCCTCAACGAACGAATCAGGCCACACCAATTGAAAGAGCTCTTCTTTTTTCATCACTCGTCCGGGCTGTCGCACGAGTATAAGTAATATCTCGAAAGCTTTTGGAGTTAGCGGTACCAACTGTCCGTCTCGCAATAGGACAGACTTGCCCGCGTCGACGACGAAGGGGTCGAAGGCGTAGAACTCTGTGGATTGCTCACTCCTGATTGCTCTCATACATGTTCAAGAATCATCAAGACGCCTGGTTGCGGAGAGCACCGCCAATTTGAAGGGGTTGAGTCCCGTGAAAATTTGATCGAGCAGGGAACTATTTAAGGAAGAGAAATAATTTTTCAAGTATTTTCAAACTGACAAAAGACTTTCCAGCCTCTGATCCAGTACTTCTCAACCTCTCAGTAGTATGTCAGTTACCAGACGATCTCTAAAGCACATTGTCAACGGCCAACCGCGTTAAGGCGCACCTCACTTTGTGAGCGGATTCTACTTGAAGTCTTTGCGCCGCGGAAGCAATTGTGGTCGGCCAGATTGAGTTGCAGACCTGTAGGTTTTTTACGTCGTTGGCGTGGTCAGACTCAATAAGTAACAGTGTTCTCCCGTGAACGGGTGTCAAGAATCCGCTGTCTGCGCATTCGAAAAGCTGACGGAAGCTCACTAGATACTGTAGGAGGAAAAATGAAAAACAAGTCCCATTCAGCGATACGTGTACTCGCCTGTGCAGTGTTGATGATTGCCTGGGCCGTTGCTAGTCAAGCGCAGACTCAAGGTGAGATTAGCGGTCTGGTGACGGATCAGTCAGGCGCGGTTGTATCAGGAGCTAACGTGACCATCACTAACAAAGCGACTGCGGCTTCACGCAAGATGACCACCAATAGTGAAGGGCTTTATGCCTTTCCGTCTTTGCCGCCCGGTGTCTATGAATTGAAAGTCGAGCAAACAGGCTTCAAGACAGCACAAGTCGATAACATCAAACTCGAAGTTCAGCAAACAGCGAGACTGGATGTATCAATGGAAGTCGGCCAAGTCGGTGAGATGGTCACGATTACCACTGCCACCGCTGCCCTGAACACCGAAAATACAACCCTCGGTACGGTAATAGAAAACAAGATTGTGACCGAGTTGCCGCTAAACGGTCGTCAATACCTGAATCTGGTGGCGGTTTCGCCTAATGTCAACGTGCTGGCGCCCGCAGCGGGGCAAGCCGGTGCCAGACAGGGAGGTGAACGTGCCCAACAAGCGATCTCCGCTGGCGGGCAGCGAATCTTCTTCGATTACTACACCCTTGACGGCGTCAATAACATGGACGTGAACTTCAATACGTATGTCGCTCTTCCATCCATTGATGCCATTCAGGAGTTCAAGGTTCAAATCGGCGTTTACCCGGCGGAGTATGGACACCAAAGCACCCAGGTCAACGTGCTCACGAAGTCGGGTGGCAACGCTTACCATGGATCAGTCTTCGAATTTCATCGCAACGACAAGCTCGACGCTAAACAGTACCAGTTCACCACCGCCAAGCCAAAGAACCCGTTCAAATGGAATGACTACGGGTTCGAAGCGGACGGACCGGTACGAATACCCTTCCTCTTTAACGGCCAGGACAAATTATTTTTCATGTCGAACTACGAGGCCCTTCGGCGCCGGCAGAGTGTGTTGAATACTTTTACAGTACCAACTGCGAAGATGTTTACCGGGGACTTCAGTGAGTTGCTCCCCTCTACGATTATCTACGATCCAAATACTGGACTGCCCTTCGGCGGCAATATCATTCCCAGCAGCCGGTTAGATCCGATCTCGGTAAAGTTTTTGAAATACTACAATTCCGCCAGTGTGCTCGGCACAAACAACTTTGCGCAGACCAGTTCTCAACCTTTGGACCGGTTCGGATTTGTTCTTAGATTTGACTTCATCGAATCCTCGAAATCGCAGTGGATGGGGCGCTACAACTGGGGTGACGAAAACACGTCTACGCAAGGATTAAATCTCGCGGGGACTAAGGTTCTGACGAAGTACAAACAGTGGGCCGTGGCCAACACACGAGCGATCAACTCGAACCTCGTGAATGAAGTACGTTTCGGCTATACGAAGTTCTTCAACTCTTTAGGCACCTTGAGTGCCGGTACCCTGGATGTCGTCTCCGACATCGGTATCCCAAACCAAAATCCCGGCGATCCGATCACCTGGGGAATTCCCAACATTGCATTTAACGGCGGCGGATTCACGGGTATCGGCGACGCCAACGACGGTCCTTTTGCCAACGACAACAACACCACACAATTCTTCGAGAAGTTGTCCTGGATCCACGGCAAGCACACGTTCGGCTTCGGTGGCGAGTTTAGCCGGCAAAATTTCAATCAGGTAGGCAACCAGTTCTCACGCGGGGTGTTTACATTTCAGGCGAATGCAACAACGAACCCTGCTAATGGAACCGGTGGTTTTTCCTTCGCTGACTTCCTGCTTGGGAGAATTTTTGTCTCCACTAATGCGGCTGCCGTCGCTGATGCAAAATTCAAGCGCAACGTTTTTCATGCATTTATAGACGACACTTGGAAGGTTAGTCCCAACCTGACTTTGTCGTTAGGCCTGCGTTACGAATTGACGCCCCCATTCACGAATACGCTCGGTGATTATTTCACTGTGAAGATACCGAAAATCGAGTTTGTTGCTAATGCTCCGCAAGCGGATTGGCCGTTCTTCGTGCGCCAGGTTAAGGGTTGCACAGATCCTTATGAGGGCTTGAAGATCCGTTGGACCAGCACGAACGCCGTGTGCGGCGGTGGTTTAAACAACAACCTCAGAGAGACGAAGTATCTAAACTTCGCTCCGCGAGTCGGCATAGCATACTCACACGGTGACAAGACCGTGATTCGTGCAGGTTTTGGGATCTTCTACATGCAGGACATCGCCAATGCCGAATATTTCGACATGGCCCGAAATATCGCGGCACGAGTGGATCTCACAACGACGCCCGCCAATCCGGTAACCTGGAGCAATGCGATTCCTGGCGGAAACGGAACCCTCGTGCAGGTGCCACCGCCGTTTGCTTGGGCCGCCGCTTACGATCACGCTACTCCCTACACAGCGCAATACATGTTGAACGTGCAACGGCAGCTCAGTGCCAATTGGGTATTGGAGTTTGGCTACCTGGGTTCTCAAAGCCGGCACCTCTACGGCTTCCAAAACATTAACCAGGCACTTCCAGGTCCCTTAAATAGCATTAATTCGCGTCGCCCGTTTGCCAATTTCGGCGTCCTCTCCTTTGTCAATGACGTTTTTAAAGGTAGCTACAACTCTGGAAGTGTGAAGCTCACGCGACGCTTCAGCCAGGGTGTCACCATCACTACGAATTACACTTTTGCCAAGTCGCTGGATAATGCCAGCGGCACTCGCACGCAAGGACTTGACACACTCTTTCCCCAAGACAGTAGCTGTCTGGAATGCGAGCGCGGACCGTCGTCATTTGACGTACGGCATCGATGGGTTTTCGTGTCCGTCTATGACCTGCCAATAGGCAAAGGCAAGGCCTTGGGCATTAACAACTCAATCGCCAATGGGTTTGTCGGCGGCTGGCAACTTAGCGTGAACTCGACAATCCAGAGTGGCGTTCCGCAGACGCTTAGCATCGGTCTCAATAATGCCGGCACCAACAATCCACTTCCCGATCGCCCCAGCTTTTCCGGGACGGGTAACGGGTACCTTGCGAATCCCACACCTACAAGTCAAGGGCTGAGATGGTTCGACCCCGCCTCATTCATCGTGTCGCCTCAGGGAACCTTCGGCAATGTCGGGCGGAATACGATGCTCACACCCCATTTCCAGTCAATCGATATGGCTTTGGCTAAGCGTTTTACCATGCCCTACAGCGAAAACCATACGCTTCAGTTCCGACTGGAAGCGTTCAATGTATTCAATCATCCGTCGTGGGGTGCGCCTAACGGAAATATTCTGGCCGGTGCGGCGTTTCCTGGGGCGCCGGCGAATGCTGCGCATCAGGGCTTCGGCATCATCAGCTCCACCGCACTACCAATGAGACAACTACAACTTGGATTGAAGTATTCCTTCTGAGCAAGTCACACGGACCAAACACGAAACTCGCTACTGTCCCAATCGACTTTTGAGGCAAAGCTTGCTCGGATCGATCATCAAGGTCTTACAGTCGATCTTTCTGCACCTTATACGCCTCGAGGAGCAACTATCCAAGAACAACCTGGTAAATGGAGTCAGGAAATTATGAAATTGACGATGGTGTTGTTCCTTCTTGCGTTGCTATTCGCTCCAACTACAACAACTCTCCCTGAAACTGATCTAACTAGCAACACCACAACCGGCGATGATTTTCAACCTGCATCAACGAACGTTTGGGGAGCTGAATATCCACGGGTCAATGGTGCCGGCAGAGTGCAAATTCGAGTGAAAGCTCCCGATGCTACGAAAGTGCGTATCAACTTCTGGAGTGGACCAAAGCTGGACATGGAGAAACAGTCCGACGGCTTCTGGACCATCACTACACCTCCTCTCGTGCCCGGATTGCACTATTACATGCTGAGTATTGATGGCGTAGAGGCGCCTGATCTTGGCAGTCGATCGTTTTTTGGTGGCGGCAAGTACGCAAGTGCCGTCGAAGTTCCAGAGCCAGGTTCAACTTATTACTCGATTCAGGATGTCCCTCATGGAGAAGTGCGAGAGGTCTGGTACAACTCGAAAGTGACTGGCACCTGGCGTCACGCGCTTGTTTACCTCCCTCCGAATTACGATCGCCAAACTAAAGTGCGGTATCCAGTGCTTTACCTACAGCACGGTGGTGGCGAGGACGAGACCGGCTGGATCCGTCAGGGGAATGCAAACTTTGTCCTCGACAATTTGATCGCGGCGAAAAGTTGCAAGCCGATGATCGTAGTAATGGCTTACGGCTATGCGAAGCGTGCCGGCCAGTCGCTCGCTGATCTGACGGGAAAAGCATTTGGCTCACCAGAAATGTTGAAGGCGATGCAGGACATGACCTCGACGTTTGAAGACGACGTGACCCAGGCCCTTATCCCCTTCATTGATTCAAACTTCAGAACACTAACCGATCGGGACCATCGCGCCATGGCCGGCCTCTCAATGGGCGGCATGCAAACGTTCCAAATCACCCTCAACCATCTCGATCTGTTCTCTTACATCGGCGGGTTCAGTGGAGCAGGAGGCATGCTGGGCACTCGCCAATTAGATCCGAAGACCGACTACAACGGAGCGTTTGCGGATCCAACCAAGTTCGCCAAGAAAGTCCATTTGCTTTGGATCGGTGTCGGGACAAATGAGCCAGAAAGAATGCGCGCTGGATTAATAAACCTGCATAACTCTCTTTTAGAGGCAAAGATTCAGCACACCTTTTATGAATCACCCGGTACGGATCACGAGTGGCAAACGTGGCGTAGAGATCTCAAAGACTTCGCCGCCAGGCTCTTCTAACAAAAGTCTTTCCGGGTTCTCCAGCGATGCTAACCAAGCGAAGTATGAAAATTCTCCAACAGCTTTTACGTGACGGAGAAGTGACTGTTGAGCGCCTTGCAAAGCGGTTCAAGATGTCTTCTGCAACTATTCGCAGAGAACTAACTAACCTGGAAAGAGTGGGCCTGTTACGACGAACCCATGGTGGCGCGATCCAGGTCGAACCAATGTTATATGAACCGTTTCGATACCTCGACCATTTCAGGGACCAGGAAATGTTTCAAGCTGCTGAAAAACGTCGTATCGGACTTGTCGCTGCTGAGATGATCAAAGATGGAGAGGTCGTTGCACTAGGCGCTGGAACTACAACCACACAGGTTGGTCGTAATATTCGTCATCGAAAAGGAATCACTGTCGTTACGAACGCAATCAACATAGCTATGGAACTTAGTCATAGACCGGATCTGAAAATCATTGTCATCGGAGGGGTTTTGGAGAGCGCCTCGTTCGCTCTCAGTGGCCCATCAGGAATTTCAGCGGTCGGTGACATGTTCTACGACAAGGTATTCATAGGAGTCGATGGAATTGATCCTGAATATGGGTTAACGACAAACCATGCCGAACAAGCTGCGGTGCATCGAGCAATGCTGCGACAGTCTCATCGAAAAATCATAGTCGCTGATCACACCAAGGTAGGCAAGATTTGCAATTCAGTTATTACTTCGATCCCAAATGTAGATCTAATAATCTCGGACAAAAAAGCCTGTTTAGATCTATCTGCATTCTCGGTAACGCTTGTGAGGGCTTAAGAGTTAAGGGCGGCAGCATTGCGATTGATCTCACCGCACGGTCACATTCAATAAATAGCGATTGCGCATGCGCGTAACTATTTCGGTCAACTGTTTCAGAGGAGAAGGATGAAAACACGCAACCAGCGAATTGTTCTCACGATTGCTATCTTGCTTATGGGAACGGGATTGTACGCTCAAAACGGAGAGAGTCCGGCATACTTGAACCCTACATTGTCACCGGAGCGGCGTGCTCAGGACCTGGTCCATCGAATGACTGTCGAAGAAAAGGTTACTCAACTCGTAAATCAAGCTCGTGCCATTCCGCGGCTCAATATTCCGGCTTACGATTGGTGGAGCGAAGCGTCGCATGGTATCGCTACGAATGGCACTACGGAGTTCCCCGCCCCTGTTGGTCTCGCCGCAACGTTCGATACAGAAGCAATACATCGCATGGCGACCATCATCGGGACAGAAGGACGAATTAAGTATTCGCAAGGTATGCGTGACGGAGCTAGTGAAATTTTTGAAGGCCTGGATTTTTGGGCACCTAATATCAACATCTTTCGCGATCCACGCTGGGGGCGTGGGCAGGAAACATTCGGAGAAGATCCCTTCCTGACCTCGCGTTTAGGCGTTTCATTTGTCAGAGGCATGCAAGGTGATGATCCCAAATACTATCGTGTGATTTCAACACCCAAACATTTCGCCGTGCACAGCGGGCCTGAGCCAACCCGTCACACTGTTGACGTGAGAGTCAGCAAGCACGATCAACTAGATACCTACCTGCCGGCATTTCGAGCAACGGTGGTTGAGGGAAAAGCGGGCTCAGTGATGTGTGCCTATAACAGCATTAATGGCCAGCCGGCCTGCGTCAATGAATTTTTGCTACAGGACCAGCTGCGGCGAAAATGGAACTTCCAGGGCTACGTCGTTTCCGATTGCCAGGCCATTGTAAATATTTTCCGCGACCATAAGTTCACGAAAACTCAGGCCGGAGCCTCAGCGTTCGCACTGCAACGCGGTATGGACAACGAGTGCATAGATTTTAGAGCGGATCCGAATGACGATAAGGACTACAAGCCGTATCTCGATGCACTTAAGCAAGGCGTTTTAAAGGAGAGCGAAATTGACACGGCCTTGATCAGGCTATTCACGGCACGAATGAAACTCGGCCTGTTTGATCCACCCGAGATGGTGCCTTATTCAAAGATTGATGAAAAAGAGCTAGATAGTGCTCCGCATCGTGCTATGGCGCGTGCGATCGCAAATAAGTCGATGGTCCTACTGAAGAACGACGGCACATTGCCGCTCAAGGAAGGCTCAATCAAGATTGCAGTCGTTGGACCATTAGCCGACCAAACGAGGTATTTACTCGGCAACTACACAGGAATTCCGACGCATACCGTATCGGTGTTGGAAGGACTTCAGGCGGAATTTCCGGAAGCGCAGATCAAGTTTGTACCTGGCACGCAGTTCCTGCGGAAAGATGGAGACCCGGTTCCATCCTCGGCGTTAAGTACGACAAATGGCGAGCTGGGATTGACGGCACAGTTTGCGACTGGAAACTTCTTCGAGGGAAAGTCGGAAGTACTCGCCACGCGCCACGTAACCAAATTACGTCTAAACGGTGAAGACGTTCCTTCGGAGGTTTCCAGTAATTCCTCGCTACGAGTTGAGTGGAATGGCTTTCTCACGCCGCCCGGGAGTGGGGACTACAAAGTCGGCTTGCGCTTTCAAGGTGGGTTCGCAAGGCTCCTGGTCGGTGGCAAACCAGTTGCGCAAGGATGGGGTGGCAGCCGAGTCCAGGCCATTGTGGGGCGCGTCCATCTCGATGAAGGCAATAAGTTATCGCTCAAGGTTAGTTACATGCCAGGCAGCAAGGAGCCTAAATTCGCGGAGTTGATTTGGGCGAAGTACGACCCGAGACCAAGCTCCGAAGCAGTTGAAGTAGCGAAGAATTCGGACGTTGTGATCGCCGTCCTTGGTATTACGCATGAACTCGAGGGTGAAGAGATGCCGGTTGCTGAGGAAGGCTTCAAAGGGGGCGACCGGACGAGCCTGGACTTGCCAAAACCGGAAGAGGAGTTACTGAAAGCTGTAGTGGCGACGGGGAAACCTGTTGTGTTAGTCCTCGCCAATGGCAGTGCGCTCAGTGTCAACTGGGCCAGTGAACACGTCAACGCAATTCTTGAATCATGGTATGCAGGTGAGGAAGGAGGCGCGGCTATTGCCGAAACCCTTTCAGGGAAAAACAATCCAGCTGGACGACTTCCGGTGACGTTCTACACAGGCGTCGAACAACTTCCGCCATTTGACGACTATTCAATGAAGGGGCGCACATATCGTTATTTCGGAGGCAAGCCCCTGTATCCGTTCGGATTCGGTCTTAGTTACACCACTTTCTCATACCGTGGTCTCACATTTCCGAAAAACACTATCAACGCGGGGGATTCGCTAATCGCGGAAGTAATAGTGATTAATAGTGGAAAGCGTGAAGGAGATGAAGTAGTTCAACTCTATGTCAGTTTTCCAAACGTCGCTGGAGCGCCTTTGCGTGCGCTACGCGGATTTAAGCGCATTCATCTCAGACCAAACGAATCCCAAACGATTCATTTCGAACTAAACGAACGTGATCTAAGTATGGTCACCGACGCTGGTGACGTGATCATCCCCGAGGGTGAGTATCTGTTGACGGTTGGGGGAGGCCAACCGAATACAACAGCGCCCACGGTTGTGGGTGTTTTTCAAGTGAAAGGAACGAAGAAATTAGCCGAGTAGCGAGGCGGGTTTAATCCAATTAAATAATTACGAAGGGGCGCGTAACGAATGCTGGTCCGCTCATTCATAAGGGTTGGTATCGTCTCACTTTTCATTGTTGGCAGCTCATTAGCTTGGGCCACCGATCAATCCAGATTCGCCGTGAAGGAACTTCGGAGAGATTCAAAGGGTGTAACTTTCCGGACGGTGAATGGAACGGTGCGGGTAGAAGTGTGCGGCGATCGCGTGATACACGTTGTCGCGACTCCTACCTCTCAAATCCCCGAACCCAGAGTCCCGATTGTTACGCAACCATGCAGAGCCAGTAATTTTCACGCCAAGGCCGAGAAAGGAGAGTTCAAGATCTCGACCGTTTCCCTGACCGTCAAAATTAATGCTGCCACCGGCGCCGTCATTTTTCTCTCGAAGGATGGGTCAACATTGTTATCTGAACCAAGCGGAGGTGGCAAATCTTTTGATGTTCCATCCGTCTCTGGCGCAAGCATTTGGCAAGTGCAACAAAGTTTTCTATCGCCCGCAGAAGAAGCACTGTACGGGTTGGGCCAACATCAGGAAGGGATCTTTGATCTTCGCGGAGTCCCCATTCGACTTCACCAGGCGAACACAAACATCTCGATTCCGTTTCTCCTATCAAGTAAGGGCTACGGACTTCTCTGGAATAATGCATCGTTGACGGACTTCAACCCCGCCGACCAGGCAATAACCGTCAACCAGGATACTGGAAGGGGTAAGTTCAAAACCGGCGCAACAGGCGTTTATGGTTTTGTCCTGACGAGCGATAACCGCAACCGACTTGAGCTTGAAGTAAATGCTCAGTCGGTAATCAAATTAAATAACGAATGGATGCCGACGACGGCGACTGGCTTTATGCCTTTGGAAGGCAATAAAGAGTATGAAGTCTCTGCTCGTGGAGGAAAGGGAGTTCAACTAGCTTTTCGAAACCCACAGGACACGACAACGTTTCGTTCGGAAGTCGGGCAGGCAATCGATTATTACTTTTTCTACGGTCCTGAACTGACGCACGTCATCTCTGATTATCGTCGCCTGACGGGCCAGGCGCCTCTCTTTCCAAAGTGGGCTTACGGATTCTGGCAGTGTCGAGAACGCTATCATAGTCAGAGGGAAATTCTGGATACTGCGGCTGAGTTCAGAAAGCGACAGATTCCGGTAGACGTGTTGGTGCAAGACTGGCTTTATTGGGGAAAATACGGTTGGAACGCATTGAAGTTTGATGAGGAGCGCTATCCTCGACCGAAGGAAATGCTGGATGAACTCCACGCGCACAACCTCCACATGATGATTTCAGTGTGGTCAAAATTCGGCGAAAACACAGATGTATATAAGCGAATGGCCGCAAGCTCTCTTCTGATTCCGGGTGATAGCTGGATGGACTTCTTCAACCCGCAAGCCCAAACCACGTTTTGGTCGGAACTAAAGAAATCAATGTTCGACATTGGTGTGGACGGCTGGTGGATGGATGCGTCTGAGCCGGAGTACGACGCTCTAAAGGATAAGGAAACGTTTCTGGGCAGTGGGAATTCATTACGTAATGCTTATCCGCTCTATGTAACGAAGGCAATCTATGAAGGACAGCGCACCACTACCGATCGAAAGCGTGTTGTAATTCTGACCCGTTCAGCTTTTGCGGGACAACAGAGATACGCTGCCGCCTCCTGGTCAGGCGACATTAGCGCTAATTGGGTTACGCTCAAGCGGCAGATTCCCGCTGGACTCAGCTTTAGTATGTCCGGTATTCCATACTGGTCAACAGACGTTGGCGGATTCTTTCGTCCCAAAGATCAATACATGTCAAAGGCGTACCACGAACTTCTCATACGATGGTTTGAGTACGGTGCGTTCTGTCCAATCTTCCGAGTGCATGGGTATCAGTCGCAAGCTGAGCTTTGGAACTATGGTCCCGAAGTCGAGCTCATTTTGCGGCGATATGATGAGTTGCGATATCGTTTGCTCCCATATATCTACTCTGCTGCGTGGGCTGTCACAAAAAAGGGCGACACGCTCATGCGCGCACTTCCTCTCGAATTCTCTGGCGACCCTGTGGCCCGAAGAGTCTCAGATCAATTTATGTTTGGTCCCGCCTTGTTGATCAGCCCTGTAACTGCTGAGGGAGCGACGAAGCGGATGGTTTATCTTCCGGGACACAGCGACTGGATAGACTATTGGACAGGGAAACGTGTCAGCGCCGGACAAAGCATAAACGCAGAAGCACCTCTCGACAGAATTCCCATTTATGTGACAGCCGGTTCAATTATTCCATTTGGACCACCCGCACAGGTAACTTCTGCGAAGCCAGACCCAATCGATCTACATGTTTACAGAGGGGCAAATGGAGAATTCACCTTGTATGAAGATGAGGGAGATAATTATGACTACGAACGGGGCGCCTACTCTGAAATACCCATACATTGGAACGACAAAACCAGTGTTATTAAGATCGGTGATCGACGTGGTAGCTTTCCCAGTATGCTGAAGCACAGGACGTTTCATGTTGTGATCGTCACTGCTAATGCCAACAACGGAATTGCTCTGCATTTGGATTACAACGCCACGATTGAGTACGAGGGCAAAGCTATTTCATTGCCTGTGCGGCCGAGTCGGTGACGAAGCTCCGAGTCTATAAAACGCAAACTAGTCGTGGAAGTATTCGACCAACCAACGGAAGGAGTAAGGTTCGACGGTCAGAGCCTGGCAACCAAATCGCATAAACGATTGGTGCCGAACTTGGAACTCGCTCCTTCCGGTCTTCCGACAAAGAGAGTCATCGTTCATTGCGCCTTTGCCACATACCCACGCCTGGCGTGGAGGTGCAGCCCCATAACCGCTGAGGCGACGTTGATCCGGCGATACTCACCCGCGATGGCCTGCGCAAGGGGCCGTTTTGGTGTGTAGGTGACAACATACTGACTGTCGATCTCTCTCGCGATTTCGTCAGCCGCAAGACCCATCTCTTCCGTGGACGTCGGTATGAAAGCTAAGCCACCAGTCTCCTCCGCCAATGACCGCAGCCATATCTCACTCTTCCTCGTGGCCTCTTTGTAAACGCCCTGCTTTTTCCGCAAGGCAAAATCAGTATCGACGATCACATAAATCTTCTTCCTCCGATTAGCTTCGCGGCTGGCTGCGCCCGTCGGATCCATGAGGTCCTCGGCGATTTCCGCGGCGTTTTTTCTTTTCTTGTTCGTGATCTTGATTAATGGATTCTGCTTATCGATCTTCTTGCGTCCCAGCGCTCCGAATCCAATCACATGGACGGTTGCGTTGGTCTCGAGCAGTTGCCTGATTGCTTCGTTCAACGCCGTGCCATCATCGGACCCGTCCACGCCGTCTGTGATCAAGACAATGTGACGTGTGCCTGCCGGCACTTCCCTCAATCGCTCGGCAGCGGCGAACAAGGCCTTTATTAATTGTGGCCGCGAGCCCGACATCAACTTAGTGTTGATAGCCCGAAACAACTGCGCTCGGTCAGTCGTCCAATCGCCTAGCGATTCAAGCTGGTGGCCGAATTGTATGGTCGCGATGCGATCGCCGGTGCGTAGATTTGAAATCAGTCGGAGGGCAATATCCTTTGTCGTGCTCACCCTCATTGCCGGATTCAGAGCGCCGCCGGTATCCAACAACAACAAGATACTGGCTGGAACATGACGCACGCTCCTAACCGTTTGGCGCACGTCGTCCTCAAACACCATGATGTCTTGGGGCTCAAGCGCGGCGCTGAGGTGCCCGCTGTTGTCGAAAGCAGTGACGGGGATAACAACTTCTTCGGTATACACCTTCACCTTGTCCGGCGAGTCGCTAATGGGTGGTGTTGGGGCTGGTGCGGGTGGGGGCGATGTCGTCTGCGCTGCGCAAAGAGACGGCTCCAGACAAAGCCCGATAACAAGAAAGACGATCGACAGTGTCACATGACGGCAACTCATGATTGAACACTCAAAGTACAGCTGGACGTCTGATGCGAGAATGAGCAGGCGCGGCAGCTTCAACCTGAATTTGTCTCCGTGAACTTGAAAAGAGTGCGAATAGCGATTGCTAACTCCCACAGAGACAAGTGACAGAGAGATCACAGAGATCACAATCTCGTGCTAAGGCCGCAGCAGGACTGACACACAGTTAGGGATATAGTTCGCGCCGCAAACTTTTACACCATATTTGTAGTTTCAGAGATGTAAAAGCTTACCTATTTAGTTCGGGACCCGAACTTTCCCTGACCTAATAGAAAAGCCGGAGGCTTCTTGGCGAAGTCGAGGGGTAGCTCCGCCCAAAAGTAGGCATAACAGTCTGATCAGTTGGACGTACGACGGCAACATTCTGGCAGCGACGTTCGGCGCACTACGCTGACAAATTCACAAAGGAACAAAGGCCATGGCTCGCAGGTGGACATTACTATTGTCGGGAAGCTTCAGCCTTATATTCACGCTTGTGTTAGGTCTGATAATAATGTTGACGGCGGTTCCTACCTACGCTGGTGTCACTGTCACCCAGAACCTCGGCTCCGGTGCGACCAGTTGGCCAGACACTCCCCTCCTCCAAACTGTTAGTAATCCCAGCTCCCAGTTAATTGTTGGCGAGAGCTTTGGCATAGCCTCGAGCCTTTCAGAGACGTTTACAGTTCCTGGTCCCAATAATTACTCGCTTCAGACGATCTACTTGTACGTCGGCGGTGGAACAGGAACAACTTCAACCGCCACCATCACACTCAATCTTTACGATCTTGGCGGACGAGTCGCGCCGAATCCCAGCTCCTATGGACCAGGCTTTAATCTGTTCGGCTCTGGCAATGGACTCCCAATCAGTTACACGACGCAAGCCAACGGACTGCTCCGCCTCGACCTCGATGGACCAGACCAAGCGCTCCTGATCGCAGGCCACATGTATGCCTTTGAGTTAGCGGGCGTGAGCGGAACGACTCCAATGAATTGGTTTCGCACCATTAGCGATACCTACTCAGGCGGCGCGGCCTATCGCAATCGCGCCTGGATCAATGGAACCAACGCTCGTGATTTCGGCATGGCCGTCTACGGTGCGATTAATACCAATCCCGTTCCGCCGACGGAGACGACGATCAATGGAGCCGTTATCCACCAGACGATCGATGGTTTTGGCGCAGGGGCAGTATTCCTCGATGCGGGTCTCGATCCGTTGACTGATGCCAATATGGACGCTCTGTACGGCACAGGCCCTAACCAGATGGGACTCACGCTGATTCGTTTACGCATCGCTCCGGATGGCAATTGGACCAATGCGATTCTGGACGGCCAGAAGGCCAAGCAGCGCGGCGCCAGGATTCTGGCGACGCCCTGGACACCTCCGGCTTCAATGAAAGACAACAACAGTCTAGTCAACGGGGGTTCGGTAATTCCCTCCCAATATCCGAACCTGGTCGCGTACTTCAACAACTTCACCGACACGATGACAGCCAACGGAGCGCGCGTGGACGTGCTGTCAATACAAAACGAGCCTGACTTCACGGCAACCTATGAATCGTGCAGATGGAATGCTTCGCAATTGCATACGTTCTTTCGCGACTTCGCGCAGGGCGTCAATACGCCAATGATGATGCCGGAATCGTTTCGCTTCGACCAGACGCTCTCCAACCCAACACTCAATGATCCGTTGGCTGCCGCGAATGTGGCCTTCGTCGGTGGACACCTCTATGGTGCCGGCATCCAGGACTACTCGTTGGCCCACTCGCTCGGCAAACATACATGGATGACTGAATACCTGGTGAACGATCAGACGATTGGTGCGGCCGTCGATACAGGTCAGCAAATCAGCGACACCCTAACTGTCGGCAACATGAGTGCATACATCTGGTGGAAGACAATCGGAAATGCAAACGGCCTGCTCAACGCAGCCGGCGTACTGCAAAAGCGCGCGTATGTGATGGCTCATTTTAGTAAGTTCGTTCGCCCAGGGGACCTCCGTATTGCTGTACCGTTCAACACTAGCCCCTTAGGCATTTCTGCATTCATAGATCCAAACTCTGGCAGGTTCGCGATAGTGGCAATAAATAACACGACCTTGCCGATAACTCAGTCATTCACCATCAATGGAATCATCACGAGTTCCCTCCTCCCCTGGGTCACGTCAGCGACACAGTCGCTTGAGGAGCAGTCGGCGCTGTCCTTGGATGGCGGGACATTTACGTACACCGTTCCCTCTTTCTCCGTGGTGACGTTCAGCGGCAATCTCCAGAAACTCACCATGTGCCACAACGGTCACCCTATTTCCATCGACGTGAATGCTGTGCGAGCGCACGTTGCAATCGGTGATCAAGTGGGTAGTTGCCCGTAACCCGAACACAATGGGCGAGAGTTGCTATCTCAGCACTCGAAGGGAAGGCCGGCATAGTTTTCCGCTAATGACGTCGCAGCCGCGTGTGAACTCGTGACATAGTCCAGCTCGGCGAGTTGGAGCATTTCCTGAAAGGCCGTGGCGTCTGGGAAGCGGTGCAGCATTGAAGTCATCCACCAGGAGAAATGCTCCGCGCGCCAGACGCGACGCAAGCAGGTGACAGAATAAGCTTCAAGCAAAGCCGTTTGGCAAGTTTGGTAATAAGTCGCGAAAGCCCGCGCCAGCACACGCACGTCTGCAACTGCCAGGTTCATGCCCTTGGCACCCGTGGGCGGCGCAATGTGTCCAGCGTCGCCCGCGAGAAATAACTGGCCGAACTGCATAGGTTCAGCGACAAAGCTGCGCATTGGCGTAATCCCTTTTGCAAGATTGGTCCTTCTTTCACCAAAGTCTGATTCGAAAGGGCGAAGTAAAGAACATTGTGGCCGAATACGGCCAGGTGATCGTGGATGAATGCCATCACGTCTCCGCTTTCTCGTTCGAGCGCGTGCTTAGAAAGGTAAAGGCAAAGCACGTTGTAGGACTGACGGCAACTCCAATTCGTAAAGACGGACACCATCCAATCATCCTTATGCAATGCGGTCCAATTCGCTTCAATGTGAGTAGTAAGAAGCAGGCCGCGGCTTCAGCTTTTCAATACGAGGTTGTGCCCAGGCTGACGAGCTTCACCGTGCCTCCCGAACGAAATGGGATCGGCATTCAAGAAATATACACAGCGCTGATTGGTGACGATGAAAGAAGCAATCTCATCGTTGCTGATATTGTCGGCGCCATCGAAGACAAGCGCTTCCCGTTGGTACTCACGGAGCGCACGGACCATCTGCAGCTGCTACTTGAGAAACTACAGCGACTCGTGCCGAACGTTTTCGTGATGAAGGGCGGAATGGGTAAGAAGCAACGTGAGGCGATTGCTTCAGAGGTAAGTGCAGTTCCGGAGAACCAGCAGCGTGTCATCATCGCGACTGGGCGTTACATTGGTGAAGGCTTCGACGATGCTCGCTTGGACACTCTGTTCCTTGCAATGCCGATTTCGTGGCGCGGCACCTTGCAACAATACGTTGGGCGGCTCCATCGATTACATGAAAACAAGCAAGTGGTTCGAGTCTATGACTACATCGATGCTTCAGTCCCGGTGTTGAATCGTATGTACGAAAAGCGCTTGAAAGCCTATAAGGCTGTTGGTTACACAATCACCAGACACGGAGAAGATGAGGCTCAAGCTGATTTGTATGATTCTGCGAAAGCCTAGTTCGTTCCAGTGAGGGCAACCGTCTCACGAATAGCGGTAAACTGGCCGATACTTCCAACAGGCATTTTAAGCCGGCTCTATTAAGTGGGTGGGTGGCACTATTCTTAACTTTAAAAGCACCACCTATAGGCGGTTCTTTCTACGATTTTCGCAGTCTTGAATCCATTCCCCGTCTTCCTGCCTAACAACCACAGAATCCTTTGATTAAGGCCAAGGTGTACTAAATCGTCGGAGTTCAATTATTTGGCACTGCTGCAGGTGTGAAAGTCCTTCCGGCTCAAGTTTTTCTCAAGAATTTCTCAACCCCCGCAAATAAACTGTATCTGTCGTTCCAGAACATCCAACGCGCCCCGCAGTTTGGCTTGGCGGTTCCTCGCCGCCAGGCGAGAGGTCGTCGTCTTAAGAGGTGAATGAAAATGAAAAAGAAGCTGGCAAAAACTGATTATTCGATAGCGCTGACAGCAAGGCTGAGCTTGTTGGCAGCTTTTTGTTTGGTAGTTGGCGTCGTGTTGGTCTCTGTGGTTTCTACTTCTCAGAGCGCTGCACCGGCGTCGGGCACCGTCTCGGAAAGTAATCCGACCGTGACGTGGACCGGCGCGATCCTGCCAGCCAACCCGGACCTGCTTAATTCACCGAGATGTGCCGGCGCGAACGCAGGGAATTGCGACAACTTCAGCCTCACCATCGCCCCTCCCTCCTCCGGTTTTGGTCCTTACGTAGTAGAGATTCGGCTTGAGCCGCAGGGCGATTGGGACATGGAAATCTACAACCCAAATGGCGCTTACCGTACGGGATCGGGAAACGGCGCTTACGCTGCTGAAGTCGTTACGCTCTACAGCCCGCCAGCTGGTACTTACAGAATCGGCGCATTTCCGTTTTCGCCCGTTGTGGGTACAGACGGCAACAGCTACGCCGCGAGTGCGAGGCTTTTGCCCCAGCCGCCGAGCGGGGCGGCTCCTCCAGGAACCGAGAACGTAGCGTATGCGAATTTTGCCTGCCCCGCCGGGCAAACATGCACGAGCGGTTTCGGCGAGCCTTCGATTGGTGTGAACTGGAAGACAGGCAACGTGATGTTTGCAGGCGGCGGCACGCTCAAAACATATCGCATTAATAACTTCAACGATCAGAGTACTCCCGCGAGTGCCACCTGGACCAACGTCAGTGGAAATCAACACATTGCCACTTCGCCACGTCTCTTTGCGGATCCAATTCTTTTTACTGATCCACGCGCCGGTCGCACATTCGCTGGACAACTGGAGGGACTAACTCCGTTCGAGACGATGGAGTACACGGACGATGACGGCAACACATTTATTCCCAGCCAGGGATCGGGTGTCGCTTCGGGAGTTGATCATGAGACGATTGGCGGTGGCCCACTTGCCCCGCCGCTAACGCGCGATCCCAACCTGCCCCGACCTGCGTATCCGAATGGCGTGTACTACTGCGCGCAAGCCTTGGGGCCGGCTAATTGCGCCCTGAGTCTGGATGGCGGCCAGACTTTCGGACCGGCAGTCGAGACTTGGACCACTGAGTGCGGCGGTCTTCACGGTCACATCAAGGTTGCGCCCAACGACGGCACGGCGTACCTCCCAAACAAAGGCTGCGGCGGCCGGCAGGGCATGGCAGTCTCAACGAACAACGGGATCACTTGGACGATTCGAACCATTCCGGGCACCAGCACCGGCGAAAGCGATCCTTCGATTGGCGTCGCTACTGACGGCACAGTCTATTTCGGCTTTGTGGACGGTGACGGCCATCCTAAGGTTGCGGTCTCCCATGACAAAGGAGTCAACTGGGACACGTTAGGTGGCGCGAAGTTCATCGATGTTGGGATCCCCTTCGGGATTCAGAACGCGGTCTTTTCAGCCATCGTCGCCGGTGATCCGAATCGCGCGGCTTTTACTTTTCATGGCACTCCTACAGCCGGCGCGTTCCAAGACGCGAGCTTCACCGGCGTCTGGGATCTCTACGTAGCACATACATACGACGGCGGTCAGACATGGACCACGGTGAAAGCCACCAGCGATCCAACACAGCGTGGCTGTATCTGGCTCGGCGGCGGAACCAATCCGTGTCGGAATTTGCTCGATTTTATGGACGCCGCGATCGATGAAGCAGGACGCGTAGTCGTAGGCTACGCCGACGGTTGCACCGGTGCTTGCGCTACCGACCCGACCAATACCGCCAAGTCAGTCTGGGGCACGATCGCTCGGCAGTCAGTCGGCAAGCGGATGTTTGCAGCATTCGATCCAATACCTCCTCCGACCGGCACAACTTTTTATTTCCACGGAACGCCAGCTGACGAAGCGAACAAGCAACTGACGTTGGTCGATGGTACTAATCGCGGCACGGCCACCTGGAGTACAACTGCACCGACCGGCACAGTTCCGATTACACAGCAAACCCATGAGCGCGCCAACCACGACTTTGTTGGCAACCCACTTGCGGCTTACTGGCGGAATTCGTTCTCAGGATCGATTAATGGCAGTCTAAATCTGACCGTGTACTTGAGCACTCCGAATGCTGAAGCCGCGGTATTCGGCGACAGTCTTGAAGTGAGCGTCTTCGCGGATCCGGCTTATGTATCCGGTCGTGTGCAGCCACAACGCCTCATTGGCAGAGGAGAGATACCGCTAAGCAGCGTCGGACCTGCGCCCGTTCCGTTCACGGGGAGCATCGCTGTTAATGGCACCGTACAAGGTGAGTTGTTAATACAAGTTCAGCCTACATTTCCCGATACTGGTGCTGACATGCTGGTCCATTACGATTCCACTAGCACAGCGTCGAACTTTACAGTATCCGGCCTAAGTCCCCTGCCCAGTCCAACTCCAACTCCGTCCGCGTCTCCGACGCCAACGCCGACGGGAACGCCAGATACATGCACGACTGCGCCGTCCTACTCTATTCACATGTCGCCACCGGGATTCGGCGATGACTGGGGCGAGCCTTCGATTGGAGTTAATTGGAAAACCGAACAGGTATTTAACGGCACGCCCAATGGCGGCACTGTAATGTCCTTTGGCGGATTCGGTGACGGAAGTTTTCCGAACACCACAGCCTTGCGAATTATCTTCAACGACACATATCCGCTGGCGCCAGTCGCTACGTGGGAGCACACAGCGCCCATGCCCACAGTTGGCGCGCCGAGAGTTTTCGGAGATCCGATCCTCTTTACCGATCACGACACTGGAAGGACATTTGTCACGCAGCTTATTGGATTAACGCCACTGGGCTCAACGACTGCCATCACAGATGACGATGGCAGAAACTTCTCGCTGAGCGAAGGGTCAGGCCTGCCTTCGAGCGTCGATCACGAAACTTTTGGAGGCGGTCCGTTCGCCGCGCCGTTGACGGGCGGCGTTACTCACAGGAATGCAGTTTATTACTGCTCGCAAAGTGTAGCTGACGCTACTTGTTCACTAAGCATCGATGGCGGCGTGACGTTTGGCCCCGGAGTACCTATCTACACCGTAAATGATTGTGCCGGATTGCACGGCCACATCAAGGTGTCTCCCAGGGACGGCACAGCCTATATCCCAAACAAAGGATGCGGCGGTGATCTGCCTTTCCACCACAACAGCAAACAAGCGGTTGTCCTGTCTGAGAACAACGGAGTCACGTGGGCCATTCGTCCCGTGACCACGTCAACGGGCAACGGAAATGGAACCAAGAGCGATCCATCTTTGGGCATTTCAACTGATGGCACGCTCTACTTTGGATATCAAGCGAACGATGGCCACCCACGTATCGCCGTTTCAAAGGACAAGGGTCAGACTTGGATCAACGATACTGATGTCGGCTCGGCGTTAGGAATTCAGACCGCCCTATTCCCGGCAGTGGTTGCAGGTGATCCGAATCGCGCGGCATTCGCATTCTTTGGAACGACTACGCCAGGCGACAATTTTCACTGTGGAAACGGAGATGATTGCAGTGATGACCTCGGCAATAACCCACAACCGCCGTTCGAAGGAGACTGGCATCTCTACATCGCAACGACATATGACGGCGGGCTAACGTGGACGACCATTAATGCGACGCCAGGCGATCCGATCCAGCGCGGCGGCATCTGTGGCACCGGCACTTGCAGAAACTTGCTGGATTTCTTTGACGCCACGATAGACAAAGAAGGTCGTGTTCTGGTCGGTTATGACGACGGCTGCATTAGCGCCAATTGCATCGCCGGCGGCGACAATGATTTTTCGGCTAAGAATGCGATCGCCCGCCAGTTGAATGGCAAACGGATGTTCGCGGCATTTGATTCGTGTGTTAAGCCACCACCGCCGCCGGTCTGTATTGAAGACAATGATAGCCAGGTTGCGTATTCAGCAGGATGGCACCTGGTTGATTACGCAAGCGCGAGCGGAGGACATTTCCGGTATCACACCGGTAACAGTCCGAATCACAGCGCGAGCCTTGACTTCAGTATTCCATCCGGTAGCACCGGCTCGATCACTTATGCCTACGCCAAGAGTCCGAAAGGCGGCACGGCCGATGTTTATCTCGATGGCGTTAAGAAACAAACTATCAACTACGCAAGCAGCATCGGCAGCACGCAGGCGCCAGAGTTTAAGCCTGAGTACAACCTGCAGTTGACAGGTTTGGCGGCCGGCAGTCACAAGCTGGAGATCAAGAACCTGAGCGGAGTGGTTTACGTCGATCAATTCTGTCTAACCAGTTCGACAATCACGTCGCAGCCGACAACGGGCCCCGGCAACACCACGAACCAGTCGGGGAGCGCTTCAGCGGGACAGACGGCGAGCAGCAATTATCAGCCGCAGTCTGGCTCGCAGGAGATGTCGGTTACGGTTGAGTCGAGTCTGAATGTGCCGTTCAAGATCGCTCTGGTCAATCCGTCAGGCCTGACCGTGCAAACGGTCGATGCCGTGAATGGCATGGCAACTATCAGCCAACCGGTCACACAGGGTGGCACTTATGTGATCAAAGTCGTGAACGTCAGCCTCGGCCCACTTCAGTTCACCACGACTGTTACGACAACGATAACACGCTAGTTGTCGGGCATCGGAGGGCATTGTTCCGGGGGAGCAATGCCTTCATCTGTTTGCGCCGAATGCGCGTTGTTAGGCGAAGTTTTTGCGATTTAGCTGCCAGAACGAAGAAAAGAAATGAGCATGAAAGGACAAAACAGTTTTGGATTTACGAGGTGTTGGGTGCTAGCCGTCGTTTTTACTCTTGCCTCGATGGTTTGCGTGATTCCCGTCTTTCGTGCTCGCGCCCAAAATCCTTCTTCGGGCACAGTCAGTCCAAACCCGGGTGGCATATCTGCCGCGTGGGACCAAACCGTCATAACACCCGGCGGTGGCGTAAACACGGAAGCTGCCTGCGTCGATGGTGTGAACTGTGAAGTCTTTACACTGAATATTGCGGGTACGCCTGCTGATTGGGCCGGTCAAAAAGTTCGCGTCCAATTGACGTGGCAAAGTAGCGGCAACGAATACGACATTTGGATTCATAAAGGCGGATCAACTTCAGGCGAGTCGGTGACGTCCGCCATGAGCGGGCCGGGTCTGACTTCTCAGACAGCCTACATCGATATCACGCAGTGGGGCACAGGCACTTTTACAATTCACATAGTTCCTGACACGACTCCAGTCGTCACTGATAAGTATCACGGCACTGCCACTGCAGTTCCGATTACACCGACGCCACCACCACCGGCACCTCAGGATCCAGGACCAAAGGTTGGTTATGAGAATTTCGCCGCGCCCGGGCTTCTGGTTCCGGTCACTACCACAGAAGCCGGCCAACAAGTTAAGTCGGTTGAATACATGGGCCGCAACGCGGGCGAGCCTTCAGTTGGCAGCAACTGGGCCACCGGCGTGGCAAATTATCAGTCGGGACTGCAAACATTATTCATCACATTCAACGACAGTTGTCCGTCAAACGGTCAGACGGCGAACTGGGTCAATCGCCCCGCGCCGTCATCGGTTGCTGTCGATTCTGATCCGATCGGCTTCACGGATCGCGGCTTCACCGATCTCACCGGTTTCCACAGTCGCGTGTGGGCCGCCGAACTGACGTTGCTCAGTCCCAACACGGTCAAGATTTCATATACCGACGACGACGGGCTGACATGGATCGGGCCGGATCAAAGCGGCGGACCTGCGTCAGCAGTGGATCACGAATCGATTGGCGTCGGCCCGTACCGCAATGCGCCGGACGAAACGCCGCCGGTAGTCGGAACGCCGCTGACGACTTATCCAAACGCTGTCTATTACTGTTCGCAGGACATCGCGGCAGCTTTTTGTGCCCGAAGTGACACTGGCGGTTTGACCTATGGTCCCTCCGTGCCGCTTTACAATCTAACAACCTGTGGCGGCTTGCATGGCCACGTGAAAGTAACTCCAGCAACCAATCAAACGCTCGCCAATGGTTCGGCTGGAACGGTCTTTGTCCCAAACCGGGACTGTGGCGGCGTGCAATCGGTGGTTATATCGAAGGACAACGGAGTGAGTTGGGCCATTCGTCCAGTTCAGAACGGAAACAGCTTTGCCGTTCCCGGCACGATCGGAACTGGTGACGATCCCGCCGTTGGCATTGATGATGCCGGACGCGTTTACTTTTCTTTTTCCAATGGTGGCACGGCCGCGGCTGTGGCTACCTCAGACGACTCCGGCCTTACCTGGAGCAACATTTTCGATGTCGGCGCAGTTTACGGCATAAACAACGCCGCGTTTCCGGCTGCGGTTGGCGGTAGTGATGGCCGCGCTGCAGTCGCTTATTACGGATCGAACAACGGCACGGGCGACTCTAACACCGATAAGTTCACCGGCTTCTGGCACCTTTACATCGCGCACACATTCGATGGAGGAAGGCACTGGACGACCACCGACGCGACTCCGAACGCCCCGATGCAGCGAGGCGGCATCTTACGCGGAGGCGGCGCCGACATTGTCCGCAATCTGCTCGATTTCTTTGATATGACTATCGATCGAGATGGTCGTGTTTTGGTCGGTTACGTTAATGGCTGTGAAGGCGGCAATTGTGCTCAGGCGGCTCCGACCGTGAAGGGCAATGCCTACTCAGTGACTGCGACGATTGCCAGGCAGTCGAGCGGCCGGCGCTTGTTAGCTGCGAAAGATCCGCCAAGTTTGACATCCCGGCCGGGTATGCCTTCGGTGACACAGCGTCGTATTGGTTCGGTGGTCCATCTCGCTTGGTCTGAAGCTGATACAGGTAACTCACCCATCACCGGCTATCAAATCTGGAGAGGAACCGCGCGCGGCGCAGAAACTCTGCTGACTACTGTTTTGGGTACTCAGATTGGCGGAACGTACGATGACCTCACGGCGACGGATATCACTAAGACGTACTACTACAAAGTTCTGGCGGTGAATGGCGCCGGAGCATCGTGCGGGAACAATGAGATTGATGCGCCGTACGTAGGCGATTACTGCAACGGAATCATTCTTCACCGGAATGATCCGACCCACCCCGAAGCGAATCTTGGAACTAATACTCCGGCTTCACTACTGATCGACTACATCGCGCTCGGCGAGCCGCCTTCGAGCCCCAGCAACTTCATGTTCAAGATGAAAGTGAACGACCTTTCGACGGTTCCGCCAAACAGCAGATGGAGGATCGTTTGGGATTCGCCATCCTCACCTGGTCAACAGTACTACGTCGGCATGACAACCGGCCCGACGGGTCCGCCGATTTTCCAATACGGCTACCTGGCAGACGCAGGTGTGCCCGCAGTCTTCGTGATTTCTGAACAGACTGCCGAACCGGGTTTGCCTGAAAGCAATTACCAACCGGACGGCACAATCACGATCTACGCACCCAAATCTGCGTTTGGTAACCCGCAGCCTGGTGATCTTTTGGGCGCTGTGAATGGCCGAACGTTTACTGGAGATACCTCGGCAACCAATACCCTCGAACGCTCGAATCTGTTCATCGATCACACCTTCGCAAAAGCACAGGCTGACAACGGCTACCCAGCTGCGACTTATACTGTGAACGGCAACAACGCGTGTTCATCGCCGCCCAACTGCCTTGAAGATGACGACGTGACTATCGCGTATTCGAGCGGTTGGCACCTCGTCAATTACGCGAATGCAAGTGCCGGACATTTCCGGTATCACACCGGTAACAGTCCGAACCACAGCGCGAGCCTTGACTTTAATGTTCCCTCAGGTAGCACCGCTTCGATCACCTATGCGTACGCCAAGAGTCCGAAGGGCGGCACGGCCGATGTTTATCTCGATGGCGTTAAGAAACAAACTATTAACTACGCAAGCAGCATCGGCAGCACGCAGGCGCCAGAGTTTAGGCCTGATTACAACCTGACGTTGACAGGTTTGGCGGCGGGAAATCACAAGCTGGAGATCAAGAACATGAGCGGAGTGGTTTACGTCGATCAGTTCTGTCTAACCAGCTCGACGATCACGTCGCAGACGGCGAGTGGTCCTGGCAACACCACGAACCGGGCTGGTAATGCCTCCGCGGGACAAACTGCAAGCAGCAACTACCAGCCGCAGTCTGGCTCGCAGGAGATGACTGTCACGGCGGAGTCCAGCTTGAATATGCCTTTCACGATCGCGATCGTCGATCCTAATGGCCTGACTCTCCAAACAGCTGATGCGGTCTCGGGCATTGCCACGTTGACCGTGCCAGTGACTCAGCAGGGAGTCTATGTCATCAAGGTCATCAACGTGAGTCTTGGATCGTTGCAGTTCACGACGACGACTACGCCTCTGGTGAAGCGATAGCAGCTACTGCAGTCGCGGGCATCCCGCAAGAGTGGATGCCTGCGAGCATTCTCCTATTAGGGAGAATTGGGGCAAGTCACATTACTTGGATCGCGTTACGGGGATGACCGTCGGAACAGGGCCTCCAAGGAGCTGTATCATGGTCTGAAAAACCTCGATACACTGCCGGTTTCGCTTCGTGAGGTCTGCTGAACTACAAACGGTCAATCACTTTTTGGGCAAGCGTCTTCGACTTCCTAATCTTGCTTTTTTCATCTCCGGGACCACCGACGCTGACTCGGACGTAGCTGTGACCTTTAAGAACATAGAGCGCTCCGGCAACGCGGCTGGCGGTCCAAAAAGCTTCTTCGCCGATACCCGTTATTTTCTTTGGTGGCGCTGATTTTTCCTCTTCCTCCCCTTCTCGCTGTTTCTCTCGCTCGCGGCCTTTGTTGAGATCCTTCTCGCGATGAAAAGTATCCTTCCAGAATTCTCTAGGATCGCGCGCATCAAGGCCGTCGCCTCTTTGTGTAACTGACAGACTGATAGATTTCATAAATGTCGGCAAGGTGAAAAAACATTGGGAAATATTAAAGCCGCTAACAGATGTTCCGCTCAGCTTTGTTTCTTTTACTGGCTCGCCCTGAATCGACTCGATGTCCTTGCTTGTGAGCATCGCACACGCATCTATCTTCGGTTTCACGCCAGGCGAATCGGCCATTACGGTCTTCTGCGGAGACGATTGGGTCGCTGGGCTTGTTGGCATTGGTGATGGTTGCTCGGTAATCTTCTGGCCAGTCCCAGATCCCCTGCAGCCAGCAAAGACAAAAGGCAAAAGAAAGAAAACAAACAACTTCAGTTTCATAAGATGCACCTTACATCATTATTAAGCGGAACTGGAGTTTGCATGTGAGGATTCTTGCATGGCCATCTTAACTGGCGCAACTTGATGGCGGAAAAGCTTCCTCCAATGAGCCGCGAATGCTTCAACGGAGTGACTGCGACTGTCTCTGGGGCTTCTGCCAACAGCTAATTGCAGTGGTCCCGCCTGCGCTACGAGTGGTCCAATCACCGTAACTACGCCACGGGGTCAGCAGTCCTTAAAGACTTCGCGAGCTGGCAACGACTGTTAACGTGAGCAACGTGGCGAACGATCCCACTGACGGGGAATTCACAATTAACAGCAGCTCGCCGCCAAATCCTGCGACGGTAGTACCCCTGGTGAATCCCCTCAACCGCCGTTGTCCATGACTCGTGTCACAATTTAAAAGGCGGCCTTCCGTTGCCGCCCTCTTGTTACGGCGCGGAACGTCGCCGTTTAGGTGCAGGCAGACAACCGGCTGTTCCGAGTTGACGCTGCCAATCAAGAGCATTCACACAATGATTTACAGGATATATCCTGTCAGTCTTGTAAATCCTGTTAATCTGTCTTATCAATGCCGCTCGTATAACCGTTAGGGTGCGGCGATCTTAATGAACGCTTCATTGCTGCCCGGTCCTCGCAGCGTGACCTTCACCCAAAAGTCTCTCGGTGCGCCAATTACGTTATCCGGTAAGCGGACCACCACCTGAGTAATGTCCGCGACCGTCGCCATCGGGTTCAAACCTTCGACGGGCAAATCATAGATCCTGCCTTCGCCATCCCGAGCTGCAACTTGTACGGAAGCCACGGTGTCGCTCGGCAACAATCCCAGGTGCCACACAAAAAGCGACACTCGTCTACGTTGATCGTCGCCTAAATTGAGGGGGTTGGTCAGCGAGAACGGATCGCGCGTTTGGGTGACCAGATCAAGCGCTATCCCATGTTCGGTAAGCTCTTCAGTGAGAAGCACCGGCGCATCGTCGTTGCCAACAGTTAATGTGGCGGTAGGTTGCGTTCCGAGAGAACCCGTGCCGCCAGCATTACTCAATGTGAGATTGATACGCCCTTGCTCGGGGGATACAGATACATAAAAAATCCATATGAAAAGTTCGTTTTCTGTCTGTGGAAAGTTCCGTGTGCCTGGCAAACAGGACAAAGAGAATTTTCGGCCGCCCGGGAAGGGCGAGCCGGATTTTACATTGGCAGACAGCCAAGTTCAATTCTTCTCTGCGAAATCTCTTGCGGTCCACTGCGTTGAAAGAATCCTTAGAACAGGTAAACCGAAGAGGCGCCGAGGATCGCGGAGCTTACGCAGAGAAGTTCGATCCCCGTCTGCTCCACCAAATAACTCATTCTCTTCCACGTCTTACAAGAACCACTCAAACTCTGCCAAAAACCTCGTTGACATGAAATTGACGGCACGATGAGGAAACTGTTTAATTCACTCACTCTTAAGGAAAAGATGAGCGCTATCTCAGCGGTCGAAGGGGAGGCCGGCGTAGTTTTCCGCCAGTGAGGTCGCCGCAGCGCGTGAACTCGTGACATAGTCCAGCTCGGCGAGTTGAAGCTTTTGCTGGAAGGGTGTGGCGTCGGGAAAGCGGTGCAGCATGGAAGTCATCCACCACGAAAAATGTTCGGCGCGCCAGACACGACGCAGGCAGGTGTCGGAGTATGCGTCGAGCAATTCCGTTTGACCGGTCTGGTGATGAGTTGCGAAGGCGCGCGCCAACACACGCACGTCTGCAACTGCCAGGTTCATCCCCTTCGCGCCGGTAGGCGGCACAATGTGTCCAGCGTCGCCTGCGAGAAATAACCGGCCGAACTGCATAGGTTCAGCGACAAAGCTGCGCATTGGCGTAATCCCTTTTTGCAAGATTGGTCCTTCTTTCAATTCAATCTCACCACCAGAGTGCAATCGCGTCGCCAGTTCTTGCCAGATACGATCATCACTCCAGTTCGCCAAATCGTCGTTGGGCGCACACTGAATATAGAGCCGCGTGATGTTTGGCGTGCGCATACTGAACAAGGCAAAGCCTCGTTCGTGATGACAATAGATCAACTCTTTTGAAGGTGGTTTTGATTCTGCCAGAATTCCCAGCCATCCGAATGGATACACGCGCTCGAAAATGTGCAACTTCTCAAAAACAGCCGAGCGACAGATGCCATGAAAGCCGTCGCACCCGGCTATGAAATCGCAGTGTATCTCGTACTGCTGCTCGTTATGGTGAAACCGAATCCTGGGCCGCTCCGTGTCAAAATCATGGATACTGGTTTCGTTAACTTCAAAATAGAGGGGGGAGGCTGTATCCAGTCGCGCCTTGATTAGATCTTTGACGACTTCGGTCTGACCGTAAACAGTGATCGCACGCCCACCCGTGAGTTCATGCATGTCGATGCGATGGCGGCGGCCATTGAAGCTGAGTTCGATTCCGTGATGCAGCAAACCTTGCTGCTGCAAGCGTTGGCCGACTCCGGATTCGATGATCGTGCTGACCGTGCCTTGCTCAAGCACACCTGCGCGAATGCGGCTCTCGACATACTCGCGGCTTCGCGTCTCTATGACAACGGAGTCAATACCCTGCAGGTGCAGCAAATGGGCCAGCAGCAATCCAGCAGGGCCTGCGCCCACTATACCAACCTGAGTTCTCATATCAGTGTTCGTGTGTTGCTCTTTGCGCGATCGCCTCGACCACTGCGCGGTAATCTTCGGGTGGTTTACCACCGAATTGCGCGAAGAGGTTGAGCCCTGCGCCCCAGTCCTGTCGTTTGGCGGCCGCTTCAGTCATCACAGGTCCGACACCAATGCACCGCAAAGTTTCTGCAACCTCTTTCAGTTCGCGAGCGCGACGCTCACCGTGTTCGATGACGCGCCCGATCATGTAACTCGCTAATTGCTTCCAGTTCATTCCAGGCATAGTTTCTTCCAACGTGGCGAAGACTCGCTCGTCCACCCCATACGGAACCGCTGCCAGCACGCATTCAAATAACAACGCTTCGAGTCCCTTGACGACAATGCTGCGGCACATCTTGGTCGCCGATGCGGAGCCGATCTGTTCAGAGATAATTTCGAGTTTCATACCGAAAGGCGCAAGCAGACCGACCAATTGCCGTGCGTGTGGGCCGCCGAGAAACATCGGCACGCGATGCAGGTGCGGCGGCACAGGCGACATGATTGCGATCTCGACAAAGCGGGCGCCGCTCGTTTCTATAAGCCGCGCGATGTTTTGTTTTAGAGAGGGCGAAATTGAGTTGAGATCAGCGTAGATATGCTGTTGAGTTAGATGCGGCACGGTCTGTTCGGCTGCAACTTCCGCTTGATCAGCCGTCACAGTTGAGAGCAGCACATCGCACGCAGCGGCAAGCTGCGCATTCGATTCGCATAACGTCACGTCGGTCTTGTGAGCGCGCTCTCGAATCTTTACGCCGCGCCCCGGTGTGTAGGTATGAACGTCAAAGGCGTAAATTTGCGGAAGACCAGCACCGCGCAGACCTTTAGCGATGTGATATCCCGCTTCACCGAAGCCGACAAATCCGATTTTCATTTCGTTGTTCATTGCGGTACCACTAAGAGAGTCAGATCATCCGGGAGGGTAAATTCATTTATGCATGTGTGCGTAATGTTCTCGATATGGACGCCACGTTGCCCGAAATAGTAGCGCTGAGACGAGCGAAGCCAAGCCCACGGTCAGCGCAAGCGACCAACCGACCATCAATGGATCCTTGAAGAGGTAATCATTAAAAAAGCCCGGCAGAAAAGGCCCAAGAATCAACCCAATAAGATTGAGCGTAAAAACCTGAAGGGCGCCGATTTGGCCACGCACCTGATTGGGCAGGATTAACTGCAGCGAAGCGTATCCACTACCGATCGGCATGGCCAGAAAGAAGAACGCTGGAACGAGCAAAGCAAGTTGCGGTTTTAGTGCAGTGATCGCTATCGCCAGAGTGAAAAAGAACCCGGCGCAGGTTGTGGCCAGCACAGCTACGCGCAAGGGGGCATCGGTTTTGCGAAGCGATTGCCACCGGTCACAGAGGACACCGCCCGAGTATGCACCGAGCAATCCAGCACCGAGCGAAATCGCGCCCAGAGTTAATCCCGCCTGTCTCGGTTGCCAGCCGTGCGCGCGCACGAAGTATGTCGGCAACCACGCCTGTTGCGCGTAATTGCACATCGCTTGAAAGGCGAAGGCCAAACAGATACCTAAGACCGATCGCCAACGCACTTTAACCTGCTCGAAGACTTCGCCAAAACTTAGTTTGCTTTCTTTGCCGCCGAGCAGGTGTTTGCGCGCGGGTTCTTTGATCGTTAACGCCATCAAGCCCGCGAGCAGTCCCGGCAATCCGACAATCAAGAACGTCAGACGCCACGATCCAACTGCGCCAATCACCAGACCGCCTACAATTAAGGCCGAGCCAGAACCAAAGAAGACGCCCATCGAGAAAATACTCAAAGCTGTGCCCAAGCGTTCTTTTGGGAAATAGTCGGAGAGTAGGGAGAAAGCAGAGGGCGACAGTGTAGCCTCACCGACGCCCACACCCATGCGAGCGAGAAACAGCGTCCAGAATCCGCGAGCACCGGCGCAGGAAGCCGTCATCAAGCTCCATAACCAGATGCCTACGACCACGAGGTTACGACGATTGCCGCGGTCTACGATGCGTCCCATCGGCATGCCGAGCAGCGTATAGAAGATGCCAAACGCCAGTCCCTGCAACAAGCCAATTCGTGTATCGCTGATTCCTAAATCCAGTTTGATTGGGGTTACCAGCAGGCCGAGGATCTGACGATCAATAAACGAGAGCGTGTTGCATAGCATCAGCACAACCGCCACGTACCAGGCATAGCGAAGCTCTTGCGCTGCGGCGGCTTGTAACTTAACTTTTTCCAGCGCAATCTCCTCAGTCATGAACGCTTAGTGCAGATACCCGCCACCATCACAGAGGATCATCTGTCCGGTAATTAATTCAGCTTCGTCGCTGGCGATGAAAGCCACGAGCGCCGCGAGATGCTCGGGTTGGACGCGCTTCTTAATCGCTTGGTTCAGCATGATTTGATCGAAGCGATCCTCAGGCGAATGTGCCAGCGTTCCTGGCGTCGCTACCATGCCCGGCGCGACCGAGTTAACTGTTATGTTGTCTTCTCCCATCTCTTTTGCGAGCACACGCGTCATGCCCATGACGGCGCCTTTGGCTGCCACGTAGGCCATCTGTCCGGGATTGGCGAGAAAGTAAGTGCGCGAAGCGATGTTAATAAGCCGGCCATGCGAGCTCTTCTTGAGCAGAGGATAGATTGCTTTCGTGACGAGGAAGTAGCCAATGTAGTTGACCTGCACAAAGCGATTGACCTCTTCGTAAGAAAGCGACTGCCAGGGTTGGCGCCCTGAGAGTATGCCGGCGTTGTTGATAAGGATGTCTACGACGCCATGACGATCCTCAATCGCTTTTACCGCTGCGGCGATCTGATCTTCTTTCGTCACATCGCAGATTTCGGAATTAGCTGTACCGCCCGTAGCGCGGATTTCTTCACAAGTCGAAGACGCATCCTGGAGGTCAAGGATTTCAACGTGCGCGCCCTCGGCTGCCAGCCGCGCTGCGATCGCGCGACCGATGCCGGTAGCGGCTCCCGAGACAACAGCGACACGTCCATCAAGACCGTACATTCAATCAACCTCCTTCGAGATCCAGAGAACTGATTCTAAGTTCTTGAATCAGACTTGCGTTCTATCCGCAACCATGCAATGCAAACAAAGATCTCTTTTACGGTTTCTCCCTCCGGAGGAGGGACACTCCCTCCGGAGGAGGGACATGTTTATAGCAGCGAGCCCTTAGGCAACTTTTGCGCTCCGAGGGAGCGACATATCGAAATGGAGCCAGTCAGCCCTCCGGCGCCTTCGGCGAGTATTTCGTAGCTCGCAGGGCTATAAACATGTCACTCCTATCGGAGTGCAGGTCTAGAGTTCTGACATCCGGAAGTTCTCTTTTTACCCAGCTTAGTTTCTTGCGAAAAACAAAAACTTGGCGGTTTGTTACACAGAGACAGCAAACGTGCACTATGACGCTTCGCCGTTCAACGATTCTCAGTTGCAGAGACTTCGTGTTGCATCTTCTTCTTCTCGCCATGCAACACATGCAACGTCATCAGCGCCTGGAGCGGATGCGCGCCTGCCTTCACCAGTGGCTCCACGCTGTCGCTGATCTTCTCCAGCTCGCCGACGCGAATCATCGCGCGCAGCGCCGACTCTTCAGTTGCGTTGAACTGATATTCGTAAACCACGGCATCAAGGTCGTGCAGCAAACGCCGCCGCGTCGCCGCATCGTTTCGCAAATCGAACATGAATTTATTCAGCTTATAAGCCTCGGCCCGCGGATGTTTATAAAACTCAAAGCCACGGTTTTTGAATTGATAGGGTTGACGCGGTGGTTGAATGGCCAGACCCTCTCTTAGCTCAGGCAAGAACCGCATTACTCCATGTCCGTGATGCCAGGTCGGCGTGTACTGCAAGAGCGTCCCATGACGGTTGCCAATAACGCCCAACATAGTGGCCCAATTTAGTAATTCGGTGTTCCCGACCTCATCCAACTGCTCACTTGTCAGGTCAAGCAAAGCGTCGGTGTTGCCGCGTACCAGTTCGGAAATCAGCCAGTAATCAAATTCAAATTCGGGATGCGGATACTTTTCCGTGCCGGGATAATGCGACATGCCGCCACTCGCTAATATGGCAACACGCTCCCGGCGCCCAGAAACGATTTTCGCGATCTGGCGTCCCAACGCTGCACACCTTTTTGGATTTGGCAGCGGCGGCATGTAGACATTCGTGTGAAACGGAATGACGGGGATGTCCCGGCCCGCAATCACATATTCGAAGGGCACAGCAAAGGTATGGCCCAGCAGCGCGTCCTCAGAGTATGCGATGTCAAAATCCGCCTGGACCAATCGGTTAAGGAGGTCTTCGGCCATCTCGCGATGAATGGGCAGGTCGTAACTGCGGCCGGCAAACTCCGCGTGCGCGCGACTGCCGGCGACGATGGCGAAAGCTGGCACGCACGTCTGCGAAAAAGTCTCGAGATGGTCGCTGCCAAGAAAAACGATCACATCGGGTTTCGTTTCATCGAGCAGCCTTCCCAACTCGCGCATCGCCGCAATGGTTGCGTCAAGCTGTAGCGGATCTTCGTCAGGTGGATACGTGAACAGTTGTGGCGCATGTGCCGTTGCCATGGCCGCAACGATATTGGTCGTATGACTACTCCTCGACATATTCAACGCCCAACTCTTTCAGCTTCGAGCGTAGACCGTAGAAATCAACGCCGAGTTCTCCTGTCTTGAGACGCGCGCGATTCTTCTCTTCCTTTGCGATACGTTTCGCAGCAAGGGTTGCCACCTCCTCAGCCCGCTCCCGGTGGATGACTACGACTCCGTCCTGATCGCCGACAATGACGTCGCCGGGATGTACCAATGAACCAGCGCAAACCACATCAATGTTCACTGAACCGGCACTCGCCTTGACCGTGCCTTGCGCTGAAATGGCCTTCGCCCATACTGGAAAACTCATAGCTGTGAGAACAGCAACGTCACGCACTCCAGCTTCGATCATCAAGCCGGCGATACCATGGGCCAAGCACGAAGTGGCCAACAATTCGCCGAACATGCCATCAGTTGATTCCGAAGTCGGCGCTACCACCAACACGTCGCCAGGTTGGCAAACTTCTATAGCCGCATGAATCATCAGGTTATCGCCTGGCGGACAGGAGATAGTTAGTGCCGGACCAGCCACTCTTGCTGCTGGGTAAATCGGGCGCATAAATGGTTTCATCAACCCGCTTCGACCCTGCGCTTCGTGGATGGTCGCCACGCCTTGAGCCCCGAGCATGCGAACGATCTCGGTAGGTGGTCTCGAGATGTGGCGAATAACTTTATGACTCATGAGAATCGATCGGTTACCTGGGGGTAGATACGCTGATAAGCTTCCGCGTACTTGATCTCTTTTCTACCGGAGTTACGTACTGCCTGAGTACCACGCCTTAGAGCAAGTTGCGTGTAGTACTCCCACAAGTGCTCTTGCGCGTCCATGCACTCCATTGCCTTCCGCTTGCGATCAAACACCGGCGTAATGTCGAGCAACACCTGAGGTTTGAACTCACACATCTCGGGCTGATGCGGCTCAAAGCAGAATACAGGTGGCGCCCCCAACGCTTTAGCCTGACTCGGATAGCCCAGCGCCTGTGCATAGACTCGAGTGTTCAAAGCCAGTCGTGCGGCTTCGGGATGATCGCCGTTGTAAGGATCACTCAATGCGTGAGTCAGCACGATGGCCGGCTGGACGCTGCGAAACTCTTGTACCAGTTCGTCAATGAGTTGGTCAGTCGGACTTAGAGGATAGTCTCCAGCGTCGAAGAATCTAATATCGGCTCCAAGTACCTCTGCAGCTTTTTGGGCTTCATCGCGGCGTACGCGCTTCACAGTCTCGATGTCCATGTCAGGTTGGCGCCAGAGTTTTTGTGACTCGCCCCGCTCGCCGAACGAAAGGCAGAGCACGCGCACTCGAGCGCCACGCGAATGATACAAAGCAATTGCACCTCCTGCTCGCCACACAAAATCCGCAGCATGCGCGCTCACCACCAACACGGTGTCGTTTGCAGCGTCCATCCTTGTTCTTAGTTCAATAGGTTTTCGCCATTTGTTACTGCCATGCGGCGAATTTCAGCGACGGAAAATCCGGCATCAAGAAACTTGTTCGCGAACCTCGCAAAGCCTTCAGCAACCGGAGGATTAGGCTTCTGGCCCAGGTCGGTCGATAGTAAGCAGTGTTCGACACCGGTTTGTCTCACGTTGTCAAAGAGCGTCTCCCACGTCGCCTTGTTGGTATGATAGGTCGTAAAACAGTGTTCGATGATCGCACCCAACGCAGCCAGATCTCTTTGCTCTTCGGCTGAAAGGTTTTGTGAGGGAAACTCTGCATGCGTGATCACGATTCGTTCTAGTCGCGCCTCACGAGCCGCATAGACCAACGGAAAGATTTCATGTCGTCCTAAATGTCCCGTTGCGAGAATCATATCGTGCTTAGCGATCAGTTCAAGACAACGCCGCGTGTCCTCCGAAATCTCACCATTCTTATTCAGCACGCTAATCGGTGACCGCGTGATCCCAGCCGCAGCAATCTCGCGTTGAATCTTGGCCCAGAAAGGAAGCTTGGCCGAGCCACCGTCCGGTCTTCCGGCGGTCTCATTTGCCGCGTCGACTGTGGGCATCCAAACAATCTTGTTTCCCGATCGGCCAGCGATCTCAACTGCAACGGGGTTCAAACCACCGATGCTGTGGTTCAGTGCAATCGCGCCGTAGGCTTCAATGCCGGGCACGGCGCGCGTAACCACCTTGGCTCGCTCAGCAGTAGGAACGTAATGCGACTTCAACACAAATCCGCGCAAGCCGAGTGCGAGAAAATCTTTCGCCAGATCGATGTCATCCGTTCGTCGTTCAATCACATCCGGCGCCACGTGCACCTGCAGATCGTAGGCGCCTTGAACAGCTTTCCAAGCCTCATCAGTTACGAATGTATTCACAGCATGATCAGTCGATGCGACCATGAGAATTATGATGGCTCCTTAGATTCAGAAAGTGGGGCGGAGTATGACACCTGTTTCACGAAGTCGTCAAGGTAGTAAGTCGATCTGATATTGCAGAACTGCACTCTGGCAACATCGTTGACACGTATGGCAATGACAGTTCATACTGCGCTGACTGAAACCGGCGATGAAGACTATCGAGGAACGTAGCCTGGCGACCGAAGCCTACTTTGTTGTGCGAGAGCGAATTCTGCGCGGCGAGCTGCCGATTGGCAAAGTGATTTCGCGACGGAAGTTGGCGCACGAGTTGGGTGTCAGCTTGTTGCCCGTCTCAGAAGCGTTCCAGCGCCTTGAGTTCGAAGGACTGCTGGAGAGTCGGGCCCGCGCCGGAACCCGAGTGAAAATTCCCACCGAGCAGGACGTGCGCGGCCATTACGTAATTCGAGAGGCCTTGGAAGTGGAATCCGCTCGCCTGTGTGCCGAAGCAGCAACTTCGCGAGAGCGTGCGGAACTCCGTCGACTCGCTGCCCGAGTTGACCATTTATCGGCGCAACCTGAGGGCGATCGCTTTCTTTATCTCAGTTTTCACGAGAAACTTCATCGACGCATCGCCGAGTGCGCACGCTGTCCTGCTTTATCAGAAGCCATTGAAAAGAACCATGTGTTGGCATCGACTTGGTTGTGCGTCCCTCGCTCGGCCCCGGCCAACAGGCCACCTCGCCGTCATCAGGATCTTATCGAGGTGCTGACGTCAGGCGATGTTCATGCCGCCGGAGAGGCGATGAGGGAACACGTGATGCGCGGACTTCACAACACGCTACAACGACTGGAACCTTACTTCACAATGCCAGAGGTGAATGGAAGAATATTTGCAAGAAGTTCAAACTCCAGAAGTTTGAAGAAGCACACCAGCAAGCGTTGACGACTCAGCTCACCTCACGAATTCCTATCCAGTAAGCCACGTCATTCTGTTATATCAGTTCTGCAAAAATCTCTTGACAGGGAGAGGGAGTTCCGTAATACTTCGCGCCGCTTCTACATCGCTCTAGTTGGCACAACAGACCACGCGAACACTTTCCCGTCGGGCCGAATGTGACCGCGTTCAACTCTGCGCGAGTTCGAAAGGAAATATGATCATGACAAAGCCGAGAGTCTTATTGCTTGCAGCGCTCGCGGTGCTGCTTGCGGGCGTAACTGTGTTTGGGCAGACCACGAGCGCAACATTGTCTGGGGTGGTTAGAGATCCTTCTGGTGCTGTTATTCCTGAAGTGAGAATCAGCGTCACGAACAGCCAGACTGGAGCCGTTCGCGAAACTACTTCAGACGTTGAGGGCCGCTACAACCTCACGAACCTCCTGCCCGGTCGCTACGATCTGCATGCCGAGCGAACTGGATTCAAGACTATCGTGCAGTCGAACATCGTCTTGTCGGTCGCCAGTTCAACGATCGTCGATCTCGCGTTCCAGGTTGGCGACGTGAAGGAAACGGTTGAAGTCAGGGAAGAGCAACCGCTGCTGGAAACTACTAAAGCGGAAGTGAGTCGCGTAGTCACCCAGCAATCGATCGAATCGTTGCCGATAATCGGTCGCAACTTTGTTGACTTTGCGAAGTTATCGAGTGGCGTGGCCCCAGGTCGCGAGAACACAGGCGGCGGCGCCTTCAAGGAACCCGACGCGGGCGTCGGAGCGGCAGCAGCGCCACGGCTGACGTTCGGTGGACAGTCTGAATTAAACACCATGATTCTTGTTGATGGGGTTGACAACATTCAGACTTTTACTGGTCTACCCCGCGTGACCCCGTCACAGGAAGCAGCGCAGGAGTTTCGCGTTCTCAATTCAACTTTCCTTGCCGAATATGGTCGCGCGCTCGGCGGCTTCGTCAACATCATCACCAAGTCAGGGACGAATCAGGTTCACGGTTCGGCTTATTACTTCGGAATGAATGACGCGCTGAATGCAAAAGCTCTCCTCAGTGGCCCAAATCCAGTTCTCCGGCAGAATCAATATGGCGCCACAATAGGTGCTCCAATCCGCAAAGATCGCACCTTCTTCTTCGGCAGTTACGAAGGCCAGCGACGTGCCGAGTCAAACAAGTTCTCATCAGTGATCCTCAACAATCTTGCCACGATCAACGTCACAAAGGCGTTTTTTGGCTTGACGCCTGAGGTGAACGATCTCTTGCGTGCCAACGACTATGATGGTTTTCTGTTGAAGCTGGACCACAAATTCAACGACAACAACACGCTCTCTGTCCGTTACAACCTTCTTCACTCCGCCACCGATGGTTTTCTCGGGGGTGGCGGTCGGGCGTCGCCGGCGTCAACGACCGCGCGAAATAACAAGACGTCCGATCAGTCGTTTGTGGTCAGTGAAACTGCTTTGCTCACTCCCAAAGTCGTCAATGAACTGCGGTTTCAGTGGGCACGCCGAAGTTTCGAATTTCCCTCGGTGCGCAAGGAACCGGATCTCGAAATCTCAAATCTGATCATTACAGGCAAGAGTACGTCCGATGTAGATTACTATCGAGAGAGCCGATTCCAGGCCGCCGACAGTCTCACCATTAGCAAGGGTGAACATGGATTCAAATTTGGCTTTGACTTTAACAATATCCGCAACACTGCGAAATGGGATCTGTTCTTTCCGGCGCGGGTCATCTTCCCCAGTCTGCCAGCATTCTTAGGAGCAACGCCGACTCCCGTGGTTTTCTGGTGGCCGCTTCAGAATGGTACTACCACTCGACCTGCTTTGAGCGTTCCGTTCAGTCAGGATGTGCCCAGCGGCCTTGAGCCGCTAACCCGGACAAGTGTGGATCATAGCTCCTACGGCTTCTTTGGCCAGGATGAGTGGAAGGTTAATAACAAACTAACCTTGACTCTGGGTTTGCGCTACGACGTGGAAACATATCCGAGCGCGTTCGTTTTGGAGAATGATCTAAATAACTTCCAGCCACGCGTTGGTTTTGCGTATGCGATGAACTCACGCACAGTCTTACGCGGCGGCTTTGGCCTTTTCAACGATCGGCTGTTCTCGAGTATCGGTCAACTCTTGGTTACGGCTGAATGGGGCAGCGCCGGTGATCTGCCCAATGCTCAGATCGTCTTTCCCGATATTCAGCCTTTGCATGGGCGATTCATCCAGCCTACCGTCGGCGGTACACTTGCAGTTGCTACAACTGTCACGTGTCGTCCGGGTGGTCCATCGATAACCACGACCAGCGCGGCTCTGGCCGCGACTTGTACGTTCACATCAACGGGCGCGGTCCCAACTGCGCCCGTTAGTGGCGGCATTGTTAACCCTGGATTCAGAGATAACAAAGCCGGAAACTTGCGCACACCTTATGCCGAGCAGGCCAGTTTAGAGATCAAGCGGGAATTAGGCCGAGGCGTAGCACTGTCAGCCGGTTACCTGTATGTGCACGGCTTGATGTTGCCAGCTCACACTGGCTGCCTCAACTGCGTCCAAACTGGAACGCTTCCTTCTGGCAAACCGACATTCATTCGCGCTGCGGGAGGCAGGCGCTTCCTCGAGTTGGGCGACTTTTACGTCGTTGACGACATTGGCTTCTCGATCTATCACGGTGGCAGTTTCGAATTGCAGAAACGCTTTACGCGCGGATTCAGTTTTCACACCAGTTATACCTGGTCCAAGGTAATCAACAATGCTGAATCCGTAGCTAACCTGGCAGACCTACCCGAGGGGCCGTCAATAGCTTCCGAGAAGGCGGTCTCGCGGCAAAGCGTTCCGCATCGATTTACCTTCGCGTTCGTAAGTCAAATCCCGCAACATGTCGACGTGCTGCACGACTTTAAGTTCAGTGTGTTGTTCAGTGCGCAAGCAGGACGGCGTTTTAATGTTTTTGCAGGCTCAGACGCAAACGGTGACGGGAATCCGCTGTCGGACCGTCCTGGTACGTTAGGGCGCAACACTTTGAAAGGACCAAGCTTCGCGAGTTTTGATACACGTGTAGCACGTGAGGTCCATTTCAGTGAGCGAGTGACGGCGGAGTTCAGTGCAGACTTCTTCAATCTCTTCAACCGCGACAACATAACCGACTTAAATACTGTCTACGGCGGGATTGATTTGAATCTACCACCGAATCCTGTTCTGGGTTTCAAAACTCCACGTGACGCTGCGAATAAATTCCAGTTGCAGTACGGCGTGAAGTTACGGTTCTAGCACCGAAGAAGAAGTTTCGAATCTAGTTTACTCAGAATTTATTGCGGCCTGAGTGTCTGAGAGTTGCATTGGCACCAGGCTCAGCCAGGTCCGGCGACGGATCGGTCTTCACGGTTCGCCGCGCCGACGAGCGGCTTCGTACGCCCAAACGCAGGCAACGATCAGAGGTAGTGTCTTTGAGTAGAGCCTCAACTAACGAGGCAGTGAGCAAAAACGGCATTAATTGTCACGGGTCCTGTACCCATTGAAAGGAGTGGTATGCGTTCCTTATCCATCCGACTCTTGTTGCTAAACGCTATTCTGATTGGTTTCATTTTGTTCGCCGCTGAAACATACCCAACGAGCATTGCACACAAGAACACCTCAGCGCCGGTGAGTTGCGCCGATCTCGCCACCAACTTGGTTGGTGGTCCCAGTATCAAGTCGGCCGAGAGTCACGTCGTTCCTGCGAGCGGATCAAATGTAGCGTATTGCCAGGTAAACATTCTGTATGGCAGCAATGCCAACCAGAACATCAACATTCGAGTGGGATTGCCACTCAATTCTGTTGACGGAGGCACTGGCGGAATGGAGGGTGCATGGAATGGCAGGACCCAGGGAATTGGTGGTGGTGGCTGCGCCGGAAGCCTGAACGTTACTGCTCCAGTAAATTCAGGCTACGTAGGATCTGGCACTGACACAGGCCATGCTGGCGGTGATTGCGAACCTGGCGTCAATCTCGATGATTCCTACAATTTGCAGTTCATCAATGACTTCATCCGCAATGCGATCAAACAACAGGTCCTCCTATCGAAGGCGCTGGCCCAAACCTATTATGGAATGAAGCCTTCGTACAATTACTGGAATGGCTGTTCGACAGGTGGCCGACAAGGATACTTGCTGGCCCAGGAGTTGGGCACCGAACTCGAGGGGATTCTTGCGAATGCTCCGGCGATGTACTGGACGCGATTCCAAACTGCGCAGATGTGGGGTCAAATCGTAATGAGAGAACTTGTTGGTGGTCCAATTCCTGCAGCTAAGTTGAACCAGGCGACCGCTTCGGCAGTTGCGGCCTGTGATGGAGCTGATGGTGTGACGGATGGTTTAATCGACGATCCCCGGACATGCACGTTCAGCGCGATGGCCAACGTTTGCGGCACACCTACTGCTCCAGCAACAAATTGCCTGACGGCGGCAGAGGCGCAGGCAATCGACAAGATATGGGAGGGTCCGCGAAATGATCGAGGCAACAAGATCTGGTTTGGCCTTGACCGCGGTACCTCATTGCCTGCGCTGAACGGGACATTCCCATTCTTTCTCGGAGTCGTGCAATTTCACTGGAATGAGCATGACCGCAATTTCGACTGGACGACCATATCGTCAATGGGGTACGGGCAGGTCGCTCAGGATGGGTCGCGCAATATCGCAGATATCACTGACACCTTTGGCGATCTCGACACGTTCAGGAGTCACGGTGGTAAGCTGCTCACGTTCGTCGGCGCAAACGATCAGCTCATCATGCCGCGTGGTGTGATCAACTACTATCGGCTGATGGCCTCGCGCTACGGAAAACACAACGACCGGGATTTTGGTCAGCTGCAAACTTTCTATCGATTGTTCCGTGCTCCGGGCGTCGCACATTGTGGGGGAGGCGCCGGACCCCAGCCACAGAACCTGTTTGATGCGCTGGTCAATTGGGTCGAGCACGGTGTGGCGCCGGATCGGATCCTCGCGCAGAACACCACGGGCGGCGTGGTGACTCGGACACGTCCGCTTTGCCCGTACCCACAGACCGCGATCTACAACGGCTCAGGAAACATCAACGACGCAGCCAATTACCACTGCGGCGGAAACCTTGAACAGCCGAGCGTCGTCTGTGCTGACGTGCTTACCAAATACAAGCACGAGCTAAAGGGCCACCTTGACTTCAAGGGCACGGGGCTTAATCGTCTCGGTTGCGGGCTCACCGGCGGCGACGATGACGACGATTCGCCATAACGCGCGAGTCTAAGCTCCGTTCGCGGTACTTTTCCAAAGTATTCAGGTTATCATTCTGTTTCCTAAGGCGAAGTAGGAGGGATTGGGATGTACCGCTGTGATGTCGTCGGAAGTCTGCTGCGACCTGGGTACTTGAAGGAAGCGCGCGCTCGGCATGATGCGGATGAATTAAGCGACGCGGATTTCAAGCTCATCGAGGACCGCTCAGTCGACGAAGCCATCGCACTGCAGGAGCGAGCGGGCATCGCAGTCATCACCGATGGCGAGATGCGGCGTTATGCCTTCTATGGACATTTGATAGATGCCGTCGAGGGCTTCGATAAATACGGAGGTTGGGCAATTCCGTTTCGCAATGAAGCGGGCGAAGAGTTAGTGCTCAAACGCCCGGTTGTAATTTCGCGGCTGAAGAAGAAACGGCACTTGTGTGCGGAAGAATTCACATATTTGCGCGCGCGCACCAAGCTCCCAACTAAGGTCACGCTGATCAGCGCGCAACAAGCAGCTGCTTATTACGACAACGACAAATCGCGTGGCGCATATGCCACCATCGATTCCTATCTGGCCGATCTCGTCGACGTTCTCCGCAATGAGATCGAGGAGTTGATTCGTCTTGGGTGTACGTATATCCAGGTCGATTCACCGCAGTACACGGCGCTCCTGGATCCTGAATTGCGCGCAGGCTATCGGAGTCGCGGTAATGACCCTGATCGTCTGCTAGATCTTTCGATTGAGATGGACAACGCGGTGATCGGCGATCATCCTGGCATCACCTTCGGTTTGCATCTGTGCCGGGGAAATAACCAGAGCAAGTTCTACGCGAGTGGCGACTACGCTCCTATCGCGAAAGTATTTCGAAATACTAGCTTCCAGCGCTTCCTGCTTGAATACGACGATGAGCGCTCGGGTGGCTTTCAACCGCTCAGTCAGGTGCCGCAAGACAGAACCGTCGTGCTCGGTTTAGTGAGCTCCAAAAAAGCGCTGCTGGAAAGCGGTGAAGAACTGTGGCAACGCATCAACGAAGCTTCAGTGTATATCCCTCTCGATCGACTGGCCCTAAGTTCACAGTGCGGCTTTGCTTCAACACTGGAAGGAAATCTTCTGACAGTTGAAGATCAAGAAGCCAAGTTGCATCTCGTGGCCGAAACGGCTCGGGCTGTGTGGGGCTGAATTCAGATTCTTAGTTAGCCGCTTCGCTGCTACTCACTGATTGATTGCGCGAAGACGACCGTCCAACGTGATTGGCTTGTCACGCCGAACTTGAACGTCAACGGTGTTGTTGCCGTACGCTACGCGGTACTTCATCTCGCGATCGGAGCGCAACCTGAGCGCTGTCAACTTACCCGCTTGCCACGTGATGTCCACCTTGCCCCCACCTCGCACACGCACTCCTCTTAAACTGCCGCTCGGCCATTGAAAAGGAAGGGCAGGTAAAACCGTGATTTCATCTGGTGTGCTCTGGACCAGCATTTCAGAAATGGCTGCAGGGCCACCCAGGTTGCCATCAATCTGAAATGGTGGGCAGAGATCAAACATATTTGGTAGCGTACTGGTGTTGATCAAGATCTTCAGGTTGTTATATGCGTGCTCTGGGTTTTGAAGCCGTGCCCAAAGAGCGATACGCCACACGGTGGACCATCCTGTTCCGCCGTCGCCGCGCAGCTCGAGGCTCTTCTTTGCGGCGGCCGCAAGTTCCGGAGTTGTCTTGAGACTGATGTCATGGCCTGGAAAAAGCGAGTACAGATGTGAAATGTGCCGATGCTGCGGCTCAACCTCCTCATAGTCCTCAATCCATTCCTGAAGCTGCCCGCGCTTGCCAACTTGAAGTGGTGGCATGCGCTTTTCGGCGCGCTCCAGTTCGGAGCAGAACTTTGCATCTATTGCGAGAACTTCGGCCGCACGCCGACAGTTCTTAAAGAGCTCTCGAATAAGTTCGAGGTCCATTGTCGGTGCATAGGTGAGAGTTTGGGCCTGACCATCCAAAACGTATCGATTCTCGGGCGAAGTTGAAGGATTTGTGACAAGTTGTCCCGCAACAACTGTTCCCACAGTCGCCTCAACTAATAAGCCGAGCGCGAACTCTGCGGCTTCCTTCATCGCAGGATAAGCTTCTCGCCGCAGGAAATCCCGATCACCACTGAACTCATAGTGATCGAACATTTGGTTCGCAAGCCACACACCTCCCATGGGCCAGACTCCCCACGCACCGTCCACTGGTGTGGTCGCTCGCCAAATATCAGTGTTGTGGTGCAGGACCCATCCCTTACTGTGGTATTGGACGTGAGCAGTTTCGGCGCCGGTAACGCGCAGATCGCGAATAAGACTCCAGAGTGGCTCTTGCGTCTCCCAAAGATCGCCGACATCAGCCTGCCAGTAGTTCATTTGGAGATTGATGTTCGTCGTCATTTTGCTGCTCCAGGCTGGCAGCCGGTCCTCGTTCCAAATACCTTGTAAGTTTGCTGGTTGACCTCCAGGCCGAGAACACGAAATCAAGAGGTAGCGACCGAACTCAAAATAGAGCGCGAGCAAATTGGGATCTTCGTTCTCGGCAAACTTCTTGATGCGCCGGTCCGTGGTTTCTGTTGATTGGCGCTCTCCCAGAGTCAGCCGTACACGCGAAAACAGCTGGCGAAAATCATTCAAGTGTCGACGCCGAAGCGAGTCGTATGACTGTTTCGATGCGTTTTCCAGATTTGCTCGGGCGACCGCGAGAGCGTTACCGCTAATATCCCGGTAGTTTTTGAAACTGGTCGCGTTGCTGAACAGGATTGTCACCGAGTTTGCGTTGGAGATTGCGAGACGCCCTCCGTCACCGCGAACACCACCGCCCTCGGCGAATACTTTTAGCAAGGCGTGGAACCGCATGCCTGGTTGGTTCCAGGAACCTGTCCAGGAAGAAGACGGGTTCTGCCGCGGTTGAATTTGACCCGTTAGCTGAAGTGTGTCACGAGCGATGGGTTCGACATGCGTTCCAGTCTGGGGAGAATCCATGCCTACGCTGAAAGTGAGCTGCCGTGGTTTGCTGCTTGTGATTCGAATTATTAGAACCTGGTCCGGATAGGAAACGAATACTTCACGTCGGAAGCTCACGCTGCCAACCTTATATGAAGTTGTCGCAATTGCGTTCTCCAGATCGAGGTCGCGCCAGTATTCCGTCGCCTGACCATGAGCTGGAAAATGCAACCGCATGTCGCAGAACGGTTGATAGGGCATGAGCAGCTTCGGCTCACCCATCAGACCTTCCGAGAGTTTTTCGGCCTCCGCTATGTTACCCGCGAAGGTCAGCTTTCGAATCTCATCGAGATGTGAATAGGCGTCCGTATTCGTATAGTTGTGTGGACCACCGCCCCAAAGGGTGCTCTCGTTGATTTGCACGCGCTCGTCTTCGATCCCGCCAAACACCATCGCGCCGATACGCCCGTTACCCAGGGGCAAAGCTTCGGTCCATTTTGTTGCGGGCTTATCGTAGGTGAGCTTGAGATCGGAATCTGTTGCCTTCGCTGCCAGTGCGAGCGTTGCTGCAGCTACTAAAATCAACCCGATCTGTATTCCGAAACGTCGCAACACTTCGGCACTCCGAATCTCACCAAGCGATGATTAAGGGACAATGCATGCAAACGAGGACGCAAAATACGGCAGTGTCTGAAAGTTTACACTAACCAAGCCCCCACCAGACGATTGTTAAGCGTGCTGACGGACTCCATCGCTGATTAATCAACCACAATCGAATTGTGATTATAGGCATTGACATTGAGCGTTCCCTGAAACAAACATGCACAGTGCCCTATGGCCCAACGCGAATAAGCGCCGAGTTGCTCACTTGGCCGTGCGCTTTAACTTGGACCGTACAGTCGCCGGAGAACAAGGTATCCGGTAGCCTGAATGTCACCTGGGCAAAACCCGTAATGCGTTCAGGGCGTACGTCCTCAGCAGGCACGTCGTAGCTTTGGTTGTTACTATCGATTAGATGGACTACTACTGCAGAACTTGATTCCCCCGGGTTCAATTGCAGGTTCTCCACGAAGACCATCACCCGGGTATTGTGATCAGGGCCAAAGTTATACCACGTGCCGAGGCTGTTAATTGGAAACGGATCTCGGAGTAATAACAAAGAATCAAGCGACGCCGCATGGTTTGGATTGGGACCGAACTCCTCAAGGATCAGTCTCAGTGTTGGTTGGTTTGTAACAACCTGGCCACCTGTCAGTACACCGGCACCACCAATGAAGTTTGTGTCTCCGTTATAGACCGCTGAGATCGTGTGCGTACCAGTGGTTAAAGTTGAGGTTGAGAATTGTGCCGTACAAGTATTTCCCATCCCCGCAACACAGTTGATAGCGGCGCCGAGATTATTGGCTCCATCCTTGAACTGCACTGTACCGGTTGGTGGATTGGTGTTCGCCGCCGGCGTAACAGTAGCTGTGAATATAACGTTTTGTCCGATGTCCGACGGATTGATTGATGCCAAAACTATTGTTGTAGTCTCGGTTTTTGAGATATCAAAGGACTGCACCACATTCGTCGCCGCGTTGTAGTTGCTATCACCGCCTTGCGCCGCAGTGATCGTGCACGAGCCAGCTCCAGTAATGTGAACCGTTCCCGGTGTAGGGCTGGTGATGGTGCAATTGCCGCCAGCTGTCAAGGTAACTGGTAACCCCGAAGAGGCGTTGGCGCTAACAATGAAGTCGACATCACCGAATACCTTGTTTGGCAAAGTGTCGAAGCTGATAGTTTGATCTCCTTTCAAAACGTTAATTGCTGCCGTGGCTGTACCGCCGGTGATCGGAACGGGATTTCCGCTGCCGGCAGTATAGGTAGCAGACGCGTTTCCGGTGATATTGTTCTTGGCTCCTACGCTCGTTCCAGTTACGTCAACAGTGAAAGAGCAGGAACTGGAAGCGGCCAAGTTCAATGCCGTGATGCCAATTGTATTGCTGCCAGCATTGGCTGCAATACTTGCCGTGCAATTTCCACTCAGATGGTTGGGGGTAGCAACCACCAGGCCAGTAGGCAACGTGTCACTCGCTGATACGTTCATCAACGTCACTGTCGAGTTTGGATTCGACAACGTGAAAGTGAGGGACGTGGTTCCGTTGAGCGGGATGCTGGCAGCGCCGAAGCCCTTGGCAATCGTTGGCGCCACAGGGGGCGCTATCACGGTCAGACTCGCCGTATTGCTTGTGGCACCGGGTCCGCTTTCGGTAGCAGAGATTGGTCCAGTGGTGTTGTTCAGCGTGCCTAAGGTATTTGGCGCCTTCACCTTCACGGAGATAAGGCAAGCCGAACCTGGACCCAACATGCCTCCAGCCAAACTAATGGATGATGAACCGGTGGATGCGGTAACTGTCCCACCGCACCTATTAGTAAGGTCGTTGGGCGAAGCTACCACCAACCCTGCCGGTAGATTATCAGCGAACGCAATTCCAGTTAGCGACGCGTTTGCATTCGGATTGCTAATCGTAAAGCTGAGCGAGGTGGTCCCATTCTGCACCACCTGGTTTGGCTGGAAGAGCTTACTAATCGTGGGCGGCGCTGTAACGTTTAGAGTAGCTGATGCCGAGTTGCCGGCACCACCATTGGTGGAACTCACCAGATTGGTGTTGTTTACGTAAAGGCCGCCGACGGAACTCGTAACAATCACACTTACGGCACAAGGGGTGTTGATTGGAATCGTGCCGCCAGTTAAGGAGACGGTACCAGAACCAGCCGTTGCAGTTGCGGTTCCTCCGCAGGTGTTTACCAGACCGTTAGGATTCGCGAGGACCAGGTTAGCCGGGAAGTTATCCGTGAACCCAACCCCATTGAGTTGTACGGTATTCGATGCGGGATTGGTGATGCTGATGGTAAGAGTGGCGACTCCACCCGGGGCGATAGTAATGGGATTGAATGACTTGGTTATCGCAGGAGGTGCCACAATTGTCAGCCCAGCGGTATTACTGGTTGCCCCCGTACCAGCTTCGGTTGAGGTTATTGCACCTGTAGTGTTGAGCTTTGTTCCCGCAGTTGTTCCTGTCACGGCTACTGTGAAGGTGCAAGACGATCCGGCCGATGGCGAGGCTGTCAATGTTCCTCCGGACAGGCTCACGCTGCTGCTGCCTGCAGTTGCAGTAATAGTTCCGCCACCGCACGAACCCGTCACATTTGGCGTTGCTGCCACTAATAATCCCGCAGGCAGATTGTCAGCAAACCCTACTCCGCTAAGACCACTGGTTGTATTCGGGTTAATAATCGTAAAGCTCAAAGCGCTATTGGAATTCAACGGAATGCTCGTCGGATTAAACGACTTGGTTACCGTCGGACTTACCGGAAGCGGATTCACTGTAACCGTCGTCGCCGCCGATGGCGCGCTCGTACAGCCATTAGCACTCGCTTTGACGGTGTAGTTGCCCGAGGCGTTCGCGACGTACTGTTGATTGGTTGCGCCCGCGATTGGATTTCCATTCAAGTACCACTGATTCCCCGTAGCGCTGCTTGCCGTCAACGTCACGCTTCCACCTTGGAAGAAAGTTGTCGGTCCGTTGGGTGTTATCGTCGGTATCGCGGGAACAGGGTTTACTGTGACTGTTGTCGCAGCAGAAGGTGTACTGCTGCAGCCGCCAATCGTGACGATGGTAGTGTAATTGCCTGAGACAGTCGCAACGTACTGTTGATTGATCGCGCCTGCGATTGGACTTCCATTCCGGTACCACTGATTACCGCTGGCGCTGCTCGAGGTGAGGGTTACGCTGCCACCCTCGCAAAACGTCGTCACCCCTCCCGCGGTTATCGTTGGTGTCGCGGGAACGGGATTTACTGTGACTGTTGTCGCAGCAGAAGGTGTACTGCTGCAACCGCCGGTCGTGACGATGGTGGTGTAATTACCTGAGACAGTCGCAACGAACCCTTGATTGGTTGCGCCCGCGATTGGACTTCCATTCCGGTACCACTGATTCCCTGTTGCGCTGCTTGAAGTGAGGGTTACGCTGCCACCCTCGCAAAACGTCGTTGCACCGCCCGGAGTTATCGTTGGTGTCGCGGGCAGAGGATTTACCGTGAGCGTTGTCGCGGCAGAAGGATTACTGCTGCAGCCGCCAGTCGTGACGATGGTAGTGTAATTACCTGAGACAGTAGCAACGTACTGTTGATTGGTTGCGCCCGCAATTGGACTTCCATTCAGGTACCATTGATTGCCACTGGCACTGCTTGAGGTGAGGGTTACGCTGCCACCGTTGCAAAACGTCGTTGCACCACCCGGAGTTATCGTCGGTGTCGCGGGAACGGGATTTACTGTGACCGTTGTCGCAACAGATGTACTAGTACAGCCAAGTGCGGTGATTGCAACAGTGTAATTACCCGAGACAGTTGCGACGTACTGTTGATTGGTTGCGCCCGCGATTGGATTTCCATTCAAGTACCATTGATTACCGCTGGCACTGCTGGAGGTGAGGGTTACACTTCCGCCTGTACAGAAGGAAGTTGGACCACCCGGCGTAATGGTCGGTGTCGCGGCGGCTGTGACATTGACAGTTAAGGTATCCGTGGCAGTAGCAAATGAATTGTTTGTTACTGTGAGCGTAAAAGTCGAATTGGTAGCCACACAACTTGCCGCGACGTCCGCATTAACATTGCCAGCCAGGTCAACACTAATGTTGTTAATGGTGACCCCGGTCCCAGTCAATGGTGTGGCAGTAACATTCAGCGTATTAGCGTCCTGAGAAGGATCGCTGACGGTTGCTATCTTTCCATTAGCATTAGCGCCTCGTTGTCTCACGAGCGCAGCGGCTGCCGTGATCATTGGCGTACCGTCGCTAAAGCAGGCTGTCACACTGTTCAAGGTCGGTGTGATTGTGCTGTCGGTTGTACTCAGCAACGCTTTGTACTTCAGATAGCGGAAACCGTTGAACTGTGCGAGTGAAGCGCCGCTGGTAGTAAAGAAGGTCGCGGCAGTGCCGTCTGGACCGACGAAGGCGAAGGGGCCGTCGAGGCTGTTGCTCGCTGCCCCTTGAAATTTGATGGCGGTGTTCACGGGAGTTATTGCATTCCAAGATAGCGTTGTCCAGTGAGGGATCAAGCCAGCTGGCGGGTTTGCATCGTGCGCCCCGGAGATCAGATTACCGGACGGGGAAAAGCCAGTCTTCATATAGGCGATGAAGCCAAGATCTCTGCCGCCGGCCGTGTTGTCTGCCGTCCATGTCGTACCGCTGTTATTGGAGGTGACACGCTGCCCGGCTGCATATGGGTTGCTGTTGGGAGAGGAGCAGCTACAGACATACGCGTAGGTTCCGGCTGAGGGATTCGCCGTTGCGCGAATAATTACTGCGTATTTAGTACCAGCTGTCAGCGTCGCGGGCGTGCTGAAGTTAGCGGAGAAATAACCCCCCGCACCACTATTAAATCCCGGGATAGTTGCGACAGCGAGGTCGGCCCCGGTGGGCTCTGCCGGGTTGCCGCTCGTTGCCCGAATCGAAATAGTGAGATTTGGTGCTGTACCTGTGCAGCCGCTACAGAAGAGATCGAGGTCAACCCTCGACAAACTGCCGGTAACCGCAGGTGTGAAAGTCTGTCCAGCCCAACTCGTGCTGGTGAAGGCGAAGCCATTGTTAGTGACCGTTAGATTCTGCTGGTCCACATTCGCTGGAGCGAGCAGAACAACATCGCCGGGACTCGTGGTGAGATCGACGTTTGTTGACACACCAGTTTGAAAATCGGCCTGCGACGTGTCCACGAAACAAGTTGATAGCGGCGCGGGGGTTAGCGAGAAATTTTGTGTCGTGGTCACGCCGTCGATCACGAGGATGCTCGTCGACGTGCTTGAGCCGTACCCTGCAAAGCTGGCAGTGATACCTGGATAGGTGCCCGCTGGCAAATTGGAGAAGCTGTAAATGCCGCTGGCGTTTGTGATCGTCGTTCGACTGCCTAATGCTACCTTTGCCCCACTGATCGGATTCGACGTGACGCTGTCAGTCACTGTGCCTGAAACGGTGCCGCCTGCGCCGACGGGCGTACACTGTGGGAATGCGAATGATCCAATGCGCGTCAGATCGTTCAACCCATCGACGGTGTAGTATTCGTTGGTATACCAGAAGGTACAACCGTTTGGATCAAGTGACATTGCACTGTAGTCACCCCATCTGGCACACGGTGACCCGCCGCAGTTTCCCGTTTGAGTACCGCTGCCCTGAATCAAAACCTGCTCGGTCTGGCCCAGCGTGTTTTGAGGATCCGTGGCCAGCCGTCCGGCGTACTTGATCGCTGGCTTGGTCGTACTGCTGGAGGTGCTATAGCCAAGTGCCATATCACCCATCCGATCGACGGCGACGCTGGGCATGAAACGATAGATGACATTGGCGCCGTCAGGATCCCAGGTTGCGGCCTGAGGTATATTCGCAGCCACAGTGCCACCAGTCACATTAACCTGATACCAACGTGGAGCAGCAAATCCACTCGTATCTCCTCTCCGCACAGTGTGGGTGGTCCATAGCGATTCAGCGCCGCCGATATTGCTGTACTGGTTCTGCATCATAGCCCGGATCTCAAGAACATCCAGACTGTTGCCTCCCAACGATGGAGCATTCGGCACGTCTGCGTTTGGCCAACTGGTTGCGGCCAAAGGAACGTCAGGCCCAGTGAACGTAGATAAAGAAATTCGATCCCAGTCGACGTGGAATTTGTAGACGGATAGAGCGTTTAGGAATTGCCAGGTTGAGACGAAGTAGTTGGGACTGTCCGGTGGCGGCGTACCAGTCTGTAGTCTGGCGTTGCCAGGGAGAAGTGTGAAGTCGCCCGCTGGAGCATCAAACGAAACGGATTGAACAGTTGGTGCGCCCGCGTACATCTGGGCCTTATTGAACGCATAGACACGCGGATTTTGAAAAGACCCGGCGGCAGCGTAGTCAAACATATTGACCGACATATACAGGCCGTCTGGCCAGATGCCGAACTTCGGGTAGTCGCCAAGACCGCCAGCGGTATTGACCGAATAGTAGTTCCAACCGCCTGAAACCGGATCACCGGTTTTTGATGCTGCAATGCACTGGAAAGCACCCGGAGGATTGATGACGTTGCCGGCCCCATCGAGGCTGAAGGCAAAGTCCGTGATGATCCAACGATCCTCAAAGCTATCGTACAGAACCACCGGGTCGCCAAAGTTGTTTGTGTCGCACGGGTTGCCAAAGTTACCCAGGCTCATGAAGGTGTCGAAGGTGAAGGCAGCCACTCGCAAGCCATCGCTCTTTCTATAGACACCGATCGAGGTGTTCACAGTCTGGATGTAATAGGTTGGGCCTACATCGCCATTCGTGTCGGGCGGGTGTCCATCTCCCCAGTTGGCGAAATCGAGACCGTCAAAGCTGGCGCCTGGCGCGGGCGCAGGTGCATTGGTTTGCGACATGCTGGGTGTCCCGGATTCCGTTGTGGTGGTGGGGCCGGAAGTTCCCGGATAGAACCTTGGATTAGGTTCCGGTCCCTCGCGTTCGGGCCGCTCGCGCTTCACAGGTCTTCTGTATGGGAGATCACGAAGGTCACCGTCGAATGAGTGCGCCTTTACAAGACGTTCTTCCCTGGGCTTACGGCTGAGTTTATTGTCTTCAGAGCGAACTTGAGCGGTGTATTCCGTATCGGAGTCTCTTTCCTGACGCGTCACCTCCGAATCGAACTGATGGTTGTTGTTGTTCTGTGCTTGTACGAGCGACGAATATGAGCTGCTCTGCAGTCTTAACAGGAGTGGCGTTGAATGCTTGATGAAAGGATCGTCTGTGGCCACCTCGACCGTAGCACTACTGCCATCAAAACGTTTCCTGGTCGGTGTCTGCTTGCCGCTTTTGGCCGACGTGGTCCGTCGATAAATGGCTGCGTCTTTCTGCAGCACTCTCTCGATTCGTGCGTCTGCCAAAACTGACGAAAGCAAGATGGTCGTCCCCAGGCTCAATAGAACTAATAAGAATGTCCGAGATCGAGAGATAGAACAAAACCCGCTCTGATTTTGCAGAGGATACTTACGAGCTGGGGGACGATTTTTAGAAGGCATTGAGAATTCTCCGAAAGAGCGTGGGAAAGTGTCTCAGGCACTTAGCAGTAAGAATCCGATTGCTGAGCCAGCAAAGTGAACGGACGGCGTAACAGATATGAACAGATAATGGGTACGAGCGGTCCTGACGCTGAAGGTAAGTGAAACGCCGCAACTGGCCAAACAGGCCGTTGAACCTTCCTAGTCAACCCGACGTTATCCTATCGGTTTCCACCGAGGCTGTATCGAATCAATTCGTTGAGAGGACTCCGAGCTTCGTAAGCGCGGAAACTGAAAAAAGAGACACTGCACAAGGTCTTGAGGCTAGGTCGCCTTAGCATTCTAGTTCTGAGGGGTATAGGTGTAAAGCGTTTATTTATGACCCCGCTAAGGGTCAATGTCGGAAGCGCTGACCAAGTTTGTATTAAACGATGTGCAACTCGAATCAGGCGGTGTGAGTTTGCAAGGGTAAGTATTGCGGCCGGGCGCTGTTTCGCATTGTCCAGGAATCGCTGACAAATGTGCGTCATTACTCAGGAAGTTTTACATACACGAAGTCAGCACCTAACCAATGATGGGCAGTCGCCTAATTCGGTTTGAGTTCGATAGCGCGGCGATACTCCTTTTCGGAAGCCTCCCGATCCCATTCATAATCGGAAAGATAAAATCCGAGCGCGGTATGTGCTTCGGCCAGCGAATCGTCAATCTCCAACGCCCGCAGAGCCGCCGCTTTCGCCTGAGGCATGCTGTCATTTGCCGGCGCCACATCATAACTTGAGAGAACCCTAAGTAGATGCTGGTGTGCCCACCCATGGATTCGAACTCCGAACCAACAGATTATGAGACGGGTTGAAGGGCACTGCTGAAGTTGGACCAAGTGAGATGTAGCAGTTTTTTCCGAATCGTCAGCCGTCAAAGTTGGTTACATCTCGTTACGTCCGAACACATGATCGCGCCATAATCGCGCCATCGTAAAGGTCACGCTGGTGCTGTTAATTTGGACGCGGTTTCACACCTGCGGGCAGAATTGAATCTATGAATGATTGTTCCTGTTCAAATCGGTTCCTATCAGCGGTTCAGCAGTGCCGAAATAGCGCATTGTTCCTGCGCAACTAACACTTGAGCGCCCAATGGTAAAGCAGCACGCGTATATCTGGCGTGCCAACCCGAACACCGATAGAATGTGAGCGCTCATTCTCCTCCCCCTGATAGTCACGCCTGCCCATGCCGGTTGTAGAAGGCACACGATTAGGCCCGTATGAGGTTGTTTCGGCACTTGGTGCCGGCGGAATGGGCGAGGTATATCGCGCACGCGACACTCGGCTCGGACGCGATGTCGCAGTAAAGGTTCTTCCCGCAAGTTTTTCTTCTGACAAAGATCGTCTGCACCGCTTTCAGCAGGAAGCATGTGCGGCCGGAGCTCTCAATCATCCAAACATTCTTTCAATTTATGACGTCGGCGCTCACGATGGCGCACCTTACGTCGTGTCCGAATTATTGGAAGGCGAAACTCTGCGTAAACGACTGACCGGAACTACTCTCCCACAACGTCGCGCAATAGATTACGCACTACAGCTTGCTCATGGCTTGGCGGCGGCTCACGAAAAGGGAATCGTGCATCGGGACCTGAAGCCTGAAAACATTTTCATTACTAAAGATGGACGCCTGAAGATTCTGGATTTTGGTTTGGCCAAGTTAATACAAGCCAATGGCAGTGAACGGCAAACAGATGTACCAACGCGTCGTGCTGATACCGAGCCGGGCGTCGTGATGGGTACAGTGGGTTATATGTCTCCCGAACAAGTGCGCGGACAGAGTGTCGATCATCGTTCCGATATCTTCGCCTTCGGTGCGATTCTTTATGAAATACTCTCGGGTCAAAGGGCGTTTAGCGGCCAATCGGCGGCTGATATGATGAGTGCGATCCTGAGGGAAGATCCGCCGGATCTGTCCGCGACAAATCACAACGTCTCTCCTGCGCTTGAACGACTCGTGGACCATTGCCTCGAGAAAAATCCAAATGAGCGATTTCATTCTGCACGTGATCTGGCGTTTGCGCTCGAGGCACTGTCTGCATCGGCGGTCTCCTCTAGCGAAACAGTAACGATACCAGCGCCAGCGGTCCGCCGATTTGTCACACGCGAGTTGATTGCGTGGTCTGTAGCGATTCTCCTTCTTCTGATCGCAGTCCCGCTGGCGATTATCTGGCTCCGCAGTAGGCCGGCTAGCCACGGCGAAGTGTCCCGTTTCTATATTTATCCACCCGAGAAAACATCTTTCGGCGGGGCCAGTGATTTCATTTCGCCCGATGGACGAAAACTACTTTTTACCGTCATCGGCACGGATGGTTTTCCGCAACTCTGGATACGTTGGATCGATTCCCTCGTCGCGCAACCTCTTCCCGGTACTGAGGTGTCTAGCCAGGGTTTTTGGTCGCCCGATAGTCGCTTCATCGCGTTCTTTTCTAAAGGAAAGCTAAGAAAGATCGATGCGACCGGCGGCCCCGTACAGACATTGGCTGATGCTCAGACAAGCCGCGGAGGTACATGGAATAAGGAGGGGGTAATTCTATTTGCACCGACATTTTCAGGCGGACTCTATCGCGTTTCGGCGGCGGGGGGCGAGCTCACCGCTGTCACCAAGCTCGATGTCTCGCGCAATGAGAGTGGTCATTACTGGCCACAATTCCTGCCAGACGGCCAACACTTCTTATATCTCGTACGGACTTCGAAAAAAGAAACCACCGGCATTTACCTTAGTTCGTTAGACTCGCCAGAGACGCGAATGCTCGTGCAGTCTGATGCAGGAGCAAGATTCGCGTTTCCCGCGTACCTCTTGTTTTTAAAGGAGCGGGCGTTGATGGCTCAACCGTTCGACGCTCTGAAGCTCCAGCTTTCCGGCGAACCGTCTCTAATCGCTGAAGAGATTTCGTACAACGAACAGAATGGTCGTTCATTCTTCTGTGCCTCTGATAATGGCGTTCTTGTTTATAGAACTGGAATACGTTCGCTGAGCCGTCTCGCTTGGGTCGATCGCTCCGGTAAAGAGCTTGGCTCCTTAGGACAAGTCGACGAGCTGTTTTCACCTGCTCTGTCTCGTGACGAAAAGAAAGTTGCGATGATACGCGCTGATCAGTCGTCTGGAAGCGATATTTGGCTACTGGATATTGCACGACAAAGCAGCTCGCGCTTGACGTTCGATCCAGCCCTGGACAGTAATCCGGTTTGGTCACCCGACGGTAGCCGAATCGTGTTTTCGTCCAACAGATTGGGCCCGTATGACTTATATTGGAAACAATCGAGTGGGGCAGGAAATGAAGAAGTGCTGCTCAAATCCGAACCCGCGAAGTTCGTAACAGACTGGTCGTCTGATGGTCGCTTTATTCTTTATATGGAAGCCAGCGGAATCACCGGTGGAGCCGATCTGTGGGTGTTGTCTGTTTCCGAGGATCAAAAGCGCATTCCAATTGTGAAGTCGACTTTTGACGAGAGCCAAGCAAAGTTTTCACCCGACACGCACTGGATCGCCTATGTATCTAACGAATCAGGAATCCCGCAAGTTTACGTCCAGAAGTTTCCGCCAGGCGATGGTAAATGGATGGTCTCCATTAATGGAGGCCGTCAGCCGCAATGGCGCTATGATGGAAAAGAGCTGTTCTATTACGGTTTGGATGGCAAATTGATGGCAGTGGCGGTTAAGACCGATGGTAATAATTTTGAAGCCGGCACGCCCAATGGGCTCTTTGCAGCGCGCTTTGTAGTGGGCCAACCGACATTCGGCGCCAGCTATTCAGTAACACGTGACGGGCGTTTCCTAGTAAATCTGCCCGAGGAATTGCCGGCAACGCCCGCCGTCATTGTTCAGAATTGGACCGCTACGTTAAAAAAGTAGTTGAACTGCAATCGTTCTTCACTGACCCGCAAATGACAGTGAAAAAGAATGCGGCTAAATCATTGTGCCAATTTTCGAGCTCGGCAGAGTTACCTGCGCTCGGCTAATTAGGTCCAGGCCGATCAGCCGTTGACTGCTAGCCTAAGCAACGCGTCACCACTTTAATGACTATGTGCGCGCAATCACGAGTTGCCGAGGTTCAAGCGGGAGACTCACGAACCGTAGAATCGGCAATCTACAATCGCCGATCGGAAATATCTTTGGTGCCCCCGCAGGGATTCGAACTTCGAACCAACAGATTATGAGATCTGTTTGAAGGGTGCTAACGAAGCTGGACCAAGCAAGAGGTAACAGGTTTACGGAATCCGCAGCCGTCAAAGTCAGTTACATCTTGCCACGTCTCAGCTCGCCATCGCGCCATCTTCACGCCATCCAAAAAACACGGACGTTGGACCACGCCCGATGAAGGTCCTGAATTCATATGTCTTCCAGAGTTGGAAGAATTTCCCAAACGTGAAGTTAGTGGATTAGTTCGGCGTTTCCTGCCGTCAGCGTAATCGTATTTTCTCCGACCCTCAGTTCTACTGACACATCCCACACGAAGGCGCCGTTGGGCACCTTCGCTGAGCAAAAGGCGTAGTAAGTCCCCGCGGGAACTTGCGCCGTCAGGACGACCCGACCTGCAGTGTCGAAATTTCCCTTGACCAAGTAGTACGGATGCATCGCAGTCGCATAGGCGGGGCAACTCCTGGGCGGCAAGCAGTTTGCAGCATAGGCCTGCAACGCCTTACCAGGTGTAACGTCCGCCGCGATGGGCGCGCCCACTTTGCGCAGCAACTTGTCGAAGCGCTCGCTCATCAACGCCACGCTCGCTCCTGCGAGTGGGTTCGCGCCGCCGGGGAAGGACGAGATGATCGTGAGCTTTACACTTGCGACTCCTGCACCTGCTGGAGTGGAAGTAGCCGGCGCAGAAGCCGTCGGCACAGCGGCCGCGGGGACCGGCGGGGCTGTCGCAACGGACGCTGTTGGCATTGCACCGGTCTTTGGACGGAATGTAACGACATCACAGGTTTCGCTGTGCGGAGCAAATGTGACATTGTCGCCGTTCATCCCCGTAACCAAACGTCCGTTGACGCTGGTGCTCCCCGTGCCGCGCAGAGAATTGTCCGGCTGGAGAGCGAGGGTGAAAGGGCCACCGGAATTCTGGACATTGATAATCAACGCGTGGGACGTATTTTCAACCGTGTAGGACTGGCGAACATGAGCCTGACCGCAGTCGAGGACCAGCGAGTTATCGCTGAAGTCGAGCAGCAGGCCGCCGCCACCGTATTTGCCAGTCATGCGCAGGCCTACCTCGCCTGAATCTGGTGCGAAAGTGTTGAGCGCGCCGGTGAGCGTGCCTAGGAGACTCGAGTCGTTGGCGGACTGCGCCGAAGCTGGGACAGGTTTGGGATTCGGCGGCGCGACAAGCGAACCAATGACGCAGCGCCCCATAGCGGGCCGGTAGTCAGGAATGGAAGTAGTTCCGGTTGCGACACCGTTTTCATAGCGCGTCTGGGTGAAGTAGCCGACGATGATGCGACCTTTGACGTCAATCAAGCCCGGGCCGGTGAGTCCACCATCGGGCCGCATGGTCAGCACTATTGGTTTGGGTTCGTTCGACACCGTGATCCGAACGAACCCGGACGTCTTCTCGATGCTGTAGTTGCGTGAGTCGGAGGCAAGATTGCCGCAGCCATCGAGGGATACCACATTTGCGTCGAAGTTGAGGGTGGTGACAGTGGCTGGGTTCTTATAAAGACCTTTGAGGATTACGCCGGCGCTTCCGGGACCCGACAGTGATTCCTGCAAATCACCGAGGCCTATTAAATCCATGAAACCCGCCGTTAGGCCCTTGCCCATGCAAGCACCTTTAGTACCGCCGAGTTCCAGGCAGCGGCGCGCTGTGACGGCCGTGGGATCGTCGGAGAGGAGGCCTGGACCACCAGAAAACTGTCTGTCTGCCGCCTGCTGTGCGGCACGGTCCTCTTTATATTGCTGCATCGCCTGGTTGTAGCGCCTCTCGCCGGCGGCTGCGAGATCCGCCTCCGCGTTCTTGTAAGCAGCCGCGGATTGTGGACCGATCAGGCGCTTGGACCAGTCGTCATAGAATGCGCCGTTCAACGTGTAGTACCCATGGAGTCGCTCGAAGGCCTGAGCTTCGGCGGGCGTATGCGTCTTCGCGTAGTCCTGCGATATATAATAGGCCGCGTTTCTATAGGCATTCCACATTTTCGATTCGCCGGGCGTGAAGGAGCCACGCTGACTACGGTTCGACTTGATGCGGTCGATGTACGTTTGCAGATACGTGAAAACCCCTACCTGACGCGCGAGCGTATCGGTCGGATCCGAGCCCTTGATCTCTGCCTTCACCCGTTCGACCGATGGCAGGTCATTGGTGTAGTCGGCACTGGTCGCTTGCGCCAGCACAAGTGTGCTGCTGCACAGGAGGCAAAGGAGAGCGGCAAGGAGAATCACGTGAGCGCGATAAACTGCGTCCTCAACTTTTGCGCCTCGCTCGTTGAAGACGTAAGAAATCTTTGCGCGTACGAAGTCGTAAGGTTCCAGAACGAAAAAAATAATCGGTCGCATTGCGCGATACGGATCTTGCTGACCATCAAACCTGTCGGGTGGCTTGATCATGAGTTTGATATCTCCTACGGACTATAGCCTATCGGGAAGGTTCCAGACGTTCCGAGTTGAATCAGTAATCTTGCGTAGTCGTTACGGCTTAATTGGTAGCTAAACAGTGGTGGACAGCGATATAGATTCGTTTCCATTTTCTTGAACCCCCAAATTAGAGGGGTTAAGGGTTCTCAGAGACAGCACGTTCAGCTGAGTCTGATTGTCTATCACTGAATAGGCAGACGGCGCGGATTAAATCATACCGACTCCCAGATGCGCAAAGTTTTTGATGTTTGAGTCGATCAACTGTGATAGGGAGTAGAAAGAACAATTACATGGTGCCCCCGCAGGGATTCGAACCCCGAACCAACAGATTATGAGACCTGTTGAAAGGCACTGATGAAGTTGGACCAAGCGAGATGTAGCAGTATATACCGAATCCGCAGCCGTCAAAGTTGGTTACATCTTGTTACCGTCTGAGCACGTCATCGCGCCATCCTCGCGCCATCAATTAGGGAACTGTACGACGATGATGGTGAGATTAGCACCCTACTGATTTCCAGCTCCTGCGCTCAGAACACGTTCGATATTCGCTGGGGCAAAAAACTCCGGAATCGGTACGGTACCAATCATCGCGCCAATGAAGCGATCCGTTGCCGGTTGATTGCCACGGAGCGCGCCGAATAGGCTCTGTACCTCAGGTGGAGGCGGTTGCAGAGTAGCGAACTGGAAATTGAGTTCGAACGATGGCATCGCAGATTCGTTGCGCTGGCGCTCATAGTTTGCGAGTGCGTCCTCCAATGGCTCGCGTCCACTGAAACCTCTATCTACAGCATCTGAGAGAAGCGCGGCATCGCGAAATGCGTCACTGATTCCGTGTGCACCATTGGGGTCCTTATGATAGCCAGCGTCCCCGACTAATGCCCATCCTGGCCCATATGGCTTGCGAAAGAAATTCGGTAAATTGGCTGTCCCGATGTAGCATCCAGCGCGTTTACCACTGAGTATGCGCTCGGCGAGTCGAGGCATCAGTTCGAGCGTCTTGAGGTAGTGACCTTCGATGTCTTTTTTGACGTCTTGAAACGCTTCTCTTGGGAACGCCATGAACGTACAAACCAGGTCATCATTCGTCGGAAAAGCGACGGCGAATCGGTTTTCACGCGGGTAGAGTTCGACGCGGTCGACTTTAACACCGCTCCAGTACGTGTAATACACGCACGCGACAGTCGGCTTCTCGTAGGTGATGGGAGCTCCGACCGTGCGGGCGACTAGTGATCGCAAACCATCGGCTCCGATGATGAGCCGGGCTCTTTCAGTTACTTTTGTACCGTTCGTGGTCCGCCCACGAACACCAATGACGCGGTCACCCTCAAAGCAAACTTCTTCAATCGGGAATCTCTCCCGCAGCTCGGCGCCTGCTTCCACAGCCGCGTCAACGAGAATCTTGTCGAGCACGGTCCGCCGAGGAGCATAGCCTGTATCCACACCGTCCATCGGCGGAGGACAACCCGTGAGTGAGAACGGGCCCAGGTCTAGACTATAGCTGCGCACGGGCGGACAGTTGGAGGCAACGACTTTGTCGAGGACTCCCCAGCGCTGGAGTCGGGCGACACCGGGTGCGTGAATGAAATGCGTCGACATCGTGTCGCTCGGGAACGCGGCCTTATCCACGAGCAGCACTCGGTATCCCTTTCGAGCGAGGAGCATCGCGGTCGGCGAACCAGCACATCGGGCACCTACAATGGCAACGTCATACATAGAACCTCTGATCGATTGAGCGGTTGCACAAGGTTTTGATCGGCTGGTTAAAATCGACTGAAGATCCGGCTCGTTGACAAAGGATGCCGCAGAAGAGAGAACGATCGAATTTCATAGTTGACCTCCTTGGCTGTGACGACTTGTCTGAGGGTTATTGAGGGGCTTCTATCCCAAGATATGGGCACTGTCAACAGATTCTTCCAACACACACATGTTTTCTAACGCTGGCTGTGTCCGGAATCGAGGGACGAAACAGTTAAGTTTGAGTTTCGAGCTTGCTCGTCTGCGAGTTGCGAACTTTTGACTTACTTGGTGCCCCCGCAGGGATTCGAACCCCGAACCAACAGATTATGAGACGGTTTGAGGGGCATCAACAAGGCGAGACGAAACGCGATAACCCAATATTTACCGAATCCGCAGCCGTCAAAGTAACTTAGGTAATGGTACGTCTCAGCACGCCATCGCGGCATAATCGCGCCACTTCACCCATTCCACCCGCGCCAATCTTTGAGCGGATTTCGTAACGACCGAGTTTCGTGCCGACTCCAAGCAAAACCGATTTACGGCCTCAGCCCGACGCGCCGCAACAAGTCTGTGTAGCGTGGGTCGTTCCGAAGGGGGTCTAACGGAAAAACATTAAGGTACATCAAGAGGCTCGATCGAGCCTGAAAGTCCTTTTCGAGCCAGGCGAACGCTTGATCCTTCTCTCCGAGGCCGGCGTACACCTCTGCAAGGTACAACCCGGGCGACTCACGTCTGAAATACTTCTCCTCCAGTTCTCGCAACACTGCCATTGCCTCAGCACGCTGGCCCATGACTCCGTAACCGTATCCGAGCGCGCCGAGTTCCTGGCTCGCTCTCCCGGTCACCTCGACGGCCTTCTGTAACTCGGCCCTGGCTTCCTGCTCTTGCCTTTGCTTCAGATAGGTCAGACCCAGGAAACTATGGGCTAAACCCAAGTTGGGATTAAGCTCGATGGCCTTCTTATACTCCTCGGAGGCAGCATTGAGATCGCCTCTCCCAAAGTAATGATTCCCAACGTTGGCGGCGATGATGGCCGAGAGAGGATCGAGCTGCTGCGCCCGCTTGATCTCCGCCATTCCGTCATCGAACCGCCCTGTCAGGAAAAGTAAGAGAGCATACCAGTGGTGCACGGTTGGATAATTCGGATTAAGCTCGATCGCGCGTTTGTACTCTTTTTCAGCGTCAGCAAACTGCCCCGAGTGCTCATTGATAAGCCCGAGAGCCGCGTGCGCTTCCGCTAGCGAGTCGTCAATCTGGAGGGCGCGCAGTACGGCGGCTCTCGCTTTCGGCAGCGCCTCGCTCGA